>JAHBXY010000016.1 GCA_019636275.1 Planctomycetota bacterium | reverse complement strand
CCCGGGGGCGGCCTCGCCCCGGTAGGCCGCGCGCACGGCGCGCCGGACCTCGGCGGGCGGGCCGTGGGTGGACAGGGCCTCGACCCAGCGCTCGATGGCCACGTCGAAGAGGGGCACGTCGAAGAGGGTCACGCCCCGGAGCGTATCGCGCCGGCTCGCGCGTGTGAGCCCCCGTGGTACGCTCCTGCCCATGCGGTCGCGCGCGAGGGGCAGGGGGTGGCTCGTCGGGCTGGTCGTGGCCGCCGGCTGCGCGGCCGAGCCGCCGCTGCCGCCGCTCGAGGTCGAGCTCGAGGCGCCGGCGGCGGTCGCCGCCCCGGCCACACCGGTCACGCCGCGCCCGCAGACGGTGCGCGACGTGGCCCCCGCCGTCGAGGCCCTGCGCGTGGCGCTGGTGCGCGAGGGCGCCGAGCTGCCCGAGCCGCTGGCCGGCGCCCCGCCGACCTTCGTGCAGGCCGGCGACCCGGACGACCCGCAGCGCGCCTGCTTCGTGCGCCTGCGCCGCGTCACGCTCGGCGGGGAGTTCGACGCCTTCGACGACGAGGAGATCGTCGTCCGGGCCGAGGCGCGCGGCGTCGTCCACGAGCTGGGCGCGGCCACCCTCGACCTCCCGTCCGACCGCGTGAAGACCTTCGAGCTGCTCGGCCCCGACTGGGTCGAGGTGCCCATGGCGCCCCGGTTCGACCTCGTCGTGTGGGTGATCGAGGAGGACGCGCGCCAGGAGGAGCTCGTGGCGCGGGCCGTGGCCCGGCTGGCGCCGACCACCTACCCCGACGGCACCTCGCCCGTGGTCGTGCCGCTGGGGACGATCCGCGGCACGGCCTGGACCCTGTTCGGCGCCGGGCGGCCGTTCGCGATCGAGGGGGCCAGCGTCGAGCTGGCCGTGCTCTCGACGCCGCGGAGCGGCCGCGGCGACGGGGCCGCGCGGGCCCGGGCCGGGCTCCAGTCGACCCTCGGCCCCGTCACGGGGCAGCACCCGCCACGCACCACCGCCGGGGCCCGCGCGGCCGTGCGGCTGCTGCTCGAGCGGTCGGACGCGGCCATGAAGCTGGCCCGCGCCGAGGCCGACCCGGGCGCCCGGGCGCTCCTGTCGGAGCTGGCGGCCGAGGCGCGCCGGGTGGCGGTCCTGGCCACCGCCGCCGTCCTCGAGCCGCTGCCGGCCCTCCCCCGGGCCCTGCAGCGGCTCGACCAGGCGACGGCCCGCTGCCCGCGCGACGACGCGCGCCGCCAGGCGCTCGTGGCCGGCTGCGGCCTCCTGGCGCGGGAGGCCGACATGCCGCTCGAGACGGCGCGCGTCCGGCGGGCGCACGCGCAGGCGGTGCACCTCCTGGGCGAGGCGGCGGCCCTGACGGCCGGCAGCGGCGGCAAGCCGGCCGGCGACCTGGCGCGCCTCCTCCACGCGCTCGGGGCGGTCGAGGGCCTCCTGCGGCGGACCGTGATCGGCCTCGAGCACCGCGACGCGCTCGAGCGCGGCTGGGTGGTCCTGCAGACCCGCCTGCGCGAAGCGTTGAACTAGGGCCCCGGATCCCCGGTGGGCCGCCGGAGCGAGCGGAAGGCCCGCGGCTGCGGACGGGCGCGGGCGGTCGGGTCCGCATGGGCTGCAGCACCGCAGCCGCAGGACGGAGCTCGCGGAGGCGGGCCACACCGACGACCCGCGCGCGGCCCCTCGCCCCCTCGAACCAGATCGAGCGGGCCGGGTTTGCATCCGCGGCCGCAGCCGTCGAGCACCCGAGGGCCTGTCCTCGAACGGAGTGGATTGCAACCGCGAGCGAGGCGAGGGCGCGGAGGCCGAGGCGAGGGGGGAGCGCGCGCGGCCGATATCGATCGCCGGATCCGCGGTGGGCCGCCGCAGCGAGCGGGAGGCCCGCGGCTGCGGACGGGCACGAGCGATAGGGTCCGCCTGGGCTGCAGCACCGCAGCCGCGGGACGGAGTTCGCGGAGGCGGGCCACACCGACGACCCGCGCGCGCCCCCCCTCGCCCGGCATCCGCGGCCGCAGCCGTCGAGCACACTAGAGCAGGCCGCGGGTCGCCAGCCAGTCGTCGTTGAACACCTTGCTCATGTAGCGGCCCGCGCCGTCCGGGAACAGCGTGGCGATCCGCGCCGGGAAGCCGTCGAGCCGCCGGATCAGCTCGCGCACGCCCCACAGGGCGGCGCCGCTCGAGCCGCCGGCGAGGATCGCGTCGTCGCGGGCGAGGTCGCGCGCGCCCTGGAAGGCGTCGCGGTCGCGCACGGTGAAGACGTCGTCGATCAGGTCCCACTCGACGCAGGCGCACAGCGAGTCGTCGCCCAGGCCCTCGACGAGGTAGGGCGCCGGGGCGCCCAGGCGCCGCGTGCGGAAGTACTCGGCGAAGACCGAGCCGACCGGGTCGACGGCGATCACCTTGACGCGCGGGTCGCGCTCCTTGAGGTAGCGCGCCACGCCCGAGATCGTGCCGCCCGTGCCCATGCCGGCGACGAAGTAGTCGACCTCGCCGTCCATCTGCTCCCACAGCTCGGGACCGGTCGTCAGGTAGTGGGCCTCGTTGTTCTCGCGGTTGTTGTGCTGGTCGGGGAAGTAGGCCCCCGGCGTCTCGCGGACGATCCGCTCGATCACGCGCGCGTAGGACTCGGGGTGGTCGGGCGGCAGGGCGCCGTCGACCACCTCGACCTCGACGCCGATGGCCCGCAGGGCGTCGACCTTCTCCTTGCTCGTGCGGTCGCGCACGGCGACCTTGCAGCGGTAACCACGCAGGACGGCCATCATCCCCAGGCCCATGGCCGTGTTGCCCGACGACGCCTCGACCAGGGTCCCCCCCGGCGCCAGGCGGCCGTCGGCGGCCGCGCGCTCGACGAGGTGCTTCCCCAGGCGGTCCTTGACGCTCCCCATGGGGTTCATGAACTCGAGCTTGGCCCACACCTCGCCCGGGAAGCCCTCGACGACGCGGTTGAGGCGCACGAGCGGGGTCCGGCCCACGGCCTCGGTGACGTCCCGGCACACCCGCCGGTCGCCGCGCATCGCGCCCGCCGCGCGCGGCGGCGCCCCGGCCAGCGCCGCGGCGCCCGCCTCGAGGAAGCGCGCCCGCCACCCCTCGACCTCGCCCGGGTCGAGGCCGTGCGCGCCGGCGACCTCCTCGACGGTCGCCTCGCCGCGGAGGATCGAGAGCACCGCGTCGGCCTGCCGGGCGGGCGTCCAGGGCTGCGGGCGCTTGAGGACCTGCGTGACCATGACCTCGCTCCGGACCTCTCATCGGCAGGAGCGGCGCTAGACTTGCGGGCCTGCGAGGGGGTCCCGTGCAGGTCCTGGTCCTGAACTGCGGCTCGTCGAGCCTCAAGTGGAAGCTGATCGACGCCGCCAGCCGGCAGGCGCTGGCCCGCGGCCAGGTCGAGCGCCTGGCCCGGACCGAGGGCGCCCACGCGGCGGCGATCGACGAGGCCCTGCGGGCCCTCGACGGCGCGAGGGTCGACGCCGTCGGCCACCGCGTCGTCCACGGCGGCGAGCGCTTCCACGACCCGGCGCTGATCGACGACGAGGTCGTCGCGGCGATCGAGGCCTGCGCGCCGCTGGCGCCCCTGCACAACCCGGCCAACCTGGCCGGGATCCGCGCCGCCCGCGCGGCCCTGCCCGGCGTCCCGCAGGTGGCGGTGTTCGACACGGCCTTCCACCACACCCTGCCCCGCCGGGCGTCCACCTACGCCCTCGACCCGGCCGTGGCCGCGCGGCACGGGATCCGCCGCTACGGGTTCCACGGCACGTCGCACGCGTTCGTCGCCCGCGAGGCGGCCGCCTTCCTCGGCCAGCCGCTCGAGCGCCTGCGGCTCGTCACCCTGCACCTCGGCAACGGCGCCAGCGCCTGCGCGATCGAGCACGGCCACTCGGTCGAGACGAGCATGGGCTTCACCCCGCTCGAGGGGCTCGTCATGGGCACGCGCCCGGGCGACCTCGACGCCGGCGTCGTGCTGGCGCTCCTGCGCGAGTACGGCCAGTCGGTCGACGACGTCGACCGCCTGCTCAACCAGGCCTCGGGCCTGGCCGGCCTCTCGGGCGTGGGCAACGACCTCCGGGAGGTCGAGGAGCGCGCCGCCCAGGGCGACGACCGGGCGCGCCTGGCGATCGCCGTCTTCGCGCACCGCGTGCGCAAGTACGTCGGCGCCTACGCGGCCGTCATGGGCGGGGTCGACGCGGTCGTGCTCACGGCCGGGATCGGCGAGAACGCCGTGGCCATGCGCCGCCGGATCCTCCAGCGCCTCGACTTCCTCGGCCTGTCGCTCGACGAGGACCGGAACGCCGACGCCAGGGTCAGCGACGCCAAGCGCGTGGCCGACGTCGGCGACCCGACCTCGCGCGTGCGCGTCCTCGTGGTCCGGACCGACGAGGAGCTGATGATCGCCGAGGAGGCGGCCAAGGTCGTCGCCGGCCGGACCGCCGTGCGGCAGCCGGGCCCGATTCCGATCGCCGTGAGCGCGCGGCACGTGCACCTGAACCAGGAGGCGCTCGAGACCCTCTTCGGCCCGGGCGCGACGCTCACCCCGCGCAACGACCTCTCGCAGCCGGGGCAGTTCGCCTGCCAGGAGACCGTGAACCTGATCGGCCCCCGGCGCCGGATCGACGGCGTGCGGATCCTCGGGCCGCTCCGGAGCAAGTGCCAGGTGGAGATCTCGCGCACCGACGAGTTCCACCTGGGCGTCGACGCGCCGGTGCGCCACTCGGGCCACGTCGAGGGCTCGGCCCCGATCACGCTCGAGGGGCCGAAGGGGACGCTGACCCTGCAGGAGGGGCTGATCTGCGCCTGGCGGCACATCCACATGCACCCCGACGACGCGAAGGCCTTCGGCGTGCAGGACGGCGACGAGGTGCAGGTCGAGGTCCACGGCGGCCCGGGCCGCGACCTGATCTTCGGCGACGTCGTGATCCGCGTCAGCCCGAAGTTCCGCCTCGAGATGCACATCGACACCGACGAGGCCAACGCGGCGGAGCTCTCCCAGCACGCCACCGGGCAGCTCCTCACCCCGGAGGGGGAGGAGCTGGCCACGACCGCCGCCACGGCGCGCCTCCTCAGCCGGCGGCCCACCCTGCGTCGTCCTGCCTTGACCGGAGCCTGAGTGGACGACGCGCCGTTCGACCCGCCCGAGTGCCAGGACTGCGCGGCCTGCTGCTTCGCCCCGCACGACCAGCACGTGCGCGTCACGGGCGACGACCACGCGCGCCTGCTGCCCGAGGAGCAGGCGCGGCTGACGGTGTGGCGCGGCAACCGCTGCTTCCTGGCGATGACCGACGGCCACTGCGCCGCGCTGGCGGCGGTCGACGGCCGGTGGGGCTGCACGATCTACGAGCGCCGGCCGCAGCTCTGCCGTGACCTCGCGCGCGGCGGGCCGGCGTGCCGCCACGAGGTCGAGGCCCGGCTCCCCGACGCGCGGCGCCGGCTGCCCCTCCTGGGCTGACGACCGGTGACAGGTCGCGTGCGCGGCCGCGTCGACTCGGGGTCGGGCGAATGCCTGAGGGACTCCATCGGTTCGAATCCAGGTGGCCACTTTCCGATCGCACCCGCGTGGCCATGGTGTAACGGCAGCACGCCCCGGTCTGCCCGGGGAGGTCCTTCAAAGAAAGGTCTCTCACCCCTCGTCGCCCGGCGCCCCTCCCCGGCCCCACGTTTGCGCCGCCTCCGGCCTGGACCCCGGAGGGACGCGGATGGCCCGGAGCGCGAAGGACGGCGGCTCGTCGGCGGTGCAGGCGCCCGCGCGCCCGTCGGTCGGGGTGTGGCACACGCGTCCCATCCGGGACGTGTGCGCCGCCCTGGAGACCTCCCCCGACGGGCTGACCGACCCCGAGGCCCGCCGTCGCCTCGAGCGCCACGGCCCCAACGAGGTCGAGGCGGAGCGGGAGACCCCCTGGTGGAGGGTGCTCCTGCACCAGGTCCAGGACCCGCTCATCTACATCCTCCTCGCCGCGGCGGCGGTGAAGCTGATCCTGCGCGCCTACACCGACATGGGCGTGATCCTCGCCGTCGTGGCCGTGAACACGGTGATCGGCTTCGTGCAGGAGCTCCGGGCCCGGGCCGCGATCCGCGGCCTGGCGCGCCTGAGCGCGCCCACGGCCCACGCCCTGCGCGCCGGCCGGCCGAGGGAGGTCCCCGGCCGCGAGCTGGTGCCGGGCGACGTCGTGCTCCTCGCCTCGGGCGACCGCGTGCCCGCCGACCTGCGCCTGGTCGAGGCGCGCGACCTCGAGGTCGACGAGTCGGCGCTCACGGGTGAGTCGGCGCCGGTCTCCAAGCGCATCGCGCCGCTCTCCAGCGAGACGCTCGTCCCCGGCGACCAGGTCAACATGGGCTTCGCCGGCACGGTCGTCACGCGCGGGCGCGCGCGCGGCGTCGTCGTCCGCACGGGGGCGTCGACCGAGCTGGGGCGGATCGCGCACCAGATGCGCGAGGTGGGCCTGACGACGACGCCGCTGCAGGCAGCGCTCGGACGGCTGGCGAAGTGGATCGGCGTGGCCGTGCTCGGCCTCGGCGCGCTGGTCGTGGCGATCGGCCTCCTGCGCGGCCTGGAGGCGGGCGAGATCCTCGTCGCGGCCGTCGCCATGGCCGTGGCGACCGTCCCCGAGGGGCTCCCGGTCGTCGTGACCGTCACGCTGGCGCTGGGCGTCCGGCGCATGGCGGCGCGCCGGGCGATCATCCGCTCGCTGCCGGCCGTCGAGACGCTCGGCAGCACGACCGTGATCGGCTCCGACAAGACGGGCACGCTCACGCGCAACGAGATGACCGTCCGCGCCCTGTGGGGCCCCGGCCGGCGCTACGCGGTGAGCGGCGCGGGCTACGGGGTCGAGGGCGAGGTGCGCCTCGACGACCGGCCCGTGCGCGGGGACGACGACCCCGGCCTCGGCCGGCTGCTCGCGGCCGGCGTCCTGGCCAGCGAGGCCGACCCGCGCGCGCTCGAGGCCGACCCGCCGGCGGGCGACCCGACCGAGCTGGCGCTGCTGGCGGTCGCCGCCAAGGCGGGCCCGGCGGCGCCGGCGCTGCGCGAGGCCCACCGGCAGGTCGACCTGCTGCCGTTCGAGCCCGAGCGGAAGTTCATGGCCTCGCTCGACGACGGGCCCGACGGGCGCTGGCTGCGCGTCAAGGGCGCGCCGGAGGTGGTCCTGGCCCGCTGCCGGGCGCAGCTCGGAGCCTCGGGCCAGGAGGAGCCCCTCGACGTGGCCGCGGCGCGCCAGGCCGCCGCCGCGCTGGCCGCCGAGGGCCTGCGCGTGCTCGCCATGGCCGAGCGCCCGAGCGAGGACGACCGCGCCGACGAGGCCGCGGCGAGCGGGCTCGTGCTCCTGGGGCTCCAGGGCATGGAGGACCCCGTCCGCCCCGAGGCCGTCGAGGCCGCCGCGGCCGCCCGGCGCGCCGGGGTGCGCGTGCTGATGATCACGGGCGACCACGTCGACACGGCCCGCGCGATCGGCGCCCGGCTCGGCCTCGGCGGCGAGGCCCTCGAGGGCCAGGAGCTGCAGGCGCTCTCGGACGAGGCGCTGGACGAGCGCCTGCGCGACGTGAACGTCTTCGCCCGCGTGGCGCCCGAGCACAAGCTCCGGGTCGTGCAGCGGCTCAAGGAGCAGGGGCAGATCGTCGCCGTCACGGGCGACGGCGTGAACGACGCGCCGGCCCTGCGCGCCGCGCACCTGGGCGTGGCCATGGGCAAGGGCGGGACCGACGTCGCGCGCGAGGCGTCGGACATGGTCCTGGCCGACGACGACTTCGCGACGATCACCAGCGCGATCGAGGAGGGCCGGGTCGTCTTCGCCAACATCCGGAAGGTGACCTTCTTCCTCCTCTCGACGGGCGCGGCCATGCCGCTGACGCTCGTCGTCGCCCTCCTCGCCGGCTGGCCGCTGCCGTTCGTGGCCGCCCAGATCCTGTGGATCAACTTCGTCACCAAGGCCCTGCAGGACGTGGCCCTGGCCTTCGAGCCCGGCGAGCCCGGCCTCCTCGACCGCCGCCCGCGCCCGCCGACCGAGGGCGTGGTGACGCGCGCCATGCTCGGGCGCATGCTCGTCGTGGGCGTGATCCTCGCCGCCGGCACGCTCGCCGCGTTCTGGTGGACGCTGCGGGCGACGGGCGACCTGACGCTCGCCCGGACGGTGGCGCTCACCCAGATGGTCGTCTTCCAGTTCTGGCACGTCCTCAACTGCCGGTCGCTCGAGCGCTCGGTCTTCCAGGTGCCGCCGCTGTCGAACCGCTTCCTCTTCGTGAGCGTCGTGGCCGCGCTGCTCGCGCATCTCGCCGCGCTGCACTGGGGGCCGCTGCAGGGGATCTTCCAGACCGTCCCGCTCTCGGCCGGCCAGTGGGCCGTGATCGTCGCCGTGGGGACGCTCGTGATCGTCGGCGGCGAGCTCGACAAGGCGTGGTCGCGGCGGCAAGGGCGCTCGCTCACGTGAGCGCGAAGCGGCGCGCCTCGCCCGCGCAGACGTCGTGCAGGCCGCCCCGCACGCCGATCCGGATCGGCCGCGCGTTCGACGGCCGGGCCTGCACCTCCAGCGCGTCGTGCGTGAAGCGCAGGTCGAGGGTCAGGCCGCGGTAGACGATCGTCATGCGCAGGCAGCGCAGCTCGTCGGGGAGCCGCGGGTCGAACCAGACGACGTCGTCGCGGGTGACGATCCCGGTGTAGCAGCGCTGCACGAGGTCGACGGTCCCCGACATGGCGCCCAGGTGGATCCCCTCGGCGGTGGTGCCGCCCTGGATGTCGGCCACGTCGCTCTCGAGCGCCTCCTGGAACAGCCGCCAGGAGCGCGGGCGGTCGACGCGGCTCAGGACCCACGCGTCGACGACGCGGCTGAGCGTCGAGCCGTGCGACGTCCGCCGGGCGTAGTAGTCGATCGTCCGCGGGATCACCTCGGGGTCGAAGGCGTAGCCGAGCCGCTCGAAGAGCTCGCGCAGCCGCGTCGCCGAGAGGAGGTAGAAGAGCATCAGCACGTCGGCCTGCTTCGAGACCTTGTAGCGGTTGGGCGTGTCGCCCTCGGCCTCGAGGATGCGGTCGAGCCGGTGGATGTCGCCGTACTTCGCCCGGTAGGCGCCCCAGTCGAGCTCCTCGAGCCGCTCGTAGCCGTCGAACTGGCTGATCACGCCGTCCTCGTGGAACACGACCCGCATGCGCCGGCTGATGTCGTCCCAGCGCGCGAGCTCCTCGTCGCGCAGGCCGATCGCCTCGCGCAGGTCGTCGCGGCGCTCGTGGGGGAGGAGGTCGAGGGCCTCTCGCGCGCGGCACAGCGTCCACACCGCCATGACGTTCGTGTAGGCGTTGTCGCGCAGCCCGGGCGCGGGGGCGCCGGGGAGGCGGGTGTGGAACTCGTCGGGGCCGACGACGCCGGCGATCGAGTAGCGGCCCGACGCCGGGTCGAGCGCGGCGAGGCTCGACCAGAGCCGGGCGATCTCGAGGAGCATCTCCGCGCCGTGGTAGGCGAGGAAGTCGACGTCGCCCGTGACCTGGTAGTACTCCCAGACGTTGTAGGCGACCGCCGCGTTGACGTGCCGCTGCAGGCGCGTCTCGTCCGGGACCCAGCGGCCCGAGCGCGGGTTGAGGTGGACGCGCTGGGTCTCCTCCCGGCCGTCGCTGCCGCTCTGCCAGGGGAACAGCGCGCCCTCGAGCCCCTCGGCGCGGGCGAGCGCGCGCGCCTCGTCGAGGCGGCGGTAGCGGTAGAGGAGCAGGGCGCGGGTCACCTCCGGCAGCCGCCAGTTGAGCAGGGGGAAGATGAACAGCTCGTCCCAGAAGACGTGGCCGCGGTAGGCCTCGCCGTGCCAGCCGCGCGCGGGGACGCCGACGTCGAGGTCGGTCGTGTGGAGCGACGCGGTCTGCAGCAGGTGGAACACGTGCAGGCGCAGGAGCAGCGCCGTACGCTCCGAGGCGGCCGGGTCGGCGGCCTCGAGGGCCAGGTCGAAGCGCCGCCACAGGTGGCGCCACGCCAGCGCGTGGCCGGCGCGCAGGGCCTCGAAGTCGCCGGCGCGGGTCACGGCCTGCCGGGCCGCCAGGCCGGGCTCGGAGATCGCCCAGTCGCGCGACGTGCGCAGGGCCACGACCTTCTCGACCGTCACCGGCCGGCCGTCCTCGAGGTCGAGCGCGAGGTCGTGCGCGGCGCGGCCCGGCTCGACCGCGGCGCGGCGGGGCGCGTCGACGCTGGCGGTCGTCCGCGCCGCCAGCGCCACCTCGAGGCGCGACTGCACGGTCCGCACGCGGACGAAGAGGGTCCCGTCGTCGTCGACCCGGGCGTCGAGCGGCTCGAGGTGACGCCCGGCGAGCGCCCGGTAGCGGGCCACGCCGGCGTTGACGACCTGCGCGTCGAGGCCGCTCCGCACCTCGACGGGCCCGCTCCAGCCCTCGGCGGTGAGCGTGAGCTCGAGGGCCGCGAGGTACGGCCGCCCCATGTGGACGAGGCGCCGCTCGCGCAGGCGGACGCGGCGCCCGCCGCCGTCCGTGAAGGACACGTCGCGCACGAGGAGGCCCTCGCGTAGGTCGAGGACCTGCCGGTAGGCGAGCAGCTCCACGGCGCGCAGGTCGAACCACGGGCCGTCGGAGACGAGGCGGAAGGTCAGGGGCAGCCAGTTCGGCAGGTTGACGAGGTCCTCGTTCTCGACGTCGCGGCCGGCGACCTGCGAGACGAGCCGGTCGTAGCCGCCGGCCAGGTAGGTGCCGGGGTAGTGCACGCCGTCGGCGACGGCGTGGGCCGCCGCGCCGCGGGTGGCGAAGTAGCCGTTGCCGAGCGTGCACAGCGCCTCGCGCAGCGCCTCGGCGCGGGGGTCGAAGCCGTCGAACGCGAGCTCCCAGCCGTTCACGGCGCCGCCTCCAGGGCCGCGGCCAGCGCCTCGAGCAGGGCGCGGGCCTCGTCGGGGTCGGCGACGCGGTAGCGGGCGGCGGTGGGGCGCGGGCCGTCGAGGACGACGACGCCGACGCCGTCGGCCGCGATGGCCCGGAACGCGTCCTCGTCGGTGACGTCGTCGCCGAGGTAGACCGGCAGCCGCTCGGGGCCGAGGACGTCGAGCAGCCAGCGGACGGCCGCCCCCTTGTCCCAGGGCAGGTCGGGGAGCAGCTCCAGCACGCGCTTCCCCCGGCCGATGCGCAGGCCGTCGTGGCGGTCGCGGGCGGCGGCGACGGCGTCCTCGACCTCGGGCACGCGCGCGTCGTCGACGAGGCGGTGGTGCACGGCCAGCGAGAAGCGCTTCCTCTCGAAGAGGACGCCCTCGACGCCGGCCAGGGCGGCCCGGAGCTCCTGCTCCGCCGCGTCGAGCGCCGGCAGGCGCGCGTCGGCGTCGGGATGCACGTGCGCGCCGGTGGGCCCCGCGATGTCGAAGCCGTGGCTGCCGGCGTACCACAGGCCCGGGACGCCCACCTTGTCGCGCACGTCGGCCAGGTCGCGGCCGCTGACCACGGCGATTGGGCAGCGTCGCGCCAGCCGCTCGACGGCCTCGCGCGTGGCCGGCGGGAGGACCGCCCGCTCGGGGCGGTCGACGATCGGCGAGAGCGTGCCGTCATAGTCGAGGAACACGGCGGGCGGCCGCGCGCGCAGGCGGTCGGCGAGCTCGCCGAGCCGCTCGAGGGCGGGCGGGGGGAGGCGGTCGTCCTCGACGACCGACGCGCCGAGGTCGCGCACGACGACGTGCGCGCCGCGGGCGCGCAGGGCCGCGGCCTGGTGGTCGCGGTCGACGCCCACGACGAGGCCGAAGCCGCCGGCGCGCCCGGCCTCCACGCCGGCCTGGGCGTCCTCGATCACCGCGGCCCTCGCGGGCGCGACGCCGAGCGCCTCGGCCGCGGCCAGGAACGTGTCCGGCGCCGGCTTGCCCCGGAGGCCCCGGTCGGCGGCGTCGTTGCCGTCGACCCGGACGTCGAACAGGTCCGTCGCGTCGACCGACGCGAGCACCTGCTGGCAGCTCCGGCTCGCCGTCACGACGGCCGTCTTGAAGCCGGCCGCGCGCAGGCGCCGCAGCAGGTCGAGCGCGCCCGTGTCCGCCTGCGCCCCCTCCGCCCCCAGGAGGGCGAGGAAGTCCGCGTGCTTGCGCCGGGCGACGCCGCGCACGGTGTCGGGCTCGTCGTCGCTTCCCTCCGGGAGCGACAGCCCGCGGGCCGCCAGGAGGGCGCGCGCGCCGTCGAGCCGCGGCTTGCCGTCGACGTGCGCCCGGTACTCGCCCTCGGCGTCGAACGGCGGCTGCCCGGCGCGCGCGAGCACCGGGTCGAAGGCCTGCTTCCAGGCGCGGGCGTGCAGGTGGGCCGTGCGCGTCACGACGCCGTCGAGGTCGAAGAGGACGGCGTCGAGCCGCGCGCGCGAGAAGGTGGCCGCGTCGGTGCTCATGCACCTACGATGCCCCCTTCCCGCGTGGCGGCGCGGCTCAGTTGCCCCCGGGTGACGCGGCGCCTCGGCTCCTCCACGCCCGGTGGGCCAGCCGCACGAGCCCCTGCAGGGCGGCGAGCGCGAACAGGCCGCCGAGCCCGAGCTGCAGGTAGTTCGTCCAGTCGAGGCCCGGCTGGACGAGGCTCCGCTCGGGTCGCTCGGGGTCGTAGCGCACGACGATCGGGTCGTCCTTCCGGACGCCGTCGTCCGGCGAGCCGCCGGTCGAGCGGTAGTTCGAGCCGGTGAACTCGACGTCGTGGACCCGGTAGCGGTAGCGGAACACGGTGTGCGACGACGGCCGGTCGCCGTGGCTCCGCTCCGTGTGGTTGGCGGTCACCACCCCCTCGGCGGTCGGCCAGGCCGCGCTGGCCACGGCGAGCTGCGCCTTGTGCCCGCCCCAGGCCAGGAAGGCCAGGGCGGCGGCGAGGACGGCGAGCGTGATCCACAGGTCGTTCCAACGAAACTCGGGGGCCTCCGGCATCTCACCTCCGGGGTCGACCGTAACGGCCGCCGCGCGCGCGGGCCACCGCGTCAGGAGCCGCCGCGGGGACGGGTCGCCGGACCGTCGAGGTAGGATCTCCGATCGTGGTCGAACGGGTCAGGACGTGCTGCTGCTGCTTCGTGTTGGTCCTGCTCGGGGGCAGTCGCCCTCGCGCCTCGCGCTGAAGCTGTCCCGACCGAGGCCGCGACGATCCGTCAGCTGGCGGTGAAGTCGGACTGGATCGGCGTCGTCGATGTGGCCGCAGTCGGATCGGCAGATGCGCGAGGCGTTTGCGTTGCAAGCCTCAAGGTCGTCGAGCGGATTGCCGGCGGGGACGAAGCCGAACTGACCGTCGCGTTCCGCAGCGGTACTCACTGCCCGCCGTCGGTGAGCTTCGAGCAAGACACCCAAGTCGTGGTCTTCTTGGCGGCGGGCCGCGTCGGTGACTGGTGGCCGACCGAGGGTCGATCATCCGTTCGTTCCGTTCGTGACGCTTCCGCCCGAGCCGCCTCCCTCGACCGGATTCGTGAGGCCCTTGCGTTGCCCGTAGACGCCGGTCCGCGCGCGCTCGCGGTGCACGCCCTTCGCTGCCTTGAACACCCCGCCACGGCGTGGGACGGCGCGTTCGACCTCGCGTTCCACGACGAGATCCGCGCAGCGCTGACACCTGAGGAGGTGCAGCGTCTCCGCTCGAACTGGCTGCCCCTCCCGAACGAGGTCGCGACCCCGACGCTCATCGAGGACGAGAGTGGGCTGACCGTCGTGCTCGAAGATGGGGCGGGTGCCGACGGTGCTGAGCAAGCCCGCGCGAAGATCCCAGGCTAAACGCGGCTCGAACCCTGGCGGCTGACGCTGATCCTGATGGGGGCGGCGCTGCGAGAGGTCGACATCCCACGCAAGGTGGCCAACCATCTCCGGCTGCTCGCCTGTGACGGCCCGTAACGGCCCAACCCTCGGCGTGGTAACCTCGACGCAGGTGCGGAGATGGACTGGCGCGACCGGATCAGCGCGGATCCCGAGGTGTGCCACGGCCGCCCTTGCATCCGCGGCACCCGGATCATGGTCTCGGTGATCCTCGACGGTCTCGCGGACGGAGCCGCCGTCCCCGACCTCATCCGCAGCTATCCCGCGCTCGAGCCCGAGGACGTTCAGGCCGCGCTCCTCTTCGCAGCCGAGCTCGCGCGCGGCGGTGTGCTCAGCGCTTGAGGTTCAAGCTCGACGAGAACCTCCCGCTCGAGGCTGCCGACGCACTCCGGGCTTGCGGCCACGACGTGGACACGGTCGCGGACGAAGGGCTCACAGGGGCCAAGGATCCGGCCATCAGCGCCGCCTGCGCCCAGGAGGGGCGCGCCCTGATCACCCTCGACCTCGACTTCGCCAACATCGTGGCCTATCCGCCGGGCCGCTACCCAGGCCTGCTGGTATTGCGTCCCGCCCGGCAGAACGCGCGGGCCGTCATGCGGGTCATCGAGCAGGTCCTCGCGCCGCGGCTCGACGCTCCAGGGCTCGACCTCTCGGGGCGCCTCTGGATCGTCGACGACAGCCGCATCCGCGAGCACGCCTGACATCCGGCCGCGCGGGTGGACGTCGCCCTTGGCCTTGTCCACGCGCACGCGCACGGGCGCTGCGTCCTCTGCGAGGGCAGCGTCATGGGTCGAGCGCGCCCGAGCGCGTGCGCGTGAACTGCGGGTCCTGGGGAAGAGAACAAAAAGGCGAGGGGCGGTGGCCCTCTCGAGCCACCGCCCCTCGTGTGTCAGGCCCGTTCGAGCCCGGCTGCCGTTTCCCTCCCCGGAGTCCCGGGTCGGGAGGTCGCTGGCCGCGCGGCGTCGCCGCCGTGTGGCCGCCCTCTCCTGGGGTCGTCGGGTCTCCTGCGAAGCGCTCTGTGCGAGGTAGCCAGCACCCTCGTCGGACCTTCGGGTGCCCCGCGCGTGAACGCGGTCGTCCTGCCTCGCCGTCCCCCGAGTGTTGAGCTCGGGTTCACGCCTCCGTGGAGTCGATCCCCTCCAGAGTTCCTCACGTCCTCCCGGCCGTCCGGCCCTCTCGGGCCGGAGCCGACTCCCACGAGGTCTTCGACCCCTTCGACGACATCACCCGGGCCAGCCCCGTGCGCGCGATCGCTCGCGCGTGCGGCGGGACGTCCACCCCGCCGCGGTTCCGCTCTCAGGCGCTCTCAGCCTCCCAGCGGTTTCCTGGCACGCCCGGGCTCCACGGCCTTCTTTCATGCCGCAGCCGCCCCTGGGTCTCACCCTTCAGAGCCTTGCTCCTCACCGAGGTCGGCGCCCCTCTCGGGGCCACCTTGCTCCCTTGCAGTTCTCCACCGGGCGTCAGTCGTGTGTCGCTGCCCTTCGCGAGCTGCGCGACCCTCGCTCGCCTGGCGCGTCGAGGCCGAAGCCTCCACACCACCTGGCTCGCGAGCGTCGCTCCGCTCGCTCCGGCGCGACACCGGCTCACGACCCGCTGCGCGCGGCCCTGTCACCCCGGGTTTCACCGACGCCCGCGCCTCACGACGCGTTTGCCTGGCTCCCCGCCGGGGCTAGGGGCGGCGTTTCGGCCGGCGGCTCTCGCCGCCGACGTCCCCGCCGTCCTCGACCGCGCGCCGCCTGTCGTGCGCGCGACGTCACCGGCTTCGTCTGCTTCGAAGCCTTCGTCCCTCCGTGAAGCCGCACCGGCGCGCGGACGCGCCGGCCGTTGCTCTCCTGGGCTTTCGCCCCTCCAGAGCCTTGCTCCGCTCGAGCCTCGGGGCCTCGTCACCCGGCGGACCCTGTGACGCCCCCTTCGGGAGCGCCCCTGTGCGTCCGCCGCGAGCTAGCACCGCGACGACGAGGAGTGCGACCTCCTCGCCGTCAGGTGAGGGCAGACGGCCTCACGGCCCCCTGCGCCTCGTCGGCGCCCCGACCCGCGGTGCGACCGCGGACCGGCACGTGCCGCCTCTCGGCGGCACCCCTGCCTCCCTCGACCTTGGAGACCCGCGCTCGCGCGGCGCCCTCTCGGGCGCCACCCGTCGCCTGGCCTCGTGGCCCTCGGAGGTGTGAAGGACTCGAGCAGCCCCCGCCTGCGTGAGGCGGTGTGCTCTCCTGGGGTTTCCTGCCTCCTCGTCGACCTCGCCACCGCGCGCCGCGAGCCGGCCCTGGCTCATGGATTCACCGGAGGGGTGAGCGCCTCGTCTCCGAGGGCCCGACCCTCCTACGGGCCGGTCACGCGACGCTGGCCTCGTGGTTGCCCACGCGACCGTGGCGTCGCCGCCGTTTCGGCCGTCCGGGCGGGACTCGTCCCGCGCCTGACGAGGGACAGATATACGGATCGCCGCCGACGACCTCAAGCGCTCGCTCGCGGACGTCGCGCGTGCGCCTGTGGAGTGCGAGGCGCGCGCCGTTTCGGTCGTCGACGCTACGCGCCGCGCGTCCGTGTCCGCGCGCGTGGAGAGCGTGTGGAGGCCGCTTCAGCGCGCGCGGGCGAGAAATCTTCGGGAGGCTCGCCGCCGACCGGAGCCGTCGACCTCGTCGGGCCGCGCGGCGCGTCCGCCGCGCCGCCCCCGTCGTGCGACAAGGTGCGGTCCGCGCTGCGCTTCCGCCGCCGACGGGGTGGCGAGGGCGTCGGGCCGCGCGTCGGAGGGCTTAGGGCGCCAACGATCTGCGCCGGTGGCCGCCCCTGACGCCAGCCCTCGAAGCCTGACGCGGCAATGACTTGAGCCGGGGTCAGCCACGGCGGCGCCTGCGTCAAGGTCGCGCAAGCAGGGTCACCCATGACCCCGCGCCTGCCGGCGCGTCAGGCGCCGCGCGGGCACCTCGGTTGCGGCGGTCCGCCTGGAGGCCCGTCATGAACCTGCCCCTGGACCCGCGCGAGCTCGAGGCGCTGCTCGCCGCCCTCGACAACTACCTCCCCGAGCTGGAGTACGAGCTCTCCCGCGTGAAGCTGGAGCGTGACCGCCACGAGATGGTCGAGCGCGACGAGCTCCTGCGGGGGATCCGCGCGCGGCTGGAGCTGCTCGCGCGCGAGCGCCGCGCGCTCCGCTGACGTGAGCCCCCGAGTGAGCCCCGAGGTCGCGACCCGACCGCCGCCGCCCGACGTCGCCTCCATCCGCGGCGCGGCCCTGCTGCCGGCGTGGGTGGACGCCGCGCCCCCCATCGTGGTCGTCGCCGCCCTGTGGGCGTTGACGTGGCTGCCGCTCCTCCTCCTCTCCGCGGTCGAGGGGCTGGCCTGGGGCGACGCGGTCGACGTCCCGTTCCTGCACGACCTCGTGGCCCAGGCGCGCGTCCTCGTCGGCCTCCCGGTGCTGCTCCTGGGGGCGCGCTTCGCGCGCGCTCGCCTGGGCGAGGCCCAGGCCATGTTCGAGGCGTCGGACCTGATCGACGACGCGCGCCGGGAGGCCTTCCGCGACGTCTACCGCCGGGCGGCCGCCGTCGTCCACTCCCGGGCGGTCGAGGCGACGGCGCTGGTGGTGGCGGTCACGTCGATCATCTTCGCCCCGCTCCCGGGCGTCGCCGGCGCGACGACCTGGCACGCGTTCGAGGCGGCGGGCCGCGAGGTCCCGACCCTCGCCGGCTGGTGGCTCACCGTCGTGGTCCTCCCGCTCACCCGGTACCTCCTCCTGCTGTGGGTGGCGCGGTTCGTCTTCTGGTCCGTGGCGATGCTCCGGGTGGCGCGGGTCGGCCTCCGCCTCCACGCCACGCACCCGGATCGCGCCGGCGGGCTGGGCTTCGTCGGGCGCGCGCACCAGGCCTTCGCCCCGCTCGTCCTCGCGGTGTCGCTCGTGTTCATGGCCAGCCTGGCCAACGACGTCCTGCACCGGGGGAGCGGCGTCGAGGAGCTGAAGCGCCCGATCGCGGTGTTCGCCGGGGTCGCCCTGGGCGTGTGGATCCTCCCCATGCTCGCGTTCACGCCGGCGCTGGCCCGGCTCAAGCACCACGCGCTCCGCGACTACGACGTCTTCGGCGCGCACACGTCGAGGGCGTTCGAGCGGACGTGGGTCGCGGACCCGGGGCGCGACCCGCGCGCGCTGCTCGCGGGCGAGGACGTCCAGTCCCTGGCGTCGATCCAGGAGGTGAGCGACACGGTGCGCCGGATCAAGCCGGTGCCGATCGACAACATGGACCTGCTGGTCTTCGTCACCGTGGCGGTCGCCCCGGCGCTGCCGCTCGTCCTGATCACCGTCCCCGCCGCCGACCTCGGGCGGCTGCTCCGCGCCCTCGTCGTGTGACGGTGAGTGCTGGCCCTTCGCCCCGGGCCGCCGGGCGGAGAAGATCGGGGGATGCCGCCGACGCGCCTGCTGGGGGGGAGCCCGTCGCGCCGCCGCGCCGACCGGCTGGCCGCGCTGGCCCTGCTCGTCACGGCGCTGGCCCTGCACGGGCGCTTCCTCGGCGGCGAGGCCCTGGTCGGCTGGGACCTGACGGCGCCCTTCGCGCCCTACGCGCGGGCGACGCCGGTCTGGAACACGGCGCTCTCGGACGTGCCCACGGCCGAGCTCGCCTACACGACGCTGCACGCGCGCGAGGGCGCGGCGGCCTGGAACCCGCACACGGCCCTCGGCCACGCGCACGGGACGTTCACGCCGCCGCCCCGCCACTACCCGCCGGCCGCGCTGCTCCACGCGCTCGCCCCGCCCTGGGTCGCCAAGGGGCTCTCGTCGCTCCTGCACGTCGTGCTGGGCGGCCTGGGCATGTTCGGCTGGCTGCGCTGGCGCGGCGTCGGCCCGCGCGCGGCGCTGATCGGGGCGCTGGCCTGGCAGCTCGCGCCGCTGAACACGCGCTGGCTCGAGTTCTCCGCCCGGACCGTCCTGGCCGGCTGGGCGCCCCTGGCGCTGTGGGGCGCCGAGGCCACGGCGCGCTCGGGCGCGCCGCGCCACGCCGTCCTCACCGCGGCGGCGCTCGCCGCCGCGACGCTCGGCGGGCTCAACGACCAGACGGGCGTGCTCCTCTACCTGGTCGTCGGCGCCGTGCTCGTCGTGCGCGCGCCGCTGCGCGCCGCGCCGCTGCGGTCGCTCGGCCTCGCCGCGCTGGCCCTCGGCCTCGGGGCGCTCCTGGCCGCCGCGCGCCTCCTGCCGATGATCCTCGAGCTGGCCGACGGCGGCCGGGCGCGGATCGCCTGGGCCGACTACTTCGACTCGACCGTGCGTCTGGGCCCGCGCCACCTCGTCCTGACGCTCCTGCCCGACGCCCTGGGCAGCCCCCTGCGCGGCTTCGGGCTCCTGCGCGTCGCCGGGCAGCGCTACGCCAACACGCACGAAGTCGTCCTCTACGTCGGCCTGCCCGTGCTGGCGCTGGCCCTGGCCGGGGTCCGCCGCCGCGCCGGCACGGTCGGCCTGGCCCTGCTCGCGGCCCTGCTCGTCGTGCTGGCCTTCCCCACGCCGCTGGCCTGGCCGCTGTGGGCGTTCGTGCCCGGGTTCGCGTCGTCGGCGCCGGTGCGCGGGCTGTGGGCCGCTCAGCTCCTCGTGCCCGCGCTCGCCGCCGCCGGGGCGCAGGCGGCCCTCGGCGGCGGTCGGCGGCCGCTCGCGGTCGGGGCCGCCCTGGGCGCCCTGGTCCTCGGCCTGGCGGCGCTCGTCGCCACGCCGGCCGGCGTCGAGGCGCTCCTGCCGCCCGGCCTCACCGACGACCCGCCCCGGCTGGCGCGGGCCCTGGCGCGCGACGTCATGGCTCCGGGCGCGCGCGGGGTCGTGCCGAACGAGCTCCCCGCCTGGCTGCCGCTGCAGCGCGTGCTCGGCGAGGGCCGCGGCGGGGTGCTCCTGTCGCCCACGCTCGGGCCGGCGCTGCTGGCGCTGGGCCTCGTGGCCGCCCTGGCGCTCGCCGCCGCGCGCCGACCGGACCGGCGGCGGCTCGGCGCGGCCCTGCTCGTGGGGCTGCTGACGTTCGAGCTCCTCCACCACGGCGTCGTCTACAACCCGACGGCGCCGCCCTCGGCGCTGTTCCCGGTCACGCCCGGCGTGGCGCGCGCGCGCGAGGTCGCCCGCGACGGGCGCGTGCTCCTCGACCGCGGCTTCTTCCCCAACCTGCTCCTGCCCGCCGGCGTGAGCGAGGTCGGCGGCTACGGGTCGCTCCTCCCCGGGCGCGTGCGGCGCCTCTGCGACGCCCTCTCGGGCGCGCACCCGCTGCAGCAGCTCCTCGCGCCGCTCCGGCTCCCGCCGCCGTGGCGCGACGCCCTGGCCGTGCGCGCGGTACTCACGGCGCCCGACGAGGCGCCGACCGTGCCCGACGGCCTCGAGCGCGACCACGCCGGGCCGGACCTCGTCGTATGGCGCAACCCGGGCGCGCTCCCGCGCGCCCGGCTCTTCGCGCCCGCGGACGTGATCGCCGTCGCCGACGCCGACGCGGCGCTCGCGGCCGTCACGCGGCCCGGCTTCGACCCGCGCCGGCAGGTGGTGATCGAGGGGCTGGCGCCGGCGCCCGCGCCCGACGCGCCCGCCGGGCGCGCGTCGCTCGAGGTGGACGAGGCGGAGCGCGTCGTCGTGCAGGTCGACGCGCCGCAGGGCGGCGTCCTCCTCCTGGCGGACGCCTGGGCGCCCGGCTGGTCGGCCGCGGACGCGGACGGCCGCCCGCTCGTCGCCGCGCCGGCCGACGTGGCCCTGCGCGGGGTCGTCCTGCCGGCCGGCCACCGGGGCCCGGTCGTGTGGACGTACCGCACGCCCGGCCAGGCGGCCGGCGCGGCGCTGTCGCTCATGGCCCTGCTCGCGGCGGCGCTCGTCCTCTACACCGACCGCACGCGGTACCAGGCCAGCCCGACGACCTCGCGCGGGAGCGAGTAGACGTCGCGCAGGGCCGGCCGGTAGGCGGCGCGGGCCGTCGCCACGCGCGGGACGCCGACGCGCTCGAACGCCAGGCGCGCGCGCGGCACGTGGTAGTAGCTCGTGACCACGAGCGCCGACGACAGCCCGCGCGCCTCGAGCAGCGCGCGCGTGTTGACGGCCGTGTGCCAGGTCGTCCAGCCGTCGCGGTCGACGACGACGCGCTCCGCCGGCACGCCGCGGGCGATCAGCCAGGCGGCCATGACGTCGGCCTCCTCGTGCCCCTCGACCCCCAGGCCGCCGCTGACCATGACGAGCCCGGCCTCGCCGCGCTGCCAGGCGGCGAGCCCGCGGAGCAGCCGGTCGTGCAGGAGGACGCTCGGCGTCCCGTCGGGGCGCACTCGCGCGCCGAGGACCACGGCCACGTCGCAGGGGGCCGGCGCGTCGAGGAGGCCGACCAGGGCGACCACGCCGTTGGCGGCGAGGAACGCGCAGGCGACGGCGACGGCCGACCTGATCAGGCGGCGGCGGGGTGGTGGCGGCGGCTCCATGGGCCCGTCTTCGGCGCGCGGGCCGCGCTATCTCCACCACCGACTCGGACTCACAGTCAGCGGGCGGTCGACAGGAGCTCCCGCTGGTAGGTGCCCGTCACCGTCACCTGGAGCTGCACCGTGATCTCCTTCGGGGCGTCCGGGACGCGGCCGGTGCCCTTGATCGTCCCGCGGATCGTCCCCGAGTCGGCGGGCGCGGCGCCGTCCGTGCTCTCCCACATGTCGAAGCGCACCTCGAGCTCGGCCGGCGGGTCGAAGGTGATGTCGTACAGGCGCGTGAACGCCAGGCGGAACTCGAACACCAGGCACACCTGCTCGGCCCCCTGGCGCTGTCGGGTCGCGTCGACGCGCCCGCTGCAGGCGGAGCCCGCCTCGACGACGGCCGCCGGGTCCAGGCGGAAGATCTGCGCCGCCGGGGCGTTCGGGATCGTCCAGCGCTGGCCGAGGGCCACGATCGGGGCGGGGGGGAGCAGGTGCTGGAAGGCGGAGAGCGGCACCTTGCTCGCGCTCTCGAGCAGCTCCCGGGCGGCCTCGGGCACCTCGTCCTGGGCCGTGAAGCGCATGTGCTCGCCCGAGTAGTCGAGCAGCACCCGGCGCGGCCGACGCTCCTCCTGCCCGGTGGCCCAGTCCTTGACCCGCTCGTAGGTGCGCTGCACGCGCACGACGCCGCCGCCGGGGTGCAAGGCCTGGACCTCGTCGACGTAGCGCAGCTCGTAGCCGCCGCGCTTGTTCTCGACGCGGACCGGCTTGCCGCGGTGGAGCACGTTGGCCAGGCCCTCGTGCTTCGACCCGGTGACGACCCGCACGCGGTCGCCCGCCCGGTAGGGGTAGGTCGTCCGCAGGTCGAAGGTCCGCGTCTCCTGCCCGGCAGCCAGCGCGGCGCACAGCGCCGCCCCCACGCACGCCGCCACGACCGACCGCGCCATGGTCCCCTCCCTCCGGCGGAGACTGTGGACGTGGTCGGTCAGTTTTGCAAGAGGAGGTTACTCCCCGTCGTCTCCGCCGCCCTCGCGGGGGACCAGCAGGGCCTTGAGCTCCTCGAGGTGCCCGGGGCTGCAGGCGTGGTAGACGGGGTGCGGGGGCCGCGGGTCGACGAAGGTGAACGGCCCGTCGGCCGGCACCAGGGCCGCGCACACGCCGCAGGCCACCTCGTCCTTCGGCGCGGCCGGCGGCGGCGCGGCGTCCTGCGGCCCGCCGCCGGGGGGCGGCGGGGCGGCGCTCCCCTGCTGCTCGCCGTCGTCGACCGGCGGGAAGGCCTGGCCCCGCGGATGGGCCTTCAGCCAGGCGTCGAGCGTCCGCAGCGGCTCGTCGAAGAGCGCGCCGAGGACCTCGGCGCCGGCGGCCGTGGCCCACACGTCGCGCTCGCCCGCGCGCGCGCCGATGAGCAGCGTCCGCGTCTCCTCGGGCTTGTCGTAGGGCTTGAGCGTGATCGTGATCGTCCGCGCCGGCGGCGCCAGGCCGACCTCGGCCAGGCGCGCGTCCGTGCGCGGCTCGGCGCGCGCGACCTCGACCTTCTCGAACACGCGCAGCAGGTCCTCGACCTCGATCGTCTCGACGATCTCCTCCCGGCCGCCGTCGACGCGCTTCCAGTTCTCGGCCGGCTTCTTCAGCTCGAGGACGACGGTCGCGCCGTCCTTGACCAGGAGGCCCTTCGCGTTCCAGCGGTCGCTCTCGAGGATCGGCGTCTCCTTGGCGAACCCGCGCGCCATGCGCTCGAGGAACCCGGCGTCGACGCGCCCGATCGCCGGGCCGTCCTCGGCCAGGGCGAAGACGCGGTCGCCCTCGCGGCGGCCGAGGAGCAGCGTCCGGACCAGGTCGGTCTTCTTGCCGTCCTTGAAGGTCTCGACCGTGATCGCCACCTTCGTGGGCCGGTCGAGGCCGTGGCGGGCGCGCGCCTCGGGCGAGTCCTGCGCCAGCCAGCGCTCGACCTTCATGGCCTCGAACGCCTCCATGAAGCGGTCGACCTTCTCGCTCACCGCGTCGGGCGACGGCGGCGTGGTCACCTTCCACTCGCGCACGCCCTCGTCGGTCTTGGCCGCCTCGAGGACGACCTTGCCGTCGGGGTCGGTGACGACGACCTTCTTGGCGTCCCAGTGGGAGGCCGCGATCACGGTCTTGTCGAGCAGCTCGAGCGGCGCGTCCTCGAGGCGCCCGGGGAGCGCGTCGACGCGCGCGGCGTAGACGCGCGGCTCGCCCACGCGCATGACGTGGTGCACGCCGGGCCGGCCCTCGATCGGGGCGCCGATCCACACCTCGCGGCGCAGCGGCTCCTGCACGAGCGCCACCTTGAGCGCCGGCGGGGCGAGGCCCAGCGCCGCCAGGTCGGCGGGCGCCTCGCGCCGCTCCTCGATCGTGAGGGCCAGCACGTCGCCGAGCAGGGCCTCGACCGGGCCGAGCGCCGCCGTGACGACCTTGTCGCCGTCGAAGCGCCACTGGCCCTCCTTCTTCGTCAGGCCCCAGGTCTGCCCCTCGGCGGTGGTCACGGCGAAGCCGGTGAGCGTGGCCGCCGAGCCGCGCAGGGGCACGAGGGCGTCGGAGTACCAGCCGTCGAGCGGCCGGTCGAGCGCCTTCGCCACCTTGCCCGTGTCGACCGCCAGGGCGGCCGCGCGGTCGGTGAAGCGCGCGTGGCGCCGCGCGGGCGTACCCTCGACGGGGAGGCCCAGCTCCAGGCGCTCGACCTTGCCGTCGCGCGTCTCGAGGCTCACGCCGACGCGCGCCGGGGTCAGGCCCGTGCGGGCGAGGTCGTCGGCCGAGGGCGCCTCGACGACCACGGCCGCGGCCTGGAGCCCGTAGAGCTCGCCCAGGAGCTCCTCGACGAGCGCCTCGGCCGCGAACTCGCCCGTGTCGCCGCCGACGCGCCAGTAGCCGTCGACGCGCGCCAGGGCGACCTCGCGCTCGGCCACGCCCGGCCCGGCCTCGGCCGGCGCGGCGCGCAGCGTGACCTTCGTCACCTGGTCGCGCGGGAGGGCGAAGAGCTGCTTCCGGCGGAACTTCCAGGGCTCCTGGGCCAGGTCCTTGTGCAGGGCCTCGCGCACGAGGTAGACGACGCCGGGCTCCGAGGCGAGGCGCAGCGGGCGCTTGCCCAGGCGCTCGAGGCCGAGCTCGAAGGAGATCGCCGGCTTGCCCTCGCGGCGGTCGAGCCGCGCCGTGACGGCCACCTCGCCGAAGTCGTAGGCCTTGGCGTGCTCGCCCTCGAGCTTGTCGGTGAACTCGAGCCACTCGATCGCGTTGAGGACGCGCGTCACCTCGCCGCCGTCGGCCGCGTCGGCCACGGGCGCCTCCATGCGCCAGGGCTTCGGCTCGGGCGGGGGGGCGCCCTTCTCCGCCGGGTCGGCCGCGTCGCGGGCGAGCACGACCTTCGGCGCGTCGCCGGCCGGCTGGAGCTCGACGCGCGTCACGTCGGCCGTGGCGAACATGGGCAGGACGCGGCGGCGCTTCAGGCCGTCGGCGCTCGTGGCGCTCGGGTCGAGCTGGCCCTCGCCCAGCCAGATCCACAGGGCGAGGACGCCGACGATCGCCGTCATGACGAGCGTGGTGCGCAGGCTGCTCGGGGCCGGCGCAGAGGGTGGGACGGGCGCGTTCATCGTCACCTCCGCCGGAGCATCCAGGCGAACAGGCCCAGGCCGATGGCCACGGCCGGCAGGCCGAGGAAGGAGAAGAGCTGCATGGCCACGAGCGTCTCGGGCGGCATCTCCAGCCGATAGCTCTTCGGCCGGCTGGCCTTGCCCACGAGGCGCTCGTCGCGGTTCATGGCCCACGAGGCGGCGTTCAGGAACAGCTCGAGGTTGTGGAAGCGGCCCACGCCGATGGCGGCGTTCTGCGCCCAGCCGACGTCGCCCACGACGACGACGCGGCTGCGCTCGGGCACCTCGCCCTCGCCGACGGCGCGCTCGCTGGTCACGGCCAGGGTGAGCGGACCGCGCTGCGGGTCCTCGACCGGCCGCCCGCGGGCGAGCATGCCGAACGGGTCGTTCACGGCGAACGCGGGCGAGCGCGCGCCGGTCTTCAGCAGCTCCGACGTGGTGGCGCCGGGCGCCGGCGTCGTCCTGAGCGGCCGGGCGCCGAGGAGCGCGATCCGCGCCTGCTCGCGCGCGAGCCGCTTGCCGATCTGGTGGGCGACGTCGAACTCGTCGGCCAGGACCTCCTCCGAGAAGCGCAGCGCGCCGCTGAACGGGTCCTGGAAGGGGGTGAAGACGAACGCGTCCTGGGGCGCGACGCCGTAGCGCTCGCGCAGGAGCGGCTCGAGGCCCGACTCCGAGAAGCGCGTGCCGCCGCCGTCGCGGCTCGAGACCACGGGGTCGAGCATGATGATCGCGTCGCCGCCGCGCTCGAGGAAGCGCTCGACGCTGGCCACCTCGCGCGGGTCGAGCGCGACGCGCGGGGCCGGGATCACCAGGAGGTCGCAGTCGTCGGGCACCTGGCCGCCGTCCGAGAGGTTCAGCTCGGCCAGCTCCATGTTGCGCTGGCGGAGCATGCCCGCGAGCGTCCCGAGCCCCTCCTCGCGGCCGCCGCCGCCCTCGTGGCCGTGCTCGTCGATCGAGGCCTCGGCGTGGCCGGTGAGGAAGTAGAGCTTGGCGCGCTTCGCCTCCAGGACCTCGCGGATCGCCGAGCTGAGCTTCTGCTCGCCCAGGAACGTGCGCTTGCTCGAGCGGTCGAAGGCCTGCTCCCACAGCTCGGCCTTGGCGACGTGCTTGCGGCGCTCTGCCGAGAGCCCCTCGCCCAGCTCGGCCTGCACGACGACGCCCAGGAGCTCGTCCTCGAAGCGCGGGCCGCCTTCGAGGCCCAGCTCCTTCAGGAGCGCCAGCAGCTCCGCCTGGCCCTTGCGGCGCAGGTCCACGCGCTCGACGCGGATGCGGGCGGACTCGGCCCGGTACTGGCCCAGCAGCGCCTCGACCGGGCTCATGTCGCGGTCCTGGTCGGCCGCGCTGAGGACGACCAGGCGCACGTCACGGTCGAGCGCGTTCGCGAGGGCGCGGGACTCGTCGGAGAGCGTGTAGAGCCGCTCCTGCGTCAGGTCGGCGCGCCAGAAGTCGTGGCGCGCCGAGAGGAAGTTGACGATCACCAGCAGGATGAACGCCAGCGCGCTCATGGCCAGCGCGTTGGCCGCGTGCAGGCTCTTGCGCTGGCGCACGAGGTCCATGAGCCGAGGGAACTCGAGCGAGATGCCCAGCGCCAGGAGCCCGGCGCCGATCGCCGCGGCGATCTGGAAGCGGGGCATGCCCTCGCTGGCCAGGCCGCTGCCGCTCGACGCGTAGAGGATCGCGGCGAACACGAGCAGGAGCCCGCCCAGGAGGATGGACACGACGCTGACGAGGAACTGCAGCTCCGACTCGCGCTCGGGAGGCTGGAGGGGCGGCTGGGTCACGGGCTCACCTCCACGTGTGCGACTCGACCCCGCGCACGGCGAGGAAGAGGAAGAAGATGGTGCTGCTCAGGTAGAACGCCAGGCCGCGCCAGTGCACGATGCCCTTGGCGAACTCCTGGTGGAGCTCCCAGACGTTCACGTGCCGGATCACGTCCTTGGCCCAGTCGAAGGGCACGGCGCTCTGCATGAGGAAGATGAACACGAGGAACAACGGCGGCAGCACGGCCAGGATGAACGCCACGATCTGGTTGTCGGTGACCGACGACGTGAACACGCCGATGCTCAGGAAGAACGCCCCGATGAGGAACAGGCCGAGGTAGCCGCCGATCACGGGGCCCCAGTCCCACTCCGAGGCGTACTGGCGGAGGATCAGCAGGTAGGCGGCGATCCCCAGGAGCATGGCCGCGTAGAAGGTCAGCGCGCCGAGGAACTTCGACAGCGCCACCTGCGCGTCGGTCACGGGCGACGTCAGCAGCATCTCGAGCGTGCCGTTGCTCGACTCCTCGGCCAGGAGGCGCATGGTCAGCGCCGGGCACATGAAGGCCAGGGCGAACATGAGCAGAAAGTTGTGTGTGACGTAGAGCGACGGCGGGTCCTGGAAGTCCTTCCCCCAGGACTCCGGCCCGCCGTAGTAGCCGAGGATCACGATGAAGAAGTACGCGTTCACCGCCATCCAGAAGAACAGCACGATGTAGGCCACGGGTCTGCCGAAGAAGCCCCGCACCTCGCGCCAGGTCAGCGTCGCGAGCGTCGAGTACCACCAGGCCTCGAACGGCAACGAGAGGACGTTCCAGCGCGGGTCGGGCCGGCGCCCGGTGAGGAGGGCGGCGAGTCCGAGCAGGGCCGGGTAGGCGGGTACGAGCACGGCGGCGGCGCGGATCACGGCCCGCAGGCGCACGTTCTCGGTGCCGAGGTCCGAGCCGAAGGCATGCGAGGCGAAGAACCACACGAGGAAGGCGCCGAAGGCCAGCCACGCAGCGCCCGCGACGCGCGCGCCGGGGCTCGGGGGCTCGAGCAGCGCCGCGCGGGCCTCGGCGAGGTCGGGCACGGTCGTGTCGGGCGGCGGCGTGGCGGGCGGCGTCAGGCCGCCCGGCTCGAGCGCCGGCGGCGGGGTGCCCCCGGTCTCGGCCGGCACCTCGCGCGGGGTCTCGGTGTCCGCCGGCGGCCGCGTCTCGGGGTCGGGCGGCGGCGGGGCGGCCTCGTCGGGGCGGCCCTGCTCCTCCTCGCGGTCGGTCACGCCGCCACCTCCTGCTGCCCCTGGGTGAGGCGGTGGAAGATCTGCTCGAGCGTCGTGCGCTCGGGGGCCAGCTCCTGCAGCGGCCAGCCCATCTCCGAGGCCACGCGCGCCACCTGCTCGGCGACCTCGTCGGCGGCGCGGGCGCGGTCGTAGGTGAGGCGCAGCCGGTGCACGCCCTCGCGCGGCTCCTGGCGCGGCGGGGCGTCGGCCGAGAGCACGCCGGGGAGCGCGCGCAGCGCCTTCTCGAGCTTGTCGAGCTCGTCGGGCGTGCGCAGCGAGACCCACAGGGCGTTGCTCCGGTGCTTCTCCACCAGGCCCTCGACGGTGTCGTCGGCGGCGATCTTGCCGCGGGCGACGATGATCACCCGGTCGCAGACCATCTCCACCTCGGCGAGGATGTGCGTGGAGAGCAGGATCGTGTGGCTCTGGCCGAGCTCCTTGATCAGCTCGCGCACCTGCCGGATCTGGTTCGGGTCGAGGCCGATCGTCGGCTCGTCGAGGATCAGGAGCTTGGGCGAGGAGACCAGCGCGTCGGCGATCCCCACGCGCTGGCGGTAGCCCTTCGAGAGCGTGCGGATGAGCTGGCGCGCGCGGTCGCCGAGCCAGGTGCGCTCCATGACGTAGTCGACGCGCGAGGCCACGTCGCGCCGGGCGACGCCCTTGAGGCGGGCGCGGAACGTCAGGTACTCCCGCACGCGCATGTCGCCGTAGAGCGGCGTGCTCTCGGGCAGGTAGCCCAGGCGGCGCTTGCACTCGATCGGGTAGCGCGTGGTGTCGAGGCCGTCGATCGTCACGCTCCCGCTCGTGGCGGGGATGTAGCCGGTGACGATCTTCATCGTCGTCGACTTGCCGGCGCCGTTCGGGCCGAGGAAGCCGACGACGTCGCCGGCGCGCACGTCGAACGAGACGCCGTTGAGCGCCTGGAGGTCCCCGTAGCGCTTGTGCAGGTCCCTGACGGTCAACATGGCGGCCCCCCCGCTGGCGTCGTCTTCGAGTGCCGTCTGCGCGCTCGGGCGGCGGCTCCAGGACTGCAAGTCCCGGCGGCCGCGAGTGTTGAGCGCTGGAGTGGCAGAACGTTATAAGCCGTGGCGACGGGGCGTCAAGGTGCGTCGACCTGTGTGGCGCTTCGCCACGAGGCGCGCGTGGCGCCCCGGCGTCCGGCGTCCGCAGCCGTCGAGCTCACTACGGCAAGGCGACGTCGGGGGCCTCGGCGACGTGGCCCGGGCGCACCTCGACGGTGGGGGCGCCGGCGGCGTCGAAGGGGTTGGCGCCCTGGCCCGCCTTGATGAAGTAGCTGCCGGGCGGCAGGCCCTCGAGGAGGTAGGTCCCGTCGGCGCCGGCGGCCACCTGGTAGGGGCGCACGCCCATGTCGGAGCGCAGGCACACGAGCACCGGGACGTTGCCGCCACCGCGCACGCGGCCTCGGACGCCGCCGTGGCGCGGCAGGACGAGGTCGATCGCCAGCGCGACCCCCTCGTAGGTGGCCTGCTGGGTGACCCCGGCGTGGCCGTCGGCGCGCGCCTCGACGAGGATGTCCTCGCCCTCGTCCAGGCCGTGCACCGTGTAGCGGCCGTCGCGGTCGGTCGTCGACTGGCGCCCGCGGACGGACACGCGCGCGCCCTCGATCGCCAGGCCCCGGTCGTCGCGCACGACGCCGCGCACCGAGGGCGCCGTCTCGCTGAGGACGAGCGTCACGCCGTCGATCGACTGGCCGGGCGCGAGCGTGAGCGAGTACCAGGGCCCGACGCGGTTGCCGCCAGCGGCCGGCGCCTCGAGGCGCAGGCGGTAGCGGGCCGGGTCGCAGCCGTCGACGGCGAAGTTGAAGCCGATGTCCACCTCGAGCGGGCGGCGGTCGACCCGCTGGTAGGGGTTCTCCTCGGTGCCTCTCGTGATCTCGATCACGAGGTCGATCGCCGACGCCATGGCCGCCAGGTCGGGCGGGAGGCTGGCGCGGCCGCTGATCCGGCCCTGCCGGTAGAGCACGAGGTGCACCGGCCCGGCCTCCTGGTCGGGCGCCACGGTGGCGTAGGCGCGGTCGGACGCGGCGAAGCCCGGCGCCTCGGCCGAGATCGCGTAGGCGCCGGCGGCGACCGTGGCCATGAAGGTGCCGTCGGGGCCGAGGCTCATGCCGACGCTGTCGAGGACCGCCTCGCCCGCCTGCTTGGGGTCGATCAGGCGCAGGGTCGCGCCGCGGACCGGCTGCCCGCGCTCGTCGACGACCTGCCCGCTCAGCCGGCCCGTGCGGCCGCGGCGGAACTTGAGCGCCACGACCGAGCCGGCCCGGATCGTGATCGGGCCGAAGGCCACCGACTCGTTGCTCAGCGGGTGGCGCGCGACGCCCTGGATCGCCTCGCCCGGCGGCAGGCGCTCGAGCCGCGCCTCGCCGCCGGCGCCGCTGGTGAGCGTGTCGAGCGGCGCGCCGCTCGGGCGCTTCACCTCGATCCACACGCCCGCGAGGGCCTCGCCCGCGTCGTCCGTGCAGCGGAACGTCACCTCGACCGCGCCGGGCGCCGGCGCGTCGGTCGGGCGGCGCGGCGGCGGCGTCGGGTCGCCGAGCTGCGTGCCGCCGGTCGTGGCGGGGCCTGGGTCGCCGAGCTGCGTGCCGCCCGACGTCGGGCGGTCGGGAGGCGTGAACGACGCCGGCATCCGGTCCGGCCGGTCGGGGGTCGTCGGCGGTGCGACGGGCGGGGGCAGGATCTTCGGCGCCGGCGGGTCCTCGCCCAGGACGAGGACCGACACGACGAGGACCACCGCGACGAGCGCGCCGCCGCCGGCCAGGGCTGCCGTCTTGCTGCTCACGGGGCCCAGTCTACCCCGTCCGGCGGGCCCTCGTCCGCGAGGCGCGCGGCGACGTTGCCCCACGACCGCCGCTGCCCTCCGAGGCGTTCGCATCAGGCATGGATCGGGTCGATGCGCGCGTTGCCACGTCCTGCTCGTTGAGGCGGCACCTCGCCGGTCGCCTCCTCGGAGCAGGCGGAGCCGATTGACCGCCTGTACGCCGCGCCGTATCGTCGACGTCCACCGGCCGAGGTGATGGAACGGCAGACATAGGCGCCTCAAAAGCGCCCGCTCGCAAGGGCATGCGGGTTCGAATCCCGCCCTCGGCAACCGTGTCTCTCCTGCTCTCAACGACGTGATCACGACCCACCCCCCACGATCACGGTCGTGACCCCGGGCTATCAGCAGGCGCGATCTCAACCGCGGCCATGCAACGCTTCGCGCGCCTCGAGCACGTCGTCACCACCCGCTTCGCATCATGCGACCCACATCGCCGCGCCAGCGAGACTCCGGTGGGTGTCGGTCTCCCTGGCTATGCCACACGAACATTCGGCGAACTCTCGCGCGAGAGGTGAGCGGAGTCATGGGTCTGAGAGCACTGCCGAAGCGTTGCACCGAGGAGCAGCTCGCGGAGGCGGTGGCGGCCTCTCGCTCCGTCCACGGCGTCTTCCGCCACCTGGGTCTCAGAGTCGGGGGCGGCACCCACGCCCTGATCAAGCGGCGCATTCGCGAACTCGGCCTCGACACCAGTCACTTCACGGGGAAGGCCTCGAACCGAGGCGACCGCACGGGCGTACTGGCTGAACACAACCGGCGCCGGACCAGGAGCCTCGAGGACGTCCTCGTCAGGGACTCGGACTACTTGTGGACGCCACGGCTGAAGGAGCGCTTGCTGCGGGAGGGACTGCTAGAGCACCGCTGCGCCCTGTGCGGCGCGCCTCCCGAGTGGCGCGGCGAGCCGCTGGTGCTGCGGCTCGATCACATCAACGGCGAGCGGACCGACAACCGACTAACGAACCTTCGCCTGCTGTGCCCCAACTGCGACTCGCAGACAGCGACCTTCGCCGGGCGCAACAAGAAGAAGCGCGCGCTCTGATCGGTGCCGCCGACGAGCACCGAAACAACGCTACGGCCCACTGCCCTTCGCCGCCGACCGTCGACTTCGATCGCGTCACCGGTTCAGCGCTCCAGGTCGTCCAACCCCAGCGCCCAGGGCGCGACCGCGTCGCGGAGCGCCTGGCGCAGCCGCGCGCGCGCGGGGTCGGACGCGAGGCCGCTCGCCTCGAGGGTCTCGAGGGCGACGGCGGTCGCGTTCGTGCAGGCGGCGAGGCACGAGGTGACGAACGGAAGGTGTTCGTCGTCGCCTGGAGTCAGCGGCTGGAGGCGCTGCTCGAACTTGTCGAGCAGCGACCGGACCACGCTCGAGGTCCGCTCGAGGACCTCGTCGAGGTCGTCGGGCGACGCCAGGGCGTCGACGTCCTCGTCCTCCACGTCGTCGTCCTCATCGCAGGCCTCCTCGGCCAGCGCCCGCGCCGCGCTCGACAAGCGGGCGAAGGCGCCGTCCGTGTCGTCGTCCTCGTCCTCGGGGCCGTCGTCGTCCGCGAGGTCGTCGTTGGCCTCGTCGTCCGCCGGGTCCTCGGCCGCCGGCCAGAGGTCGGGTCGATCCGGCGCATCGCACCAGCGGAGCGCCCCATGAGCGGTCCGGGCGGCGCCGTCGGTCTCGACCAGGGTCTGCAGCGCGCGCCAGGGGCCGACCACGGCGGCGCGGTGCGCGTCGCAGGGGCAGGCCGTCCAGGCTTCGCCTGCTGAGAGCGCGGCCTCGACCTCGCGGACCGTCGCGCCGCGCGCGGCCGATCGGGCCGCAGCCAGCGCGAGGCGGACGAGGGCCTCGGGGCCGGCGTCGCGGGCCGCGCGGCGGATCGCGTCCAGGGGGTCGCCCTCGGGCCGTCGGCCGAGGGTCAGTGCGGCGCCCTCGTGGCCCAGGGCCGCCGCGAGCGCGAGCCGCTCGGCGCTCACCCTCCCCGCGTGGTACCGCGCCAGGAGCCAGGCGGCCAGGGCGTCGTCGGACCCGGTCTCGCGCCAACGCGCGGCGTGCGCGTCGAGGCGCGCCCCGGCGTCGGCCAGGCGGCGGGCGACCGGGTCCTCACCGCCGAGGGCCCAGGGCACGACGTCGGCGCGCGCGGCCGCCAGGACCGCCTCCGAGGTCAACCCCAGGCGGGACGGCCAGCTCGAGATGGGATCCATGAGCGAGGCCTCGCCCGCCGTCAGCCCGCAGGCGTGGGCGGCGATCTGGAGGGCCCAGAAGCGCGGCTGCCGCGCTCCGCTCCGCTCCTGCGCGGCCATGACGCCCTCGCCCAGCAGGTCGTCGGGCGCGCGTGTCCCTCGCGGCTCGACGCACCACGCCCGCAGCGCGCCGAGCATGTGGTCGAGGAGCGGCTCCTCGGGATCGCCGTCCGGCACACGGAGCCGCGCGGCCTCGGCGACCGCCAGCGCCACGCGCACGAGCGCCTCGCGACCGAAGCGCGCGAAGAACGCCTCGGGCTCGAACCAGGGCGGCGGCTCGTCGAGCGCCTCGATCGACGGCTCGTGGCCGAGCGCCGCGGCGAGGGCCAGCCGCTCCGGATCGAGCCGGCCGCGGCGCACCTGCTCGCGCAGCCAGGCGGCGTCGTCGTCGTGCCTCACCGCACGTCCAGCCGGAACTCGGGCAGGCCGACCGGGTCGACGAGGCGCCGCAGGCGGAACGCGCGCGCCCACGTGGGCGAGGCCACCCAGCCCTCGGCGTCGGGCGCGACGTCCTCGTAGGCGTCGCCGCGCAGCACGAGCACGCGCAGCTCGGGCGGGCGGGCCTCGTCGCGGGCGTCGACGAGCCAGTACTCGCCGACGCCGGCCTCGGCATAGGCCCCGAGGAGCCGCACGCGGTCCTTCAAGGCCGACGACGCGCTGACGATCTCCAGCACGAAGTCCGGGACGACGACCATCTCGTGGCGGCGCTGGGGGTGCACGGCGAGCCGGCCCGAGCGGAGCGTCTCGTAGCGGGCGAAGAAGCCGTCGGGCTCGGTGGAGAGGCCCGCGGCGGGCCAGGTGATCCAGCTCGGCGGGACGAAGTGGCGACCGGTGCCCAGCTCGCGCGCCAGGAGCCGGAGCACCGCGTTGACCTCGCCGGCGACGGGCTCGTGGGAGTCGTAGCTCTGCGCGTTCATGTCCAGGTAGACGTCCCCCTGGATGAACGACGCCCGCCCGGCCCGGTCCTCGACGCGGGCCATCCAGGCGCGGAAGCCGTCGAGCGTCTGGACGTCGAACGGCACCTCGACGTCCCCCACGTGCAGCCCTGGCATTGACATGACCTCGGCTCCTCCATGGTAAGCCCTCGCACGACCCCGAGCGCCCGTAGCCTACCCGTCGCCACCGACAGGCTGGTTCGTGTTTGGTTCGTGCTGAACGATCAGCCGCGCGGGGCGGTCGCCTGCTTCGAGCGCCGGCCTGCGTAGAATCCCGACGGAGCCGACCGATGGTGATCCGTTGCGCACGGCCGAGGACCGCCACGCGCCGCGCGCTCGCGCTGGTCGCCGCGTGCCTCTCCGCGGTCGGCTGCCGCGCGGCGGATCCAGCGGCCCTCGGCGAGGCGCCGACGGCCGTGGTCACGAGCGAGTTCGAGGCCCGGGCCGCGTGGGACGAGTTCGAGGGCGCCCTGCGCCGCTACTACGCGTATCTCGAGCGCGAGGACCTCGACGTCGACGCGCTCCTCGCGCGCGCGCGCGCGGCGGCGCTGACCGCGGACGACGCCGGCGCCCTGCGGAGGACCCTGCGCCTGACGACGTACGCCTTCACCGACCCGCACCTGCTCGTGGGGCCGCTCGACGACTCGGACCCGAACGTCTGGCCGACCAGCGGCGACCTCGCGGTGTCGCTCGCGGGCGACGCGTTCGTGGTCGCCGACGTCCGCGCGGGGTCCGCCGCCGACGCGGCGGGTGTCCGGCCGGGCTGGTGGGTCGAGGAGGTCGACGGGCGGCCGATCGACGAGGCGGCGGCGGCGCTGCTCGCGCTCGTGCCGGCGCCCACGGCCAGGCAGCGCGCCTACGCGGCGACCCTGGCCGTGAACGGGCGGCGGAGCGGCGGGCGCGCGCTCACGCTCCGCCCGGACGGCGGCCCCAGCCGCGCCCTCTCGCTGGCCAACCCGCGCGACCTCGCGCGGGAGGTCGCGGCGCGGCCGCCGCTCGAGGTCCGCGTGGTGGACGGCGTCGGGGTGATCCGCCTCCACAACTCGCTCGGCCGGCTGGACACGATCCAGGCGTTCGACGCCGCGGTCGAGCGCTGCCGCGACCTCGACGCCCTGGTCCTCGACCTCCGTGACACGCCGAGCGGCGGCAACAGCGACGTCGCGCGCGCCGTGATCGGCCACTTCGTCACCGAGGCGCGGCCCTACCAGGTCCACGAGGTGCCGGCGGTCGAGCGCAGAACCTCGGTCCCTCGCCGGTTCGTCGAGCTCGTGGCGCCGCGCACGCCGCACTTCTCCGGCCGCGTGGCCGTGCTCGGCGGCCGCTGGACGGGCAGCATGGGCGAGGGCCTCGTGATCGGGCTGCACGCGGCGGCGGGCGCGCGGACCTTCTGCTCGGACATGGGCGACCTGCTCGGCGCGCTGCACACCTTCCCGCTCGCGGCGTCGGGCGCCGTGCTCGAGCTCGGCGCCGAGGCGCTGTTCCACGTCGACGGGACGCCCCGGGAGGCCTACGTGGCGGACGTCCCGCTCCGGTCGGCCGACCGCGACGCGGCCGGCGGTGACCCGGCGCTCGCCGCGGCGCTCGAGTGGCTCGGCGCGCCCCGCTGAGCGGTCCACGACCGGACCGTCACCCCCGTTGTCGATCGTCGCGCCTGGGACGAACGCCGCGCGTAAGTCACGCGACGACGCCGGCGCGTCGCGTGGCCTGAGCCGTGCTCGGAGGCGGGCATGCGACCGTGCGTCCTGCTGCTCCTCGCCCTCGGGACGGTCGCCCGCGCCGACGACCTGGCCCGGCCCCTGCCGGCGCCGGTCACGCTCGCGGCCGGCGACTTCCAGGTCGCGTGGACTGACGCGGGGCACCTCGTCGTCCGCCACCCGCGCGCGCCGGGGCGCACGCTCTGGGAGAGCCGGCCCGGCCGGCCGTTCGTCGCCGCGGCGAGAGGGCAGACGCGGATCCACGGGCAGCGCGGCTTCTTCAAGGTCGAGGAGCGCGACCTGCGCTGGACCGGGCGCCAGGCGGTCGACGAGGTCGAGCAGGACGGCCCGGCCGTCGTCGTCCGCGGGCGACTCCTGCCGCGCTCGGGCGTCGTCCACGTCCTCGGCGCGCCCGCGCCGACGGGCGCGCTCCCCTACACCCTGCGCCTCGAGCAGGCGGCCGCGCGGCACCTGCGCGTCGTCCTGGCCCTCGACCTCCCCGACAAGCAGGCGGTCGACCGCGTGGCCCTGATCGGCCGCAGCGACCCCGACGAGCGCTTCGTCGGCTTCGGCGAGCAGTTCACTTACCTCGACCTCAAGGGCCGCCGCCTCCCCGTGATCGTGCGCGAGCAGGGGATCGGCCGGGGCGTCCAGCCGGTGTCGACGCTGCTGAACGCCGCCGGCGGCGCGGCCGGCGACTGGAGCACCACCTACGCGCCGGTGCCGCAGTACGTGACGACGCGCCTCCGCTCGCTGTTCCTCGAGGACGCGGCGCCGTCGTTCTTCGACCTCACCGACCCGCGCGCCGCCCGCGTCGAGGTGCTGGGCGACGCGCTGCACGCGCGCGTGCTGCTCGGCGGCTCGCCCCTCGAGCTGATCGAGGCGTTCACCGAGTACGCCGGACGCATGCGCCCGCTGCCCGACTGGGCGCACGAGGGGCTGATCGTCGGCGCCGTCGGCGGGCCGGCGCGGATCCGGCGCCTCGCCGACACGCTGGCCCGCCACGACGTGCCGGTCGCCGGCTTCTTCCTCCAGGACTGGGTCGGCGAGCGCAAGACGCCGTTCGGGATCCGCCTCTGGTGGACCTGGACCCCCGACCCGGCCACCTACCCCGACTGGCCCGGCTTCGTGGCGGAGCTGCGCGGGCGCGGCCACCGCGTCCTCTCCTACGTGAACCCGTGGCTCGTCGACGCGCGGGCCCGCGGCGCCGGCCCCGACCTGTTCGCGCAGGCGCGCGACGGCGGCCACCTCGTGCAAGACGCGAAGGGCCGCCCCTACCTGATCGGCAACGGCGGCTTCGACGCGGCCTTGGTCGACCTGACCTCGCCGGACGCCCGCGCCTGGCTCAAGGAGCTCATCCGCCACGAGCTCCTCGGCAGCGGCGTCTCGGGGTGGATGGGCGACTTCGGCGAGGCGCTGCCGTTCGACGCGCGCCTGGCCGCCGGCGACCCGCGCGACGCGCACAACCGCTGGCCCGAGCTCTGGGCCGAGCTCCAGGCCGAGGTCGTCGCCGAGGCGGGGCTCGAGGACGAGGTGGTCTTCTTCAGCCGCAGCGGCTTCACCCGCTCGCCCGGCGCCACGCGCCTCTTCTGGCTCGGCGACCAGCTCTGCTCCTGGGACCGCCACGACGGGATCAAGAGCGCGCTCACCGGCCTCCTCTCGTCGGGGATCTCCGGCTTCAGCCTCAACCACGGCGACGCGGGCGGCTACACGACGGTGGCCCTCGGCCCGCTGACGTTCTTTCGCCGGCCGAAGGAGCTCCTCCTGCGCTGGGTGGAGCTGTCGGCCTTCACCGTCATGCTCCGCACCCACGAGGGCCTCGTCCCCGGCGCCGCCGGCGGCCACCAGCTCGACTCGGACGCCGAGACGCTCGAGCACCTGGCGCGCATGACCAAGGTCTTCCGCGCCCTCCAGCCCTACCGCCGGGCGCTGATGGCCGACGCCGCCGCGCATGGCTGGCCGCTCGTGCGCCACCCCTGGCTGCACGCGCCCGAGCACCCCGACCTCCTGCGCGAGCAGGCGGCCTTCCTGCTCGGCCCCGACCTGTTCGTCGCGCCCGTGCTCGACCCGGGTCGCGCGCACGTCGACGCCACGCTCCCGCCCGGCCGCTGGGTGGACGTGTGGACCGGCGCCGTCCACGGCGACCCGGCCCGCCCGCTGCGCGTCCGCCTGCCGGCGCCGATCGGCCGGCCGGCGGTGCTGCACCGCGCCGGCTCGGCCCACGGCGAGGCCTTCGTGCGCGCGCTGGAGCGCGAGGGGCTCAGGTAGTCCGGAACTCCGGAACAACGACTCCGGAACGACGACGGGCGGGGCTCGTCGCCCCGCCCGCTCGTCTCGGTGCCCGCAGGTCGAGCTACGGGACGTCGAAGTACGACCCGCTCGCGTCGGCCGCGACGTTCTGGCAGAACGTGCGGTAGGTGCCGCTGGCCGCGATCCCGAACACGTTGATCGTGGCGCCCTGCGAGTTGGCGTTGCGGATCATGCGCCGGTGCGCGTTGAGGACGGCGCTCTCGCTGTAGTTGTACCAGTTGTTGTCCTCGGGCACGCCGCAGTTGGGCGCGCCGTCCGTGAGGAGCACGACCGACTTGTTCTCGCGCGAGACCTGCAGCCCGAGCGAGACCGCCGGGCCGGTGCCGGTGGCGCCGGTGGGCTGGAGCGCGTTCACCCAGGCGACCGCCGACGACTTGTTGGAGTCGTTGGCCTCCTTGAGCTGGCGCGACCACGTCCGCGTGCCGCAGTCGTAGGCGATCACGGTGAAGGTGAAGTTGCGCGACAGGCCCAGGATCGAGCGCGACAGCTCGACCTTCGCGCGGGCCATGCGGTTGCCCGTCCGCGTCTGGCCGTCGAGGGTCGTGTAGCTGCGGTTGTCCCAGTCCATCGAGCAGGAGATGTCGACGACGTACACGATCGTGTCCGTCTCGCTGATGATCTCCTCGCCGTAGATCACCGGCGGCGGCTCGTCGCGCGGGTCGTCGCGGTCGCCGTCGTCCGGCGTGGGCGCCGGCTGGGGCGGCGCGACGAACATGGGCTTCTCGAGCGGCAGGTCCAGGTCGGTCGGCATCGTCGAGACGCCGGGCGTCGACCCGGGCGAAGTGCCGGTGCCGCCGCCGGGCGCCGGGCCCGCGCTCTGCGCGAGGACGGGACTCGCCAACGTCGCGATCAGGAGCAGCGCGATGGTGCTGCGCATGAAGCCTTCCTCTCCCTCGTGAGACCCAACCCTGCAGGACGAACGCGATTCTCGGGCGCAGGTTTCCCAGATTCAAGAGGGTTCTGGACCGGCGCGCGCATGCGCCCACGTCAGAACAACTTGCGTCCTTGCAGTGACTTGCGCACCGGCAGGTGCCCCCCTTCAGCTCCTGGGAGCTCGCCCGGCCGCCCGGGTGGGCGAAATCGCCCAGCGTCACTCCAGGCGAAAGATGCGCGACACCTCGCGCACGAAGGCGTCGCGGCGCATGTAGACCACCAGTTCCCGATAGCGCGCCGCCTCGAACTTGGCCGCCGGGTAGCGCGCCTGCCGGGCGCGCGCGAGCCGCTCGAGCACCGCGGCGTCGGGCGCACCGCGCGCGGCGAGGAGCAGCGCCTCGTAGAGGTGCACGTTGCCGCAGCGCGGGACCGCCTCGCGGGCGACCTCGAGGTCGCGCTCCGCCTCGACGAGCCGCCCTGCACGCAGGTGCAGGAAGCCGCGCAGGACGTAGGCCAGCGCCTCGCCCGGGTCCTCGACGAGGACCGCCGAGAGCTCGCGCACGCCGCGGTCGAGGGCAAGGGACAGCTCCTCGTACTCGACCATGGCGGCGCAGAGCAGGCCGCGCAGGAGCTGGTCGTCCCGGCCGCCGGCGCCCTCCTCGCCGAGGTCGCGCAGCAGGTGCTGCATGTTGCTCGCCCCGCCGGTGATGCCGCGGCCGAACGTGCCCAGGTCGGCGAGGAGCTCCGTGACCTCCTCGGCGAGGATCGCCGGGTCGGCGGCCAGGCCGCCCACGAAGCCGCGGAACCCGTCGACGTAGGCGCGCTCCCGCGTGAGCTCGAAGTGGCCCCGGTAGAAGCGCGCGCGGGCGTGCAGCGGGTCGAGCTCGAGCGCCTGCGCGAGGAGCGCCAGGCGCTCCGGGTGCGGGGCGCGCTTGAGCTCGTGGCGGGCGCGGAGGGTGATCGCGTCCGCCTCGGCGCGGCGCTCGCCGCACTGAGCGCCAGCGGGTCGCGCGCCCGCGGCCGCGGCGCCGGCGGCGTCGCCGGCGAGGTCGATGCGCGCGCGCCAGCGCGTCGACCGGCGCGGGTCGTGCAGGGCGCCGGCACAGGCGAGGGTCAGGGCGGCGACCGCCTCCGGGCCGCGCCCGAGCGCCGCAGGAGCGCCTCGCCGCGCGCGCGCGCGACCGCGGTCGGCGGGGCGCCCTCGAGCAGGCCCAGCGCGGCCGCGCCCTGCCCGGCGGCGGCGCGGGCGCAGGCCAGAACGCGCGCCCGGCGACGTCGTCCAGGCGCGCCGCGTGGGCGGCCCGCGGCCGCCAGGCCGGCAGGCGTCTCCGGCCCCTCGGCGCGGGCGAGCAGCGTCAGGCCGTCCGCGCTCGTCGCGGTCGAGGGGCCGGCGAGCGCGGCGCCGAGCAGCGCGCGCGCGGGCGCGCCGCCATCTCGTCGGAAGCGCGAGGGCGATCGGGGAGCGGCGGGCGCTCGAGGAAGGCCACCTCGCGCGCCGCCTCGGCCAGGAGCCAGCGCGCGCCGGCGCGGGTACAGCCTCGGGGACGTCGTCGCCTGGCGCGACCGGCCGGGCGACGAGGAGCCCCAGGGGCGCGCTCGAGGTGACGAGCAGCCGCCGCGCGCGCGTCAGGAGCGCAGGCGGGCCAGGGCGACCGGGGCGGCGCCCGCCTCGAGCAGGTGCACGACCAGGGCCGTGACCACCCCGACGTCGTCGGGCCAGGACGCGGCGGCGGCCTCGAGGACGGGGCGCGGGTCGTCGCCGCGCGCCGCCGCGACGTGGGCGCGCAAGGGCTCGACCCACGGCAGGCGGGCGCGCGCCGCCAGGTCTTCGAGCGCCCGGCCGGCCTCGTCGATCCGTCCGGCGGCAGCGAGGCTGCGCGCGCGCACGCCCCAGGCGTCCGGGTCGAGCGGCGCCGCAGCGAGGGCCTCCTCGGCGACGGCCAGCGCCTCGTCGGTCCGGCCGGCCCGCTCGAGCGAAAGGCGCCAGCCCGACGAGGGCGGCCGGCGCCCGGCCGCCCAGGCGGCGCGTTGCGCGGCGACGGCCTCGTCGAGGCGACCGAGCGCCTCGAGGGCCCGCGCGCGCCGCCTCGTGCCGGCGCCGCGCGCGCGGGGTCGGGCGCGCGGCGGCTACCGCGTGCTCGGCCCGGCGCTCCCAGCCCGGGCCGTCGGCGGCGCCCCGGCGCCTGGGCGAGCAGCAAATTGGGCCTGGGCGCGGGCCGGGTCGCGCGCGGCGCCGAGGGCGGCGGCGAGGTCGTCCTCGGCGCAGTCGCCGCGGCTCGACCGGGCGCTCGCGCGGGCGTCGTCGGGCGCCCGGCCCTCGACGACCACGTGCCCCAGGCCGAGCCACAGGCCGAGCCCGCCCAGGGTCAGCGCGAGCGCCGCGCGCCGGCGGCCGCGCGTCAGGCGGCCGAGGCGCTCGGCGACGCCCGAGCGCGACGCCGTGACCGGGCGCGCGGCGAGGGCGTTGTCGAGGTCGTCGGCCAGCGCGGCCGCATCGGCGTAGCGCTCGTCGGGGCGCTGCGCGAGCGCCTTGAGGCACACGGCCTCGAGCGCCGCGTCGATCGTCGGGTCGAGCCGCCGCGGCGCCGCGGGCCGGGTCGAGCACACGCGCGCGCCCAGCTCGAGCAGGCTCGGGGCCTCGAACGGCGGCCGCTCGCAGAGCGCCTGATACAGCATCACGCCCAGCGACCACACGTCGGCGGGCGGGCCGACGGCGTCGCTCGTGAGGCCGAACTGCTCGGGGGCCATGTAGAGCGGCGTGCCGACGGTCGCGCCGGTGGCCGTGAGGCGCTCGAGCCCGCGCGCCTGCGCCAGGCCGAAGTCGGCCACGAGCGGCCGCCCGGCCGCGTCGATCAGCACGTTGCCCGGCTTGAGGTCGCGGTGCACGACCCCCTGCGCGTGCGCGTGGCCCACGGCGCGGGCCACGTCGCGCAGGAGCGCCACGCGCGCCGGGCGCGGCAGCGTGCGCAGGGCGTCCTCGCAGGCCGGCCCGCCCTCGACCAACTCGTAGGCCAGGTAGACGGCGCCCTCGTGCTCGCCGGCGGAGTGGATGCGCACGATCCCGGGGTGCGCGAGCGCGGCCGTGAGCTGCCCCTCGCGCCGCAGGCGCTCGCGCTGCGGGCCGTCGAGGGCGCCGCGCAGGACCTTGAGCGCCACCTCGCGGCCGGTGGCCGGGTCGCGCGCGCGGTAGACGGCGCCCATGCCGCCGCGGCCGAGGACGCCCGTGACCTCGAAGCCGGCGAACGCGCCGCCGACGGTCGGGGCCGGCCGGCGCGCGGGCGCCGGGTCGGGGGCCGGGGTGGGTGGCGACGGCGCGCCGCCGAAGGACCAGTCGAACCCGCCCGCCTCCTGGCTCACCTGCGGGTCACGAGAGCTGGTAGCGCTCGATCAGGTGGTAGAGCGTCGTCTTGGGGATCCCGAGCTGCCGGGCGGCGCGGGCCTTGTTGCCGCCCGTCTCGCGCAGGGCCGCGGCGACCATCTCGCGCTCGACCTCGCCCAGCGTCTTGCCCGAGTAGCCGCCTGCGGCGCGCGCCAGCCCGCGCCCGGCGGCGACGTCGGGCGAGAGGTGGCGCGCGGTGAGCTTCGGCTCGCCCAGGGTGGCCAGGCGGCGGGCCTCGTTCTCCAGCTCGCGCACGTTGCCCGGCCAGCTGTAGCCCACGAGCAGCTCGAGCGCCTTGGGTGTGACCTCTATGTGGCCGCCGCCCTCGGCCTCGAGGAAGTGGGTGAGGAGCGGCGGGATGTCCTCGGGGCGCTGGCGCAGCGGCGGCACGTGGACGCGCAGCACGTCGAGCCGGTAGTAGAGGTCCTCGCGGAACGCGCCCTGCGCGACGAGCGCCTTGAGGTCGCGGTGGGTGGCCGCGATCACCCGGCAGGCGACGGGCTGCGCGGCGGCGCCGCCGACCGGGCGCGCGGTCCCCTCCTGCAGGACGCGCAGCAGCTTGGCCTGCATGGACGGGCTCATGTCGCCGACCTCGTCGAGGAACAGCGTGCCGCGCCCGGCGAGGTGGAACAGGCCCTTGCGGTCGGCGGTGGCGCCGGTGAACGCGCCGCGGCGGTGGCCGAAGAGCTCGCTCTCGAGCAGGGTGTCGGCGATCGCGGCGCAGTTCTCGGAGAGGAACGGCTCGTCGGGGCGCTGGCCGCGGGCGTGGACCTCGCGCGCGACGAGCTCCTTGCCCGTGCCGCTCTCGCCGGTGACGAGCACGAGCGCCGACGACCGCGCCGCGCGCTCGATCCCCGCGTAGAGCGCGCGCATGGGGGCGCTGGCGCCGATCAGCCGCCCGTAGCGCAGGGGGCCCTCACCGGGCGGGAAGGCGGGCGCGGCGGCCGGGTCGGCCGGAGGCTCGGGGGGCTCGTCCTGCCGCTCCTCGGCCTCGCGCGCGGCGAGCAGCTCCGCCGTCTCGAGGGCCACGGCGGCCTGGTCGGCGAAGGCCGTGACGACCGGCAGGTCCTGCTCCGAGAAGGCGCGCGGGTCGAAGCGGTGGTCGAGGTACAGGACGCCGCGGGGCTCGCCGCGCAGGAGCATGGGGGCGCAGAGGATCGACAGGACCTTGCGCGCCTGGACGCTCGAGACGTCGCGGATGTCCTGGTCCTCCTCGCTCGTGGTGACGACCGCGCGCCCGCGCTCGAGCACGCGCTCGACGACGGTGCGCGACACCTTGCCCTGCGCGCCCTGCAGCGTCTCCTGGTCGAAGCCGCGGGCGACGTCGACGCGGATGCGCACGCGGGCCTCGCCCTTGCGCGGCGGCTCGACCCGCACGAGGAACCCGCGCTCCGCCTGCGTGAGCTCGATCGCCGCGTCGAGGATCGCGGGCAGGAGGCGCCGCACGTCCTGCTCGGCCGCCAGCCGGTGCGAGAGGTCGCGCAGCCGCCGAAGCCACTGGAGCTCGCGGGCCGGGTCGGTCACGGGTGCATGGTGCCAGGGGCGAGGAGGAGGGTCCAGCGTGCGCCTGCGCGGGCTCGACGCCGCGCATCGCCCGGCCCGCCCGCCCAGGTATGCTCCCGCGCCGCGTGGACGACACGGCTCCAGCCCGCGCCGAGCGCCTCCCGACCGCCGCGCGCCGGCGCGGCCTGACCGTCTCGATCGTCGAGGGGCTGGCCTCGCAGGCCCACTCGGCGCTCACCGGCCTGGGTGTGGGCGGCAACGCGATCACCTTCGGCTTCGCCCTCATGCTGGGCGCGTCCGACGTGGCCCTTGGGCTGCTCGCGGCGATCCCGCCCCTGGCGAGCGCCATGCAGCTCGTGTCGGCGGCCGTGGCGCCGCGCCTGCGCGAGCGGCGCGCGGCGGTCGTCGTGTCGTCGGCCGCGGCGCGCCTCCTGTGGCCGGCCTGCGCGGCGCTGCCGTTCCTCCTCGGCTACGGCGACGCGGCGCTGGCGGCCTTCCTCTGTCTGTTCGCCCTCTCCTGCGGGCTCCTGTCGTTCAGCGGCAACCTGTGGGTCTCGTGGATGGCCGACCTGGTGCCCGGACCCCTGCGCGCCGGGTTCTTCTCGCTGCGCAACAACCTGTGCGCGATCACGGGGATCGCCGTGGCCCTCGGCGCCGGCTACACGCTCGACCGCTGGTTCGGCGGCGTGCCCCGCGGCGGCGTCGCCGACGCGGCGGCGCAGGCGCTGCGCGCGCAGGGCTTCGCCCTGCTCTTCTGCGTCGCGGCCGTCGCGGGGCTCGCCTGCGCCCTCCTCCTGCGCGCGCAGCCCGAGCCGGCGCGGCCGGCGCAGGCGCGACTTCCGCTCACCCTGCGCGAGGCGGTCGTCGCGCCCTTCGCCGACGCGGTGCGGCGGCCGGGGCTGCGCGGGTTCCTACTCTTCGTGGGCGTGTTCGGGTTCACCAACGGCTTCGCGGCGCCCTTCTGGACGCCGTTCCAGCTCGAGCAGCTGCGGCTCCCCTACACGACCGTCAACGGGACGTTCGTGATCCTCCAGGGCGCGGCCATGGCCGTGGCCCTGCCGCTGTGGGGGCTCGCCGCGCGGCGCCTCGGCAACCGGATCGTGGTGCTCGCGGGCGTGCTCCTGATCACCACGCACCCGCTCTACTACCTCGTGGCGACGCCGGAGCGGACGTGGCCGATCTACCTCGACGCGCTCAGCTCGGGCGTGTCGTGGAGCGGCTACAACTTCGCGATCTTCAACCTGGCGCTGGGCCTGTCGGTCGGGCCGCGTCCGGAGCGCGCCTTCGCCGTCTACGCGACGACGGCCGGCCTGGCGCAGGCGCTCTCGTCGGCGGCGTCGGGGGTGATCGTCGACGCCTTGCCGCAGGTGGTCGACCTCGGCCCCTGGGCGCTCGACCGGCGGCAGGTCGTGTTCCTGGCCTGCAGCGTGAGCCGCGCCGGATGCGTGGCCCTGTTCCTGTGGGCGGTGCCGGCGGAGCGCGGGGTGGGCGTGCGGACCGTGCTGGCCAAGATCCCCTACGCCGTCAAGGCGATGACCACACAGTTCCGCGTGCTCCCCCGCGGGCGCTGACGGTAGAGTGGGGCCGTGGACCGGACCGAGGACGACAGGGTGTTCATCTACGTGCGCCTGCGCGTGGGCGCGCGCGTCCTGGCCCGCACGAAGATCCGCGAGTTCGGCGGGCTCGGCGGGCTCCTGGCCGACTTCCTGCGCACCCTCGGCAGCGACGGCGTCGACCTCGACGGCGTCGAGCTGACGCCGGGGACGCTGCCGATCATGGAGTACGCCGACGCGAGCACCGACGACACGCTGATCGCCTTCCGCGTCGATCCGGAGCGGCAGGAGCAGGTGGTCGAGGGGCGGATCCCGCCCGGCTACCGGCGGCGCATGCTCGACCCGCGCGCCAGCTCGTTCGCGTCGGACCGCTTCGTCGAGCGCGCCGCGCCCGACCTGCCGGCCGAGCAGAAGGACGAGCTGGCCCGCTGGCTGGTCGAGTCGCGCTTCGACCTCCTGGCGCGGATCCGCGAGGCCATGGACGAGAGCGGCCGCTTCGAGGTCCACCTGCCCCTGGCGAGCGAGCCGTGAGGACGGCCGCGCAGGTGCTCGTGGCGCTCGTGGCGCTCGCGCACGTCTGGTTCATGGTCCTCGAGAGCGCCCTCTGGACGACGCCCTTCGGCCGGCGCGTGTTCGGCATGACGGCCGAGCAGGCGGAGGCCACGGCGGTCCTGGCGCGCAACCAGGGCGTCTACAACGGCTTCCTGGCCGCCGGCCTCGTGTGGGGGCTCCTGCCCGGGACGCAGGACCCCCTGGCCGTGCAGACCTTCTTCCTCGCCTGCGTCGTCGTCGCCGGCGTCGTCGGCGCCGCGACCGCCAGCAAGGCGATCCTGTTCGTGCAGGCCTTGCCCGCGGCGGTGGCCCTGGCGCTGGTGCGCGCGGCGGGCTGAGCGTCGGGGGCGGCGGGTAGGATCCCCTCATGACCGACCCCCGCGCCGCCGTCCTCGAGCTGCTCGAGCGGGAGCGCCCGCGCCGCGACGCGGCCCTCGCCGCCGCGCCCCTCGTCCGGGCGAGCGACCCCGAGGTCGCCGCGGTCGTCGACGCCCTGGCCAGCCCCGGCGCGGCGGCGTCGCTCGCCGACGACCCCTACTGGCCCAAGTGGGACTCGCCCTGGTGGCAGCTCCTGACGCTCCTCGAGCTCGGCCTGGTCGACCAGGCGCCCGCGGCGGCGCTCGACGCCCTCGCCGGCGCCGTGCGGGAGAAGTACCTGGCGTTCTTCCCGTTCACCGAGGACCAGGTCCCGCCCGGGACCGACCCGTACCGCGACGTCCTGTGCCACTGCGCGCTGGGCTGCCTGAGCCGGCTCCTGCACGCCGGCGAGCGCGACCCGGGCGAGGCGGTGCCGTGGAGCCGCGGCTGGTTCCTGCGCTACCAGCTCCCCGACGGCGGGCTGAACTGCGACGAGGCGGCCTACCTGCGGCCGACGCCGCGCAGCTCGGTCGTGTCGACCGTCCCCGCGCTCGAGGCCCTGCTCGACCAGCCCGAGCGCGCCGCCGGCGAGGACGCGTTCCTGGCCCGCGGCGTCCACTACCTGCTGCAGCGGCGGCTGGGCTGCCTGTCGCTGTCGAAGGGCGGCCCGATCGACGCGAGCTGGCTCGACCCCGTGTTCCCGCGCTTCTACCTCTACGACGTGCTGCGCGGCCTGACGCTCGTGACGCGCTGGGCGCGCGCGGCGGACGAGGCCCTGCCGGCCGAGGCGCTGGTCGAGGCGCTCGAGGCGCTCGCGGCGCGGGTCGCCCCCGACGGCACGCTCGCCGCGACGCGCGACGACCACGCCCTGGCGCGCACGGTCCGGCGCGAGGGCGACGGCTGGGGCAAGGGGCCGTCGAGCACGTTCGCGCTGCTCGAGCGCGTGCGCCGCGGGCCGTCGCGGCCGCTGACGCGCGCCTGGTACGACGCCCTCGACGACCTCGCGGCGCTCGCGGCCGAAGGGCGGCTCGCGTGAGCGCGCGGGCCCTACTGGCGCTGGTCCTCGTCGTTGGCTGCGCCGCCGACCCGGCGCCCGCGCCGGAGCGCCCGCGGGCCGAGGTGATCCTCGAGGCCGTCGCGCGCGTCCACGGCGGCGCCGGGCCGTTCGCGGTCGCCGGCCACCGCATGGGCGAGCGCGCCCTGACGGACCTCGGCCTCCGCCGCGGCGAGTTCGCCCTCGAGGTCGAGCACACCTGCCCGCGGCAGGTGCAGTGGAGCTGCATCGCCGACGGCCTCCAGGCGGCTACCGGCGCCAGCCCGGGGAAGCTCAACCTGAGCCTGGCGTTCGTCAACGACGGGCAGCCGACCGAGAGCCGCGTGCGCGACCGGCGCAGCGGGCGGGTCGTCGTCATGGGCCTGAAGGACGAGTTCCTGGCCGCGTTCCTCGACACGCCCATGGACCGCCTGCGCGAGGCGGGCGCGCGCGTGGCGGTGATGAGCGACGACGAGATCTTCTGGGTCAGGAGCGAGCAGGCAGGCCCGTGACGAGCGCCACGCTCGCCGGCCTCCGCGACGCGCTCGCGACGCGAGGGCTCGGGGACGACGACCTCGCGCGCTGGCTCGACGCGGTCGCCGACGAGGCGGGCGAGACGGCGCGCGCAGCGATGGCGCGGGCGCTGGCGCACGACCGCGGCCTGCTGGAGCAGTATCCGGACTCGGTCGACAGCGTCGACGAGCACGCCGAGCGGGATCCGTGAGCGAGATCGCGCGGGCCGGCCTGATATCGTGGCCACGATGAACGAGCAGCGGAGCGCGGTGACTCGGCGCCGAGCGGCCCTGGTCGCCTGCAGCTTGGCCGTGCTCGCCCTCGCATCGCAGCCGGCGGCCGCGCTCGAGTATCGGGACGCCGCGGCCGGGTGCTCCCTGCGCGTGCCCGACGACTGGAGGCGGCTGTCCGAGGCCGAGCTGGCCGCGTTCGTGGCGACGCTCCCTCAGGCGGAGGCGAAGGGCGCCTCGCGCCTGAGGCACCTGGCGGCGTTCCGACCGACGACGAGCGACGCATACCCGATCCTGCTCGTGTCGGAGCTCGCGGTCGGGCGGGCGTCGCTCCGCGCGATCGCGAGGTCGTTGAGCTCGGAGAAGCTCCGGGAGGCGCTCGAGTCTGCGGACGCCGGTGACGTCGAGCTCGGCAGGCCGGTGATCGACGAGCAGCGGCTCCTCGTGCTCCTCGAGTCGCGCAGGCCGGCGGAGAGCGCGGACGAGGACGGGATCGTGACCGTCTGCGCGATGTTCCCCGGCCGGGTGAGCGTCGTTCAGCTCACGATGTCCAGCGCGGACGACGACGCGCCGCGGACGCGTCGCACGTTCGAGGCGATGCTGGACTCCTTCCAGTTCGACGCCGACCGCGGCTACCTGCACGGGCGCGGAGACTCGTCCACCGACGGGCTCCTGTTCCTCCTCATGCTGTGCGGCATCGGCGGCTTCCTCTACCGGCTCTCGACGAGAGGTCGTGGCCCCTCCTCGACCGAGGTGCACCCCTGGCGTCGCAGGCGCCGAACCGGGCCGGCGAGCGACCCCACGGGCCTCGTCTGGACGGACGACCACGACCCAGAGGGCGACCGCCTGCGGAGCTGAAGTCTCGCGGGACCTCGAGGTCGAGCCAGATGTCGGCGGGTCCCCCTACAATGGAGCCGTGTCCGACCGACCCCGCCTGTTCCTGTTCGACGGCTCCGCGCTGGCGTATCGCAGCCACTTCGCGTTCATCAAGAACCCGCTGCGCAACTCGCGCGGGCTGAACACGTCGGCGGCGTACGGCTTCACGCGAGACCTGCTGCGGATCCTCGACCAGGAGGAGCCGGACCGCGTCGCCGTCGTGTTCGACGTGTCGAAGCGCACCTTCCGCCACGCGAAGTACGAGGCCTACAAGGCCACGCGCGCGCGCATGCCCGACGACCTCGTCGACGCGCTGCCCTACGTCGACCGGATCGTCGACGCGCTGGGCCTCCCGCGCCTGGGCCTCGAGGGCTACGAGGCCGACGACGTCGTGGCCACGCTGGCCAAGAAGGCCGAGGCGCAGGGGTACGACGTCCTGATCGTCACGGGCGACAAGGACTTCTGCCAGCTCGTCACGGAGCGGATCCACCTCTACAACCCGTGGCGGCAGAACCTGCCGCCGCGCGTGCTCGCCGAGGAGGTCGACCCGGCGGGCTGCGCCGAGCGCTACGGGTTGCCGCCGGAGCGCTTCCGCGACTACCTGGCGCTGGTGGGCGACTCGTCGGACAACGTCCCGGGCGTGCCGGGGGTCGGCCCCAAGCGGGCGCTCGAGCTCCTGCAGCAGTTCGGCGACCTCGACGACCTCCTCGCGCGCGCCGAGGAGGTGCGGCTGCCGTCGATCCGCAAGGCGCTCCTCGACCACCGCGAGTCGGCGCTGCTGTCGCGCGACCTGGTGACGCTCGACACGGCGGCGCCCGTGCCGGTCGAGCCCGACGCCCTCGTGCGCCGCGACCCCGACCGCCCCGAGCTGGCGCGCCTGTTCGCCGAGCTGGAGTTCCGCGAGCTCCTGCGCCGCTTCTCGACCGACAAGCGCGACGACCCGCACGTCCACCACCGCGTCGGACCCGACGAGCTCGACGGCCTCGTGGCCCGCCTGCGCGAGGCGCCCGAGTTCGTGTTCGACCTCGAGACGACGAGCCTCGACCCGCAGGAGGCAGAGGTCGTGGGCATGGCCTTCTCGTTTCGCGAGGGCGAGGCCTGGTACGTCGGCGCCGAGGAGCACGCGCTGCACGCAGCCGCGCCGGCCGCGGCGCGCGCGGGCGAGCAGTTCGACCTGTTCGCCGCGCCGCCCGCGCCGCAGGCGGAGCTCTTCCCGCTCGAGCTCGACTTCTCGCGCCACCTCGAGCGCCTGCGCCCCGTGCTCGAGGACCCGACCCGCGCCAAGGGCGGGCAGAACGTGAAGTACGACGCGCTGGTGCTCGCGCGGCACGGGATCGAGGTGCGGGGGATCGCCTTCGACACGCTCCTCGAGAGCTACCTGCTCGACCCCTCGCAGAAGACGCACAACCTCGACGACCTGGCCCTGCGCTTCCTCGGCTACCGCAAGATCGCCACGTCGGAGGTGATCGGCCGCGGCAAGGGCAAGCGCACGATGAAGGACGCGCCCGACCGCGACATCTTCCCCTACTGCAGCGAGGACGCCGACATCACGTTCCGCCTGCACCGGCTGTTCACGCGCCGCCTCGAGCAGGAGCCCGGGCTGGTGAAGCTCTACCGCGAGGTGGAGCTGCCGCTCATGGACGTCCTGCGCCGCATGGAGGAGACGGGCGTGCGCGTCGACCCCGAGGTCCTGGGGCGGATCGGCCACGACCTGCGCCGGCGGCTGAAGGGCTTCGAGGAGGAGATCGGGGCGCTCGCCGGCGGCGACTTCAACATGTCGAGCCCGAAGCAGGTGGCGGCGCTCCTGTTCGACCGGCTCGAGCTGCACAAGGCGGCGGGGCTGCGGATCAAGCGCACGGCCACCGGCGCGGCGTCGACCGACGCCGAGGTCCTCGAGCAGCTCGCGCCGCACCACCCGCTGCCGGCCAAGATCCTCGAGCACCGCGCGCTCGAGAAGCTGATCGGCACCTACGTCGACGCGCTGCTCGGCCTGATCAGCCCGCGCACCGGCCGCGTGCACACGTCGTTCAACCAGGCGGTCGCGGCCACGGGGCGCCTGTCGTCGTCGGACCCCAACCTGCAGAACATTCCCATCCGCACGCCCGAGGGCAAGCAGCTGCGCTCGGCCTTCATCGCGGGGGAGCCGGGCTGGCAGCTCCTGTCGGCCGACTACTCGCAGGTCGAGCTGCGGATCCTGGCGCACCTCTCCGGCGACGAGACGCTCCTCGACGCCTTCCGCCGCGGCCTCGACGTCCACCGGGCCACGGCGGCGAGGATCTTCGACGTGGCGCTCGACGACGTCACGCCCGAGCTGCGCGGGCGGGCCAAGGCGATCAACTTCGGGATCGTCTACGGCATGGGCGCGCAGCGCCTGGCGCGCGACACGGGGCTGTCGGTCGCCGACGCGCGCGCGTTCATCGACGGCTACTTCGCCAAGTACCCCCGGATCAAGGGCTACCTCGACGCGCAGGTCGAGCACGCGCGCCAGCACGGCTACGTCGAGACGGTGCTCGGCCGCCGCCGGCCGCTGGGCGACATCCACTCGACGCAGCGCCAGCTCCGGGCCAACGCCGAGCGCATGGCCACCAACACGCCGATCCAGGGGAGCGCGGCGGACATCATCAAGGTCGCCATGGTGCGGATCGACCGGCGTCTGCGCGCCGAGCGGCTGGCGGCCCGCATGCTGCTCCAGGTCCACGACGAGCTCCTGTTCGAGGCGCCGCCCCACGAGCTCGACCGGCTCGAGGCCCTCGTGAAGGAGGAGATGACCGGGGCGTTCCCGATGACCGTGCCGCTGGTGGTCGACGTCGGCCGCGGGCGCTCCTGGTTCGAGGCGCACTGACGTGCCGACCCTCGAGTGGGACTTCCACGGTCCCGACGGCGCCGGCACGGCGGAGCACTTCCGCGAGCACCTCGACGGCTTCCTGGGCGTCAACGCCCTCACCGGCTGCGAGACGCGCGTCGAGCGGCCCGGCCCGCACCACGCGGTCGTCGTGTGCGAGGCGCCGTCCGAGTGGGCCGAGGCGATCGCGCGGGCGCTCCGGCCGGCGCGGCGCAAGTCCTGACGCGCGAGGCGCTCTGACGCCGCGCTGGCGCAGCGCGGGCCGAACGACGACCATTCCGGCACGCCGTGGGCGGCGCGGTGGGCCCCGGGAACCCTCGGGAGGTCAGCCCTCCGCGCCGTCCGGGCGTTCTGACGTTCAGCCCTTCTTCGCGATGTACGCGCTGCGGGCCACCTTGAACTTGCCCGAGACCCGGTCCTCGAGCTCCTTGCCGTCGCGGTCGTGGAGGACCAGCCAGAGCTGGCCCGTGTAGTCGTCGTCCGCCGCCGGGAGCTTGAACGTCAGCTTCGCCTTGGTGACGACGCTCGTCGCGGTCCCCGAGCCGGCGGCCTTGTCGACGACCACGACCGTCGTCTCGTCCAGCAGGTCGCCCTTCCACAGCGCCCAGTCCGTCTTGTAGAGCTGGACCTTGACCTTGCAGCCGTCGGCGAACTGCGCGCGGAACGAGACCTCGGTGACCTCCTGGCCCGGGTCCACCTGGAAGTACTCCGCCCCGGTGGCGGTCTTCCCCACCCGCTTCTGGCGCTCGCCCGGGAGCCCCCAGTAGTGCCCCGAGATCTGATCGAGGCGCGGCCGTGGCGGCCGGCGGAAGGTGATGGTCGCCTTCTTCTTCAGCGGCTTCGTGTCCTTGTCCGGGTAGACGGCCACCTCCACCTCGTGGTCCTTGTCCGTCCGCTTGATGTTCGGGAACACGTCCCAGGCCTCGAAGAGGCGGAAGCGCGGCTTGCCCTCGGCCATCAGCTGGTCCGGCCACTGGACGCGGCCCTTGCCGTCGATCGTCAGCTTGCCGCCGCCAGGCGCCTTGGAGTCGGTGAGCTTGACGCGCGCGGTGTGCGAGGTGCCGTCGACGACGACCGTCAGGTAGACCTCGACCGGCGCGGGTCCCAGCAGCCCGCTCACGACGATCACGGCGTCCTGGTTCGAGTCGTAGTCGAGGAGGCGCTTACCGTAGATGTCGACGTCGTACATCGCCGCGTAGAACTTGTCGATGACCTCATCGATGGTGAAGACCGCGTCTTCGCCCCAGGGCGTGTCCTCGAGCCAGTCGACGACCGGGTGGTCGAAGACGAAGACCATCGTGACCGCGATGGCCAGGCCCAGGAGCGCGCCGACCCCGGGGAGGAAGACGCCGACCACGGTGGCGATCGCCGCCGCGGAGTGCAGGACGACCTTGTCCCAGTCCTTGCTCTTGAAGCCCTCGTAGGCGTCCATGGCGGAGATGACGACGCCGAGCACGGCGACGGCGAAGCCCGCCCGCGACGCGACCCACTCCGCGTTCGCGGCCCGCGTGGAGAGGGTCTTGAGGTAGGCCGCGCTCGCCTCCTTCTCGAGGAACGCGCCGCGGGACAGGATCTGGCCGCGCGCCAGCTCGGCCGAGGACTTGACCAGGCCGAAGAGGTCCTTGGCGATCGCGGCGTAGTCCTTGAACTCGCCCTTCCAGTCGTATGCCGCCTTGTGGAGGGTGATCGCCAGGGCCATCGAGTCGAGGGCGAAGCTGAACCACTTGCCGCCGAGGTTGGCCGCCGCGCCCGCGTTCGTCTTGCTGTACTTTTCCAGGTCGTCGAGCTTGACCGGACTGCTCCGCAGGTGCTCGCGCAGCGCCTTGGACTTGTCCGTGAGGTCCAGGGCCTTCTCGTAGAGGGCCTTCTCGACATCGATCGTCTTACCGAGGCGCTCCCCGATGAACCCGACGAACTGCTGCAGCCGGTCGCTCGGGAGCAGCTTGTGCTGAACGAACGCGTTGACCTGGTGGTGCGTCCACTGGCGGATCGAGAAGTGGTGCGCCAGGGAGACGTTGTAGATGATCTTGCCGACCGGCTCCGTGACCCCGGCGACCTTGCCGACGAAGTCCCAGACCGCGTCGAAGGCCAGGTAGTCGGTCTTGAGCTTGGCCTTGTCGGTCGTCTCCTCCAGGAACTTGCGCCCGACCTCGGTCATGAACAGGCAGTCGGTCAGCACCGCGAGGGCGTGGTCGATCTGCCGGTAGACCTTCTTGGCGGGGTCGTAGGTCGCAGGCGCGCCGACCCCGTAGAGCTTCTCGGCGAGGTCGGCGTCCTTGCCCGGGTTGATGACGTGCTCGACGTGGGCGTCGATCAGGTGCCCCTGGAAGTCGCGGCCGCCGTAGAGCTTCGTCTTCGAGGTGATGAACGCGATGAGCTTGCCGGCGGCAGCCTCGGTCGCGGCGAGCGCCGCCTGGACCTCGCCCTCCATGCGGTCGATCTCGCGCTTGAGCCACGAGTCGCCGTAGCCGGTCGCGGGCGGTGAGGTCGTGCCGCTCCAGCCCCGCATGTTGCCCCAGACGTCGTCCGGGCCGAGCTTGCTCATGAAGCTCGGGTCGATCACCCGCTCGGCGACCGCCTTGGTGAAGTGAGCCGCGCGCAGGGCCACGCCGTACTTCTCGCGCACGCGGGCCAGCTCCGCGATCGAGTCGAGGTACTTCTGGCGGAGCTCGAGCGCCTTGTTCACCGGGCACGCCAGGGGGATCTGGACGCAGGGGAAGACGCCCGCCGGCTGCTTGACGGGGAGGCGGACCTTGACCTTGCGCCGGGCGATCCCCAGCTCCTTGCGCCACGTGTTGACCCAGGGACGGGTCTCGCCCTTGGCCTTCTCCGCGGGGGTCGGCGGCCGGACGAGGTCGGCGACGGCGATGACCTCGTGCTTGCCCTCGAGCGCCTTGGGCATGGGCGCCGGCATGGCCACATCCCCGGAGCTGTAGAGCTGGCCTCGCGGCTTGAGGTCCAGCTCGAGGAGCGCGAGGGGGTGGTCCTCGTCCGCGCCCGGCCCGGGCTCGCACAGCGACAGCCGCAGGCGGTTGTACATGTGGTCGCCCTCGAGCCCCCAGACGAAGTGCAGGTGGTCCCAGCTGGAGACCGCCTCTCCGTCCGCGAGCCGGCGCGGACCGTCGTAGGCGCCGAAGCCGGCGTCGCCCTCGGCGATCTTCGGGAACGGCCGGTCGATGCGCAGCCGCATGACCGAGCAGGTGAGCCGGCTGCCCGGCTCGCGCTTGGCCCCCTTCTCCCAGACGTTGAGGTCCGCCTCCAGGTAGGTCACGGTCGGCTGGCTGAAGCGCGCCTCGTGCTCGATGTCGTGGCCGCCGGTCTTCCGGGTCGCCTCCGTGACGTCATGGGGAGCAAGCGGCTTCTTGTCCTTCGTCACCTGGTTGCGCACGTCCAGGGTGATGTCGATGGCGTCCTGGCCGACCACCGCCCACTCATAGCGGACCGACGGCTTGAGGGTCCCCACCACCTGCCCGAACCAGAGCGTCGCGTCGTGGGTCGGGTGCCCGAGGTGGAGGAGGCCGGGCACCGCCGGCTGGGCGGCGTGAAAGGTGCCGGCCCGCCCGAGGAGCTCGTCGACGGGCTTCGACACGTGGAACCCGGTCTTCGGGTCGAACGTGTGGCAGTCCGTGTGCTCGAGCTGGTGGACCGTCGCGCTCCGCAGGGCGAACCTGGTGATGCCGACGGCGGTGACCACCGCGGCGTGGCGCGGCGCCGCGTCGTCCGTTCCCCGGGCGACCAGCGTGTAGGCGCCGCTGGGCAGCGGCGCCCTCACGGCCGGGTCGAGCGTCAGGCTCCCGGTGACGAGGTCGCCCTTCGCCACCGCTGGCCGCTCGCCGATCGGCTCGAGCTCGAGCCGGTCGAAACGGCCCAGGACCGTCCACTCGAGGCGGACCGTCCAGTCCTGATGGACGACCACGCGGCTGCCTGGCTTGGACGGGGGCGGCGGCTTCGCCCCCTTCTTCTCGTAGCGCCCCTGGGCCGGCGGGAGCCCCACGCCGACGAAGCGCACGATGCGGGGCCGCCGCAGCTCCACGTCGAGCGGCAGCGGCGGGAGGTCCAGCCCCTTGACCACGACCTTGCGCGCGTGGTCCTCCGTCCCGTCCGGGTGCGGATCGGAGACGTCGATCGTGCGTACCCCGTCGAGGTCGGCGCGGGCCTCCCCGGCTGCCGGCGCGCCGAAGACGAGCTGCAGGCGGACGTCGAAGCGGCCGCCCTCGAGCTTGGCCCCGTCGTTCTTCAGGAGGACCTTCTCCACCTTCGAGCGCTTGTGCACCTCGAGGGTGAGCGTCCAGTCCTTCTTCGCGCCGGGCTGGACCCGCAGGACGGTCACCTCGACGGGGGCCGGGACCTGCTCGACGCGCTGGAGGGTGCGCGCATCCTCCTCGTGCAGGACCGTGACCGTCGTCGTCGACGCGAGCTTGGCCTTGGCGTAAGGGTCGCCGCCGCGCGGCAACGAGGCGCCGTCGGCGCCGCGCAGGGCCGTCAGCTTGGCCGGCATGGGCGCCAGCGGCACGTGGACGGGGTCGCCGGCGTTCGCGGCCGACGGCAAGGCCGACGCGCGCACGGCGGCGGCGGTGAAGGCCTTCCAGGCCTGGTCGAACGGGGCGCGGGGCACCGCGCTGGACGTCGACGGGATCGCGGGCCCGAAGACCCGCCGCGAGCTGGTCGCCGCCTACATGGAGCTCGACGGCGCCACGCTGCCCGCGGGCGCCGTGCTCCTCACCCACGGCTGCGGCGAGTTCCATCCGGAGGTGCCCACGGCCGATGGCGTGGAGCACGAGGCGAACCGGCGCGTCGAGATGTTCTTCTTCCCGGGGCAGGTGGAGCCCCCGCCGCAGCCGAAGTGCCCGGCCCCGGGCTGCGCCGAGTACCCCACGTGGCGGCAGCTCACCGCGCTCACGATCGACCTGTCGCTCGACCCGGGCGAGCTCGACGTGCTGGTGACCGACGCCGAGGCCAAGGCGGCCCTGCCCGACGCGGAGGTCGAGCTCATGGGCGTCGAGCCGCGACAGGGCACGACCGACGGCGCGGGCCGCGTGCGCTTCGACGAGCTCTTCCCGGGGCCGTACGAGCTCACCGCGCGCAAGGGGGGCTACCAGAGCGCGGTCGCCGGCGTCGTGGTCGCGCCCGGCCAGGCACAGGCCAAGGCGAGCCCGCCGACGACGAAGTCGTCGTTCGCTGGCGGGAAGGCGGGCGAGGCGCCCGTCGGGGACGCGCCGCCCCGCCGTCTAGGAAGCGCGGCCCGTCCGGCGGCAGGGCGGACAGCATGTGCTGGTCCTCGCGCGTCCCCCGGCGCTTGCTCTCCTTCGGCGCCGAGTACCAGGCCACCCATCCGTCGACGTCGTCTCGCACGTAGGCAGCCATGGCCGCCGCGCGCTCGTCGGAGAGCGTCAAGTTGTAGTCGGCCTGCCCGACCGTGTCGGTGTGGCCGACGACGAGGAGCTGCTGGTCAGGGTGCAGCTCGTAGTAGCGCTTCAGGCGCCGGATGCCCTTCATGGCCGACGGGAGGAGGAAGGCCTTGTCGGTCTCGAAGAACAGGCCCGTCATGAGGCCGCGGACGATCGCCGGCCGCTCCTCGGCCACGATCGGCACGGCCCGGTACTTCCCCTTGCGGTAGAGGTCGCACCGCTTCGCCGCGCAGGCCTCGTCCGCGTGGCACTCCAGCTTCGGCAGGTCCTCCGGGGCGAACGCGAGCAGGTCCACCCGGGCGTCGGCGCTGCCCGGGAGGCCCTCGATGCGGCAGCGCTCGATCGGCCACTCGGCCGCGCAGCCGACCGCCGGCGCCGGGAGGAGGCGCAGCCCGGCGCGCAGCGCTTGGAGGTCGTGCGCCGGCCCGAGGAGGCGCGCCAGCGCCTGGTCGTAGCAGCGGAGGAAGGCCCCCCAGTCCGCGGCTCCCGGGGCGGCATCGGGCCCCGCATGCGCGCCGCTGGCCTGGCGGAAGGCCTGCAGCGCCGCCCGCGTCTTCGGCCCCACCTTCCCGTCGATCAGGCCGGGGTCGCATGGCCAGCCGAACGCGGCGGCGGACCAGGCGAGCAGCCGCTGCCACTCGCCCGGCGAGGCGCCCGCCCCCACCTCGGCCCAGGCGCCCTCGTTCCCGGTCAGCGCGGCGAGGACCCCGCGCGCGCGCGCACGGGAGAGGCGCTCGTCCGGAGCGTGGGCGGCGACGAGCAGGTGGTGATCGGGGTTCTCCGCGGCGAAGCGGAGGACGGCCGCCAGCACGTCCAGCGCGGCGCCGGCCCGGCCCGGCGACGCCGGCAGAAGCACCGCCCCCTCGGGCTCGAAGCCGAGGTGAGCGGAGACCTCGGCCGCGTGGACCCGGCGCGCCTTGAAGAAGCGCAGGGTCGTGGTCCGGCCGTCGGCCCCCATGACGATCGGGCGCTTGGCGCTGGTCTCCTTGAGGAAGAGGTCGAACCGGCGCTGTGCGGTCGTCATGGGACCTCCGGTGGGCGAGCCGAACTCTACTACCTGACCGGGGGGGCGCCGAACGCGCGGGGACCGCACGGACGCGGCGCGGCATCGCGGGCCCGGAGACCCGTCGCCGGCGCCTCGCCCTCACGTGCAAGGGCGGGAGGGGGGCGTCAGTGCCCGTTCCCGCTCCCGTTGCCGGCCTGGGCGCCGACCGTCCACAGGCTCGCGCCCTCGCGGTAGAGGTCCTCGAGCCGGCCCTCGCCCTTCTTCTGCCGGGCGGCGGCCATCTGCTGGTTCATGAGCGCGTCGTAGGTCGGCGCCTGCACGGCCCGGAACACGCCGACGGCCAGCGGCGACTCGAGCTCCGTCAGCAGGTAGGAGTACGACGCGGCCGCGTGGACGTCGTGCACGAGCAGGTCGTCGGGCGGCGTCGCCCCGGGGGCCCAGCTCACGAACTCGAGGCCGAAGCCCTTCATGCGCACGCCGTGATTCTTCTGCGCGCCGTAGATCAGCGGCTTGCCGTGCTCGAGGTACACGAGCTGGTCGTCGCGGACCTTCTTGTCCACGTGCGCGTCGAAGGCGCCGTCGTTGAAGATCACGCAGTTCTGCAGGATCTCGACGAAGGCCATGCCCTTGTGCCGCGCCGCCGCCTCGAGCACCGCCCCCATGTGCTTGAGGTCGGTGTCGTAGGTGCGCGCGACGAAGGTGGCCTCCGACGCGATCGCGAAGCGCAGCGGGTTGATCGGCCGCTCGAGCGAGCCCATGGGCGTCGACTTGGTCGTCTTGCCCTGCTCCGACGTCGGCGAGTACTGCCCCTTGGTCAGGCCGTAGATGCGGTTGTTGAACAGGAGCATCTTCAGGTCGACGTTGCGCCGGATCGCGTGCAGCAGGTGGTTGCCGCCGATGCTCAGGCCGTCGCCGTCGCCCGTCACGACCCACACGGTCAGGTCGGGGTTGGCGCACTTGAGGCCGGTGGCGATCGACGGCGCGCGACCGTGGATCGTGTGGAAGCCGTAGGTGTTCATGTAGTAGGGGAAGCGGCTCGAGCAGCCGATCCCCGACACGAACACCGTCTTCTCGCGCGGGATGCCCAGCTCGGGCATGAGCTTCTGCACGGCGGCCAGGATCGCGTAGTCGCCGCAGCCGGGGCACCAGCGGACCTCCTGGTCCGAGGTGAAGTCCTTGCGGGTGAGCTTGGGCAGAGGCTTGGCGGGGCTGGCGCTGCTCACGACGACCTCCCGCTCGCCTGCGCGAGCGTCTCCCGGATCTTCGACACGACCTCGCCGACCTGGAACGGGCGGCCCTTCACCTTGGCGAAGCTCTCGGCGTCGACCAGGTAGCGGGCGCGCACGAGCAGGCACAGCTGGCCCAGGTTCAGCTCGGGGACGATCACCTTCTTGAAGCGCCCGAGCACCTGGCCCAGGTTCTTCGGGAAGGGGTTCAGCGAGCGGAGCTGGCACACCGAGACGGCGGCGCCGTCCTCCTTGCGCACCTGCTCGGCGGCCGTGAGGAGCGCGCCGTAGGTGCTGCCCCAGCCGAGGAGCAGGAGGTCGCCCTCCTGGGGGCCGACCACCTCGGCGTCAGCCACCTTCATCCGCGCCACCTTCTCGGCGCGCAGGGCCACCATGTGGTGGTGGTTGTCGGGGTCGTAGCTGATGTTCCCCGAGCCGTCCCACTTCTCGAGGCCGCCCAGGCGGTGCTCGAGGCCCGGCGTGCCGGGCAGGGCCCACAGGCGCCCGAGCGTCTCGGGGTCGCGCACGTAGGGCTTGAAGCCCGCCGCCTCGGTCGCGAACTGCACCGGGATCGGCGCGATCTGCGCCGGGTCGGGGAGCCGCCAGGGCTCGGCGCCGTTGGCGATGTACCCGTCGGAGAGGAGGAACACCGGGCAGCGGTGCGTGAGCGCCAGGCGCGCCGCCTCGATCGACAGCGTGAAGCACTCGGCCGGTGTGGCCGGGGCGAGGACGGCCACGGGCGACTCGCCGTTGCGCCCGAAGAGCGCCTGCAGCAGGTCGGCCTGCTCGGTCTTCGTCGGCATGCCGGTGCTCGGGCCCGCGCGCTGGACGTTCACGACCACGAGCGGCAGCTCGGTCATGATCGCCAGGCCGATCGCCTCCGACTTGAGGCACACGCCCGGGCCGCTCGTGCCGGTGATCGCCAGCTCGCCCGCGAACGCGGCCCCGATCGCGCCGCCGATCGCGGCGATCTCGTCCTCGGCCTGGAACGTCTTCACCCCGTAGTGCTTCAGCCCGCTCAGGTGGTGGAGGATGTCCGAGGCCGGCGTGATCGGGTAGCTGCCGTAGAACGCGCCCAGGCCGGCCTTCTTCGCCGCCGTGACCAGGCCCAGCGCGATCGCCTCGTTGCCGCTCAGCTGCCGGTACTCCCCGGGCGGCAGGTGCGTGGCCGGACGCACGCGGTAGTGCGAGGTGAACAGCTCCGTCGTGTCGGCGAAGTTGAAGCCGGCGCGCAGGGCGCGGTTGTTCGCGTCGGCGTACTGCGGCTTCTTCTTGAACTTCGTGTTGACCCACTCGATCGTCGGCTCGAGCGGGCGGTCGTAGAGCCAGAACATGACGCCGAGGGCGAGGAAGTTCTTGCAGCGGTCGACCTCGGCCGGGTCGAGGCCGGTGTCCTTGAGCGCCTCGCGCGTCAGGTCCGACAGCGGGAGCTTGACCACCCTCCACTTGGCCAGCGAGCCGTCCTCGAGCGGGTTCGTCGCGTAGGCGGCCTTCTTCAGGTTGGCCGGGACGAAGGCGTTCTCGTTGACGACGATCGTCGCGCCCGGCTGCATGTCGGGCAGGTTCACCTTGAGGGCGGCCGGGTTCATGGCCACGAGCACGTCGGGCGCGTCGCCGGGCGTGTGGATGTCGATGCTCCCGAACTGGATCTGGAAGCCGCTCACGCCGGGCAGCGTGCCGGCTGGCGCGCGGATCTCGGCGGGGAAGTCCGGGAACGTGGCCACGTCGTTGCCGATCATGGCCGACGTCGAGGTGAACTGGCCCCCGGTCACCTGCATGCCGTCGCCGGAGTCACCGGCGAAGCGGACCGTCGCCCGCGTCGCCTCCTGCAGCGCGTGCGTCGTCGCGGTGCTCATCCGCTCACTCCTGAACCGGGCGGCGGAGGAGGCGTCCCGCGCCCCGCCCCGCGCGCCCAAGCCGTGTAGCTTACGGCACTTCGCACTCAGCGCAACGACTTTCGAACGCGCCTCGACGACGTCACCTCGCGCCCCCGCGTGCGCGTGATCGTCCGGGTCGGTCCAGGCGGCGCCGTGCAGGTGCAGCGCCGTGAGCAGGACCTGCGGAACCTCCCCCAACCCCGGGAGAACGCCCCCGGGCGGCCAGGCCAGCGGCGCCCGGGTGTGGCGAACCTCCACGTGGACCGCATGTTGCTCCTCCCTGCCGCGACCGCCGAACCACTCCCGAACCACGCGCCAGGAGGGAACCACCTCGTGAACGTCGTCCACGTCCTCGGCACCGGCACGATCGGCGAGCCGCTGATCGCCATGCTGGCCCGCAACCGCGACGCGCTGGGTATCGACGAGGTCACCTTCCACAAGCGCACGCCGATCGCCGAGGAGAAGGGCAAGCTCGACGCGCTGATCCGCGCGGGCGCGCGCCTGGCGACCGACGCGGACCGCTGGGCCGAGTTCCACGCCCTCGGCCACGCCCCGCGCCTCGAGGCGCAGGAGGCGATCGACCGGGCCACCGTCGTCGTCGACTGCACGCCGGCCGGCCTGGAGAACAAGCGCCGCTGGTACGAGCGGGCCCAGGGGCCGCGCGGGTTCCTCGCCCAGGGCTCCGAGCACGGGTTCGGCAAGCCCTACGCCCGCGGGGTCAACGACCGCGCCCTGGTCCCCGGCGAGGACCGCTTCCTGCACGTCGTCTCCTGCAACACCCACAACATCGCCGCGCTCGTGCGCGCCCTCGCCCTCGACGCCGACGGCCGCGCGCACCTCGAGGACGCGCGCTTCGTCTGCATGCGCCGCGCCAACGACGTCAGCCAGGACGAGGAGTTCGTCGCCGCCCCGACGATCGGCAAGCACGACGACGCCCGCTTCGGCACCCACCACGCCCACGACGCGCACGGCCTGTTCGCCACGCTCGGGCTCGACCTGCCGCTGTGGTCGTCGGTGGTCAAGATGCCGACGCAGTACATGCACACGCTCTGGTTCAGCCTCACGCTGGACGAGGCGATCACCCTCGACGAGGTCAAGGCGCGCCTGCGGCAGAACCCGTACGTGGCGCTGACGCGCAAGCGCTCGGCGAACCGCGTCTTCTCGTTCGGCCGCGACCACGGGCTCTACGGGCGGATCCTCAGCCAGACGGTCGTCCCGGTCGACTCGCTGGCCGTCCGCGGCGGCCGCGAGGTCGTCGGCGCCTGCTTCACGCCGCAGGACGGCAACTCGCTCCTCTCCTCGGTGGCCGCGACGCTGTGGCTCATCGACCCCGAGACCTACGAGCGCCGGGTCGCGGCGCTGGACCCCTTCCTCTTCAGCGAGGTGTGACGTGCGGGAGATGACGATCCTCGTCCTCGGGCAGCCGGGCCGCGCCGGCGAGGCGGTCGGGCGCGCGGTGGCCGCCGTGCGCCAGGGCGGCGTGGACTGCGAGCTGGTCGAGGCCCTCGCCGCGGCCGGCGCCGGCGGCGCGGTGCTCGACGACCTCGTCCGCCGCTGCCAGGAGGCGCTCGCCGAGCCCTGCGAGCCGCTCCTCGTGCGCGTGCGCCTCTCCGAGGAGGACGCCGCGCTCGTCTCGGCCCTGGGCGACACGGCCCGCCAGGACCTGGTCGTCGACACGGTCGAGCTCGTCGCCTGCGAGGACGACCTGTCCTGGACCAGCGCCACCGCGTGCCCCTGCGACGGGTTCGGCTGCGTCCGGTGCCTGGGCGAAGCCTGCCCTTAGTACTGCGACGGCTGCGGCCGCGGATGCCGGGTGGGGCGGCGCGCGCGCGGGCTCGAAGTATGCCGATACGTCGTCGCCCGCGCGCGCGCCGCCCCACCTCGGCCTCCACGGCCTCGCCTCGCTCGCGGCTCCGATCGAAGGCGGTCACCAGCGCGAAAGCGCGATGTGGCTGGCGTGCGCGGGAGGTCGGTCGGGCGTCGCGGCTCCGATCGAAGCGCTCACCACCGGCGGGCGTGTGGTGTGTCCTGAGTGATGGCGGCGGCCTGGAGGTTCGGGCGCGGCCGAACCGGGCGTGAGGCCCGCTGCCCGCGACCGAAGGCTCGTCGAAACGGGAAGTCCACCGGGAGATCCTGCTGATGTCCGAGCTCGGCGTCGTCGTGATCGGCCGCAACGAGGGCGCGCGCCTGGTGCGCTGTCTCGAGAGCGTCCGCGGCGCCGGGCGGCCGCTGGTCTACGTCGACTCGGGGTCGACCGACGGCAGCCCGGCGGCGGCGCGGCGGCTCGGCGCGGAGGTCGTCGCGCTCGACATGAGCGTGCCGTTCACGGCGGCCCGGGCGCGCAACGCGGGGCTGTTCCGGCTGCTCGAGCGCCACCCGGACCTGGAGCTCGTGCAGCTCGTCGACGGCGACTGCGAGGTCCACCCGGGCTGGCTCGAGGCCGGCGCGGCGGCCATGGCGGCCGACCCGCGGCTGGGCGTCGTGTGCGGGCGCACGCGCGAGCGCCACCCGCGGGCGACGGTCTACAACCGCCTGATGGACATCGAGTGGGACGGCCCGCTCGGCGACATCCCGGCCTCCACCGGCAACGCGCTCGTCCGGGTGGAGGCGCTCCGCGAGGCCGGGTGGTTCCGCGCCGACCTGATCGCCGGCGAGGAGCCGGAGCTGTGCCTGCGCGTGCGCCGGCGCGGCTGGCGCGTGGCGCGGATCGGCGCGGAGATGGTCGTGCACGACGCCGCGATGACCCGCTTCGGCCAGTGGTGGCGGCGCACCGTGCGGGCCGGCCATGCCTACGCCGAGGGCGCCCACCTGCACGGGGCCGGCCCCGAGCGTCACTGGGTGCGCGAGGCGCGGCGCGCGGTCCTGTGGGGCGCCGTGCTCCCGGCCGTGGCCCTCGGCGGCGCCCCGCTCACCCTCGGCGGGAGCCTGCTCCTCGGCCTGGCCTACCCCGCCTGCGCCGCCCGGGTCTACGCCCGCGTGCGCCGGCGCGGCCGCTCGCGCGCCGACGCCGCCGCCTACGCCGCGTTCACCGTCCTGGGCAAGCTGCCCGAGCTCCAGGGCGTCCTGCGCTTCCACCGCCGGCGCCTCACCGGCGCCCGCCGCGAGCTGATCGAGTACAAGGGCGCCGCCGCGCCGGGGCGCGTGGCCGCGTGAGCGCCCCGGCGACGACCACCGCGCAGGCCGCGGTCGACCCGGCCGAGACCACGCGCCTCCTGCGCGACGCGCTGGCCCCGGCCTTCGCGCCGGCCGGCGGGTTCGGCGGCCTGACCGCCGGCTGGCCGCGCGGCCCGCTCGCCGACTCGGTCACGACGCTCCTCGTCCGCGACGAGCGCGGCCGCCCGCGCGGCGTCGTCCAGTGCAGCGCGTCGCGCGCCGGCGGCGAGCACCTCGACCTCGTCCGGCGCGAGGTCGCCCGCGCCGCCACGGCCCGGGCGGCGCTCGGCCCGCGCCTGGGCGACGTCCTGCTCGAGCCCCTGGCGGTCGTCGACGACGGCGAGCGCACGTACGCCGCCTACCCCCTCTGCCGCCCGCTGCCCGACGCGCGCTGGCGCTGGCTGCCGGTCCGCGCCCGCCTGCGCGGGCCGCTCCTCGACTGGCTCTACGAGGCCGTGCGCCTGACGCGGCGCGAGGCGTCGCCGGCGGAGGTCGTCGAGCGCTTCGCCGCCCCGCTCGAGGCGGTCGCGCGCGACCCGCGCCTCTCGGCCGAGGTGCGCTCCGGCGCGCGCACGGCACTTATCAGGCTGGAGACGGGGCGCTGGCGCCCGGCCGTCGCGCTGACCCACAACGACCTGTGGCGCGGCAACGTGCTGCGCTGGCCGGCCGGCGCCTGGTGGCGCACCCGCGCGCCGGCGCTGCCGTTCGTGCTGATCGACTGGCGCGGCTCGCGCGTCGACGGCCACGCCCTCATCGACCTGCTGCGGCTCGCCGAGAGCCTGCGCGCGCCGGGCCGCCTCCTCCAGCGCGAGCTCGAGCGGCAGTGCTGGGCCCTCGGCTGCGCCCTCGACGACGCCCGCGGCAACGTCCTGGCCGCCCTCGGCGCGGCGGGCCAGGACCTCGGCTGCATCGAGCCGCGCCGCTGGGTGCTCGGCGTCGAGGCGCTGTGGGCGCAGCTCACCGAGGCCCTGGAGCGCCAGTGACCGCGCAGGCGCTCCTGGCCCTCTGCGCCTACCCGCTGGCCGCCGCCGCGCTGTTCTTGATCATGCCCATCCGGCGCGCGATCCTCGCCGCCTACATCCTCGGCTGGATGTTCCTCCCCCAGGGCCGGTTCCCCATGGTCGGGGTGCTGCCGCACCTCGACCGCGGCCTGTCGATCGGCATCGGCATCTTCGGCGCGCTCTGCCTGCTCGACCTGCGGCGGCTGGCCGCCTTCCGCCCGGGCCTCGTCGACCTGCCCATGGCGGCCGTCGTGATCACCCCGCTCTTCAGCTCGATCAGCAACCAGCTCGGCGTCTACGACGGCCTCTCGGCGGTCCTCTACCGCGGGCTCATCTTCGCGCCGCCGTACCTGCTCGGGCGGCTCTACTTCAGCGACCGCGAGGGGCTGCGCCAGCTCGCCCTCGCGGTCCTCGTGGCGGGCATCATCTACGCCCCGTTCTGCCTGATCGAGGCCCGTCTCAGCCCGCAGCTCCACAACTGGGTCTACGGCGGGCACCAGCACCAGTTCTCGCAGGTCTACCGCCTGGGCGGCTGGCGGCCGATGGCCTTCCTGCAGCACGGCCTGGCCACGGCCATGTGGATGGCCGCGGCGACGCTCACCGGCGCCTGGCTGTGGTCGACCGGCGTCCTGCGCCGCCCGCTGTGGGTGCTCATGCTCGTCGGCGTGGCGCTGACGACGCTCCTCTGCCGCTCGCTCGGCGCCCTGTTCCTCCTGGCGCTGGGCGCCGCCGCGCTGACCCACGCGCGCGCCACCGGCCGGGGGGTCGTCCTGGGCGCGCTGCTCGTCGTGGCGCCGGTCTACGTGTCGCTCCGGGCGACCAACGCCTGGACCGGCGAGGACCTGATCGCGGCCCTGCGCGCGGTCGCGCCCGAGGACCGCGTGCAGTCGGTCGAGTTCCGCCTGCACAACGAGACGCTCCTGGCCGACAAGGCCAAGGAGCGCCCGCTGCTCGGCTGGGCAGGCTGGGGTCGCAGCCAGATCACCTCCAAGCGGGGCAACGCCGAGACCGTCACGGACGGCTGGTGGATCATCAAGTTCGGCCAGAACGGCGTCGTCGGCCTCGTGGCCTTCCTCGTGGCGACCAGCCTCCCCGTCGTGATGTTCGTGCGCCGCGTCCCGGCGCGCCTGTGGTCGCGGCCGGAGGTCGCGCCGGTGGCGGCGCTGGCCGCGCTTTGCGCCTTGTACACCATCGACAACCTCCTGAACGCCATGCTCAACCCCATGGCGATCATGGCGCTGGGCGGCCTGGGCGGCCTCCTGCGCGGCCGGGGGGCCCTGCGGCGCCTCGGCGTCGTGCGCGCCGGAATTCCCGCGCCGCCTGGGGACGGGCACCCGGAGGTCACGCCCGTCCCGCTCGCGGTGACGCCTGCGGCGGCGGCGGCGGCGCGGCGGCGCGACGGTGGTCCTCCGCTTGCGCCCGGGGCGGTCGCGCCGGGACGTGGCGCAGAGGAGGAGTGGACGAGGTGAAGGTTGCGATCCTCGCCGGGGGCCTCGGGACCCGCTTCGCGGAGGAGACCGAGACCAAGCCCAAGCCCATGATCGAGATCGGCGGCAAGCCGATCCTCTGGCACATCATGAAGATCTACGCCCACCACGGCTTCCGCGACTTCGCCGTGGCGCTCGGCTACAAGGGCGACGCGATCAAGCGCTACATGCTCGACTATGCGGCGCTGCAGTCGAACCTGACCGTCCACACCCGCGGCGAGGTCGTGCGGCACGGGCCGGCGAGCGAGGACTGGTCCGTCCGGCTCATCGACACGGGCCTGACGACGAACACGGGCGGGCGGATCCGGCGCCTGCGGCCGTTCCTCGGCGGCGAGACGTTCATGCTCACCTGGGGCGACGGGGTGGCGGACATCGACATCGGCCGGCTCCTCGACTACCACCGCAGCCACGGGAAGCTGGCCACGGTCACGGCCGTGCGCCCGCCGGCGCGCTTCGGGCACCTGGTGCTCGACGGCGACCGCGTGACCGACTTCAGCGAGAAGCCGCAGACGGCCGAGGGCTGGATCAACGGGGCGTTCTTCGTCCTCGAGCCGGAGGTGATCGACTACATCGCCGGCGACGACACCCAGTGGGAGCGCGAGCCCATGGAGCGGCTCGCCCGCGAGGGGCAGCTCATGGCCTACCGCCACGACGGCTTCTGGCAGTGCATGGACACGCTCCGCGACAAGCTGCTCCTCGAGCGGCTCTGGTCCAGCGACGCCCCGCCCTGGCGCGTGTGGGGTGACGAGCGGCGCCCCGAGGCGCCGGCGACCGAGACGCGGGCGGCGGCGTAGATGACGCCTCCCCCCACCTACGTGCACCGCGACCCGGACGCCCGGGTCCTCGTCTTCTCCCTGCGCAACCTCGTGCGCAGCCCGTCGCGCGGCTGCAACGCCGAGCTCGAGGACGTGACCGCGGCGGTCGACCGCGTCGACGTCGTCGCCCCGCTGCGCCCCTGCGGCCCGCCGCGGCTCGTCCAGCGGGCGATCTGGGGCAAGCTGGGCCGGGTCGCGCCGGCGGTGCGCCGCCTGGCGGCCTTCGGCGAGGCGCCGGTCGACCGCGACTACGACCTCCTGTTCGTCTCCTGCCAGAACCCGCAGGACCTGTACCTGCTCGGGCCCCTGGCCCCCTGGCGGGCGCGCTGCCGCCGCACCGCCATCTACATCGACGAGCTGTGGGCGCACACGATCCCTGACCGCGCCGGCGAGCTGGCCATGCTGGCGCAGTTCGACCACGTGTTCATCGGCCAGGAGCAGACGTCGGCGCCCCTGTCGGCCGCGCTGGGGCGCCACGTCCCCTACCTGCCGATCGGCCTCGACACGCTGCGCTTCTCCCCCTTCCCGCGGCCGCCTGAGCGGACGATCGACGTGTTCAACATGGGTCGCCGCTCGGCGGTGACCCACGAGGCGCTCAAGGCGCTGGCCCGGGAGCGCGGGCTCCTGTACCTGTTCGACACCATGGACGGGCAGGCGCGCGTCTACGACTTCCGGGACCACCGGGACCAGCTCGCCGGCATGATCCAGCGCGCGCGCTACTTCGTGACGAACGTGGCGAAGATCACGGCGCCCGAGGACACCCGCGGCCAGCAGGAGGTCGGGTTCCGCTTCTACGAGGGCGCCGCCGCCGGGGCCGTGCTGATCGGCGAGTCGCCGCGCTGCGCCTCGTTCGACGAGCACTTCGGCTGGGAGGACGCCGTGGTCCCCATGCCCTACGGCACGACGGATCCGGCCGCCGTGATCGACGCGCTCGACGCCGACCCGGACCGCGTCGAGGCGATCCGCCGGCGCAACGTCGCCAACTCGCTCCGGCGCCACGACTGGGCCTACCGCTGGGCGCGGGTGCTCGAGGCGGCGGGGCTGCAGCCCATGACGAAGCTCGCCGCCCGGCGCGAGCGCCTGGCCCGCCTCGCCGACGAGGTCGACGGCGGCGCGCACCGGAACGGCGAGAGCCCCCCGGCACGCCTCCGCGCCGCTTAGGGTACTCGACGGCTGCGGCCGCGGATGCCGGGTGAGGGGGGGCGCGCGCGGGTCGTAGGATCAGCAGATCGATACGACCCGCGCGCGCACCCCCCTCACCTCGGCCTCCGCGGCCTCGCCTCGCTCGCGGTTGCATTCCACCCGTGTTTCGAGCGTGTCGGTGTGAGTGCGGCTCGGTGCAGGACAGACCTGGTGTGCTCGACGGCGGGAGCGCCCGACGGCGGGAGCGCCCGACGGCGGGAGCGCCCGACGGCGGGAGCGCCCGAGGGCGGGAGCGCTCGACGGTGGGAGTGCTCGACGGCGGGTGTGCTCGACGGCGGGAGTGCTCGACGGCGGGAGCGCTCGATGGCGGCGGCCAGTGACCCGGCGCGGGGCCGCGAGCGCGGCGCGAGGCGTGCGGGCGGGTGGCCCGAGCGCCTCGACCGACGGGGCGTGGGGGGGGTCGCCTGAGGGCCTCGACCGACGGGGCGCGCGGGCGGGTGGCCGAGCGCCTCGACCGCCGGGGACTCGCCGCCCTCGCTGCTCCGGGGGGCGCGGCTCGATCGAAGGCAGACCGGACCGGACCGGGGGGCGTCAGCGCGGAGGGAGGTCGACCATGAGGATCCTGCTCCTGTTCAAGCGTCACAGGCGAGGACCGCCGTGAGCGCCATCCACCTCGACCCGGCCCTCCCGCCCGACGAGCTCCGGGCGCGGCTCCACGCCGGGGCCCTCGTCGTCCTCTCACCGCGGCCGAGCACCACGGCGCTGTGCGCCTGGGCGCGCGAGATGATCGCGCAGGCGTTCGACCCCCTCGACCCCCTCACCGCGCAGCACCACCTCCCCGTCGAGGGCTTCGTCGAGGTGTGCGCGCCCCTGAAGCCGCGGTTCATCCACCACGCGCGCACCCGGTCGCTCCTGCGCGAGATGATGGCCGACCTCGGCCTCGACCCCACGACGACCTACCTCGACGTGCCGCGGCTGCGCATGGTCACGAGCGACGGCTACCTGACGTCGGGCGTGGGCTACGCGCACCACCCCCACCGCGACACCTGGTACTCGGCGCCCATGGCGCAGCTCAACTGGTGGCTGCCGCTGTGGGAGATGGACGAGGCCAGCGCCGTCGCCTTCCATCCCCGCCACTGGGACCGACCGCTGGCCAACGACTCGGGCGGCTTCGACTACTACGAGTGGAACGCCGTCGGGCGGGCGCAGGCGGCCAAGCACGTGACCTCCGACACGCGCAAGCAGCCGCGGCCGCTCGAGGCCGCCGAGCTCCAGCCGGAGCTGCGCCCCGTCGTGCCCCCGGGCGGCGTGGTCCTCTTCTCCGGCGCGCAGCTCCACTCGACGGTGCCGAACACGACCGGCCGGACGCGGTTCAGCATCGACGTGCGCACCGTCGACCTCGCCGACCTCGTCGCGGGGCGCGGCGCGCCGAACGTCGACTCGTCGCCGCGCGGCACCTCGCTGCGCGACTTCCGGCGCATGAGCGACGACGCGCCCATGCCCGACGAGGTGGTCGCGCGCTACGACACCGGCGCGCCGCCGGGCGGCGTCCTCGTCTACACGCCGGCCGAGGAGGCCCAGCGCGTCTCGGCCTGACCGCGCTCCCACGAGGACGTTATCGACCCGCCGCTCGTCCCCGTCCCGCCAAGGCGAGCGACGGGGACGGGCGGAACGGACTCATTCAACCCGCCGCTCATCACCGACCAGCCAAGCGAGCGACGGGAACGGGCGAAGCGGGCCAGTTCGTGCCAGCCCGGGACGTGCGCCGATCGCCCGCCCCTCGCGAGCTCATCGCGACGGGGACGGGCGGAACGGACTCAATCAACCCGCCACTCGTCCCCGTCCCGCCAAAGCGAGCGATGGGGACGGGCGAAGCGGGCCAGTTTCGTGCCAGTCCGGGACATGGGCCGATCGCCCGCCCCTCGCGAGCGCATCGCTCATCGCGTTGGGGACCGGCGGAACGGGCCAGTTCCTGTCAGTCCGGGGCGTGCGCCAATCGCCCGCCCCTCGCGAGCGCATCACTCATCGCAGACCGCCCCTCGCGAGCGCATCACTCATCGCGGAGGAACGGACTCATTCAGCCCGCCGCTCGTCGCTGGCCCGCCAAAGCGAGCGATGGGGACGGGCGGAACGGGCCAGTTCGTGCCAGTCCGGGACGTGCGCCAATCGCCCGCCCCTCGCGAGCGCATCACTCATCGCAGACCGCCCCTCGCGAGCGCATCACTCATCGCGGCGGAACGGACTCAATCAGCCCGCCGCTCGTCCCCGACCCGCCAAAGCGAGCGATGGGGACGGGCGAAGCGGGCCAGTTCGTGCCAGTCCGGGACGTGCGCCAATCGCCCGCCCCTCGCGAGCGCATCACTCATCATAGGCAGTCGACGAACGTGAGCGCCTCGCTGCGCTGGAGCGCGTAGCGCATGGAGAAGGCGTCGTCGAACAGCGCCAGGTGCCGCCCGCGGCCGTCGATCGCCAGCGTGCCCGAGGCGGAGGTGAAGGCGGCCGGGTCGCCCACGAGCCACAGGGCGTGCTCGTAGACCCGCGCCGTGAGCTCGGTCTCGACGCCGTACTCCTGCCGCAGCCGGTGCTGCAGGACCTCGAACTGGAGCTTGCCGACGGCGGCGACGTGGAGCTCGCGCGCGGGCAGGACGTGCACCGCCTGGACGGTGCCCTCGGCCACGAGCTGGTCGAGGCCCTTGTCGAACGCCTTGCGCCTGCCGACGTCCTTCGGGCGGATGCGCGCCAGGACCGTCGGCGCGAGCTGCGGCAGCGGCTTGTAGTCGAAGCCGCCGTCGAGCGACACCGTGTCGCCTATGATGAACGCCCCCGGGTCGACGATCCCGATCACGTCGCCGGGGAAGGCCTCGTCGACGGTGGTCCGCTCGCGGGCCAGCGTCGTGTAGGGGTGGGTCATGCGCACCTGCTTGCCGGTGCGGTGGTGCTTGACCACCATGTCGCGCTCGAAGCGACCCGAGCAGATGCGCATGAACGCCATGTTGTCGCGGTGCTTCGGGTTCATGTTCGCCTGCACCTTGAAGACGAAGGCGCTGAAGCGGTCGCGCACCGGGTCGACCTCGACCACGCCGCCGCCGGCGACGTCGGCCTGGCGCGGGGGCGGGCAGGGGGCCAGGTCGACGAAGGCGTCGAAGAAGTCCTCGACGCCGAAGTTCGACAGCGCCGAGCCGAAGAACACGGGCGTCAGCTCGCCGCGCAGGAAGCGGTCCTTGTCGAACGGGTTGCCGGCGACGTCGAGCAGCTCGAGCTCGTGACGGGCGCGCTCGAGCGCCTCGGGGGCGACCTCCGCCGCGACGGCGGGGTCGTCGAGCCGGAAGCGCCGCTCGCGGGCGCGCTTCGTCCGGCCGGCGCCCTGGTCGAAGAGCACGACCTCGCCGGCGCTCCGGTCGATGATCCCGGCGAAGTCGCGGCCGCTGCCGATCGGCCAGCTCATGGCCGCGGCCTGGATCCCCAGCGCCTCCTCGACGTTGGTCATCAGGTCGAGCGGGTCCTGCGCGCGCAGGTCGAGCTTGTTCATGAACGTGAGGATCGGCAGCCCGCGGCGCGCGCACACGGCGAAGAGCTTCTTCGTCTGCGCCTCCACGCCCTTGGCCGCGTCGATCACCATGACGGCGCTGTCGGCCGCCAGCAGCGTGCGGTAGGTGTCCTCGCAGAAGTCGTTGTGGCCCGGGGTGTCGAGGATCGTGATCGAGGCGCCCTTGTAGGGGAGCTGCATGGCGGAGCTGGTGACCGAGATCCCGCGCTCGCGCTCGATCGACAGCCAGTCGGAGACCGTCCCCTGGCCGCCCTTGCTGGCCCGGACGAGCCCCGCCGTCTGGACCGCCCCGGCGTAGAGCAGGAGCTTCTCGGTGAGCGTCGTCTTGCCGGCGTCGGGGTGGCTGATGATCGCGAAGGTGCGGCGGCGCCGGGTCTCCTCGGCGAGGCGGCGGTCGGCCCCGGTGGGCGTCGGGCAGGCGGACATCTGGCTCCTCGGACGGCGGCGGGCGGGTGGGTCGGTCGAACGAGGTCGCCGGGGACCGGCGACCTGACGCCGCTCACGGCGGCGAGGAGGCCCGGGCGACGCGCGCGGAGCGAGGGGTCACGCGCGCAACTATCAGCGGGCCGGCCCCGGTCGTCAAGGCAGGCGCACGGCGACGCTGGGCCTGCCGGGGTCGATCCGCTCGGCCGCGGCCAGGCCGTCGGGCTCGAGGATCTCGAGCCGGTCCAGGAGCGCCTCGAGGCCTCGCTCGAGCTTGAGCTCCATCTCCTCGCGGTGGAGCGGCCACAGGGCGTAGATGTGCACCTGGTGCCCCGGCCGGCGCAGGGTCCACAGCTCGGGCTCGAGCGTGGCGGGCGCCATGACGAGCATGCAGCACAGGTCGGTGCCCGCGGTGAATGGCGCGGGCGGGTCGCCGTTGGGGACCGTGTGGCCGGGGCCGAGCCAGGTCGAGTACTCGTGCGGCAGCCGCGCCAGGAGCTTGAGCCACCGGACCGGCCAGCTCCAGCGCTCGTCCTCCGCGGCCGCCGACCGGAGGAGGGCCCCCGGGGCGGGCATGGGCCACGAGGCCGGCAGGCAGAGCATGAGCTCGGCGAAGCGCTGCGAGGCCAGCTCGCCCGGCGTGTTCATCGGCATGTCGCTCATGCCGGTGGTGAGGAGCGTCCACCAGTCGCGCCCCTCGCGCGGGGGGAAGGCGTGGACGTCGATGTGCACGAGGTCCGAGGCCACCTCGTGGAACACGAACGCCGGCGCCCCCAGGCGTCCGGCCACGTGGTCGAGGACCGCCTCGATCGCCTCGGGGTCGCCCGCGGCGCGCTGGAAGGGCCGGGTCCGCTCGTGGTGGCGGTAGATCGGGGCGCCCGACCCGGACGTCTCCTGCGCCTCGCCCACCGGCCCTCCGCCCGCCGACCTCGCCCCGAGGGCGAGCATGGCAGCCGACGTCCGGGCGAGCAAAGGCCCGCTCCGCGCGCTCGCCGGGTCAATCGGCAGGAGGGCTGGTCCCGGACGGAGCGCCTGCCCTGCTCCGCGCCCGGCGCTCCAGCACGAGCTGGAGCGCGAGGAGCGGCGCGAGCACGGCGAAGGCGCAAAGCGCCGCGACGAGGCTGTAACGCCGGCTCATCGCCCCGTCGTCGGTCCAGCCCAGCGCGGCCATGATCGCCGCCCAGTTCGTGGCCACGAGCCAGTAGGTCGCCGCCGCCAGCGCGAGGCCGATCGTGCCGAGCGCCTTGCCCAGGTTCATCCCACCCCCCGGCGTCCGAGCATCCTGATCGGAGGGCGCTCCGGGCGCCAGCGGCCCTGCGCGGGCTCCTGCGAGCACGGGCTCGTCGCTGCCGGCGGCGCTCCTGGTCGACGGGCGTGAGCGCCCGCGGAACGTCGACGAGGGGGGTCGGGTGGCTGGTGCCCGTGAGCGCCGGCTCGGGGCTGGACGTCGGCCCGCGGTTCGACGACGAGGGCGGTCGGGTGGGTGGCGCCCGTGAGCGCCGGCTCGGGGCTGGACGTCGGCCCGCGGTTCGACGACGAGGGCGGTCGAGAGGCTGGCGCCCGTGGCTACGCCGAGGGCGTGGCCAGCCGGGCCAACGCGGGGCCGGCGTACCGGATCGTGATCCACAAGTGCGAGTGCGGCGCGCCGGCGACGCTCCGGGGCCGCGACGGGCCGGTCGAGCTCTCGCCCGCCAGCGAGGCGGCGGCGAAGCGCGATGCCGAGGTCCATGACCTGCGCACGGGCACGGGCAAGGTGACGAAGACGATCCCGGATCGGATGCCGACGCTCACACGATCCAGACCGTCGTCGGCCTCGTCGTCGACGACGATCCCGCCCGGCGACGCGCGGGCCGACGCTCACACGACCCAGCCGGTCGACAGCCTCATCGTCGGCCACGATCCCGCCCGGCGACCCGCGGGCCGACGCTCACACGACCCAGCCCGTCGTCGGCCTCGTCGTCGACGACGATCTCGACCGGCGACCCGCGGCCGACGCTCACACGACCCACCCCGTCATCGGCCTCGTTGTCCGCACGATCGCGCCCGGCGACCCGCGGGCCGACGCTCACACGACCCCGCCCGTCGACAGCCTCGTCGCCGGCCACGATCCCGCCCGGCGATCGCGGGCCGACGTTCATACGACCCACCCCGTCATCGGCCTCGTCGTCGGCCACGATCCCGCCCGGCGACCCGCGGGCCGACGCTCACACGACCCAGCCCGTTGGCCAGCCTCGCCGTCGACGACGATCCCGTCCGGCGCCCCGCGGGCCGACGCTCGCACGACCCAGCCCGTCGGCCACCTCCTCGTCGACGACGATCCCGTCCGGCGATCCGCGGGCGACGGCTCATGCGAACGAGCCCGTCGTCGGCCTCGTCGTCGATGACGATCCCGCCCGGCGACGCGCGGCCGGGGCTCACACGAACCAGCCCGTCGTCGGCCTTGTCGTCGTCGTCGGCCTGGTCGTCGACGACGACCGCCTGGCGACGCGCGGGCCGGTGCTCATGACGAACCAGCCCGTCGTCGGCCTGGTCGTCGAAGACGATTACGCGCGAGCCGTTGCTCACGGGATCAAGCCCCTGGACGGCCTCGTCGTCGACGACGATCACGCCCGTCGACGCGCGGACCGACGCTCGCGGGATCCAGCCCGTCGTCGACGACGACACGCCCGGCGACGCGCGGCCGGAGCTCACCGGATCCAGAGCGTCGACGGTCCTTCAGTCGACGACCGCGAAGACGCTGACGCCCTTGTGCGGGCCCCACGGCCTCCTGGGCCCCCCGGGCGGGTTGTAGTGCAGCTCGATCCGGCCGACGTACTCCCGCCCGTCGGCCGTGAACGGGACCTCGAAGCCGATCGGCATGGCCCTGTGGTCGCGGAGGATCGCCACCGCGTGGGCCGTGATCGCCGGCGTGACCTCGGCGTTCTTCAGGCGGCGCAACGTGCGCCTCGGCGGCGGCGAGACGCCGAGCACCCGCTCGAGCGCGGTGACCGTCTCGCCCCCGACGACGCCGTCGACGGCGCAGCCGTGCGCCGCCTGGAAGGCGCGCACGGCCTCCTCGGTCCGCGGGCCGAACACGCTGTCCGCCGCGGTCGGCGCCCCGGCCGCGGTCAGCGCGCGCTGCAGCGCCATGACCGTGGGCCCGCGCGCGCCCCGGCGCAGGGTCACGCCGCGCAGGAGCGCGAGGTCCGAGGCGACGTCCGCCAGAGCGGCCGTCGCGAACAGGAGGACGCAGGTGAACGCGACGAGCAGGCGGGGCATGACGACCTCCACCCGAAAGGTAGTCGGTGAGGACCGCGATGTCGTGGTGCGACGCGCGCACGTGCGGCGTGCGCACGCCGCACCGCCGTCCGGTCCGGAAGCGGCGCGGCCCCGCTCCGCCGGGTCGGACCGAGAGGGACCTCGGGTCCGGCCCGGCGGAGCGGGGCCGCGCGCGGAGCGTCGGTGGTCGGGCTCAGGCCGCCGTGGTGGCCGCCGAGATGCGCTTCCAGTACTCCTCCGGCATGTCGTGCGCCATCTTCAGCGCGCCGTTGCAGCCGGCGAACGACGGCTCGTCGACGTGCGTCACATGGCCGCTGCCGAGCATCTTCACCATCGTCTCCTCGAGGACGCGCCCCAGGCCGATGATCTGCGAGCCGCCGCCGCCGAGCAGCACGTTGTTGCGCAGCCGCTCCTGGAAGTCGGGGTCGAACGACGAGATCAGCTTGTGGATCGCCGTGACGATCGGCGGGATGATCATCCGGCAGCCGTCGCGGACCTCGTTCGTGATGTCGAACATGGTCGGCTTGCCGCTGACCAGGAACTCGACCAGGACCGGGTCGGTCGCGTCGCCGACGAAGGCGTACTTCTCCTTGATCTCCTTCACGTAGTGGATGGTGAAGTCCGCGTCGGGGATCTTCTTCTTCAGCAGCGCGTAGAGCTGCTGGTCGAGCCAGTCGCCGGCGGTCGTCAGCGTGATCTGGTCGTCGGCGCTCGGCATGGTGCCGTGCATGCGGCACAGGTCGACCGTGCCCGCGCCGATGTCGACGACGAGCGTGTCGTCGAGCAGGTCGAGGCCGTAGGCGACCGCGAACGGCTCGCTGCACACCATGACGGAGTCGAGGCAGCCCTTGCAGGCGTCCATGAGCGCCTGCTTGTTCTGCAGCGAGGCGCGGGCGGGCGCGCCGATGACGCCGAAGATCAGCTCGTCCTTGCGCGGCTTGGCCAGGGTGAGCGCGTGCTTGACCAGGTCCTTGGCGGCCTGGAGGTGCTTGTCGAGGTCCTCCTTGCCGATCCCGGCCTCTTCGGCCGTCGTGTACTTGATCGCGCCCGACTGGAACGGCCGGTAGAGGTCGAGCGAGAGGCGCTTCTCGACGGCCTCCTTGCCGAAGAGCTTGTCCTTCTTCAGCAGCTTGCGCGAGACCACGTCCTTCGGGTACCCGACGTAGCTCCAGACGCACTCGCGCACGCCGTTCGAGGCGGCGATCGACGTCCGGGAGGTCCCGAGGTCGATCCCGATGTAGAGCACGCCCTTCTTGTCCTTCCGCTCCTCCGTCACTTGCTGCTCCTTCACGCGTCACCGCTCCTGCGCGCCCCGCCTGGGACTCTTTCCTCGGGTCCTGGCTTCCGGGTCGCTCTCGTCCCGAGGTCCCGAGCACGGGGCGCGCCGCGCCCGTGCCCCCGGCTAATAGGCCGTCTCCACGGCGGGAGACGGGTCAGCGCTGGCCGGAATCCCCACCGGCGCGGGATTCGCCCCCGGCGCCGGGATGACCAGGTCTTGCGCGGCGACATCGATCCCCAGCAGCTCGCAGTTCTGCACGAAGACCTCCTTGAGCAGCTCGGACTTCCGCTGGAAGTCGAGCGCCGAGGGGTCGAGGCCCTGGATCGAGTCGTAGAGCGACGCGATCCCCGGGTCGAAGCCCTTCATCTCGGCGAGCTTGCGGATCGCCTCCTCGCGCTCGGTCAGCGCCTGGTTGAGCTTGGCGATGCGCAGCTCGAGCTCCTCGATCCGCGCCTCGTCGGCCCCGGCGTGCTTCGCCTTGACGTCGGCGACGACGTGGCCGAGCACCTCGGTCAGCTCGCGCTGCACGGCCGCGAGGTCGATCTTCCCGTTCGGCCCCTCGAGCTCGCCGTCGCGGGCCATGCGCTCGAACAGGTGGACGATCCGGCGCTCCATCTGGACGAAGCTCTCGTCATCGATGACGACGATCTGCCGGACCGTGCGGGCGCGCTCGTGCGCGAGCTCCGACTGCCGCCCATCGAGCTCCTCGCGCAAGGCGGCGATCTGCCGCTCGAGCTCGGCGCGGCGGCGCTCGACCTCGCCCCTCGCCGCCTCGGCCTGCTCGCGGGCCGCGTCGGCCTGCTCGCGGGCCGCGTCGGCCTGCTCGCGGGCCGCGTGGGCCTGCGCCCGCTCGGCCTCGAGCCGCTCGTTCTGCTGCATGAGCTGCAGGACGTGCGCGCGCGTGGCCTCCTCGACGCGCGCCCGCTCACGCTGCGTGAGCGGCGGCGCCGTGGCCGGGCGCTCGGCGAGCACCTTGTCCACCGCGTCGCGGACGACGCGGTGGATCGTCGGCGCGTCGAGGACGCGCACGGCGTGGAGGCCGTAGCTGCGGAGCTGCCGCAGCGAGACCGTCTGTCCGCCGCGGGCCAGCAGGCGATGGATCTCGTGCGCGTTCGGCGGGGCTGGCCCCGGGCGCGCCGCCCCCCCCTCGCCCTGGTCGCGCCCAAGCAACCGCTGCAGGAAGCCCATCCGACCGCCTCTCGCTGCCAGGTTCAGGCGGCCGCGCGCAGGCTGGGCGTCAGCGCCAGCCGCGCGAGGTCGCGCCCGATCTCCTGGACGTAGATCGGGTTCATGACGACGACGTGGTCGGGCCGCACCCCCACGAGCGCCTCGGGCGAGACGATCGGGTGGCCCGTCCCCGGCATGAAGCGCCCCTGCCGGTGCGGGTTGACGTCGACGACGCAGTCGACGGGCGCCGCGTCGCCGAGCGTGGTGAGGAACGCGACGCCCTTGGAGCCCGAGCCCCACACGACCGTCCGCTCGCCCTGCGCCGCGGCCGCGCGGAGCTGCGCGCCGAAGCCCTCGAGCTGCCGTTGGCAGGCGCCGGCGAAGCCGTCGACGGCGGCGCGGATGGCGTCGAGGTCGTGCTCGAGCGGCAGGCGCGGGGTCGTCGGCCCGTCGGCCGGCCGCGCCGTGAGGAGGACGTACTGGTCGGCGTAGGCCAGCTCCAGCTCGACGACGTCGAAGCCCTCCTGGCGGAACAGGCGCGCCAGGCTGCCGGCGGTGAAGTAGCTGCAGTGCTCGTGGTACAGGTCCCAGAAGGCGCCCTCCTGCAGGACCCGCAGGACGTCGGGCACCTCGAAGAACACGAGCACGTCGCGCCGGTCGCCGACCTGGCGGCGGATCGAGCGCACGAGCTCCCGCGGCCGCTCGATGTGCTCGAGCGTGTGGCGGCACACGATCACGTCGGCGTCGACGCGCGCGTGCCGCTCGCCGTAGAAGTCGCGGATGAACTCCACCTGCGCCGTCGTGCGCGTGCGCTCGGGCCGGTAGCCGGGGTCGACCCCGACGCCGCGGTTGCCGCCGGCCTCGCACAGCTCGACGAGGAACTCGCCCTTGCCGCAGCCGATCTCGAGCACCGTCTTGCCGCGCACCCCCTGCCGCTCGACGAGGTCCTCGACGAGGCGGCGGGAGAACGCGTTGAACGTGCCCGAGAAGGCCTGCGTCTCCTCGTAGCGGGCGGAGTACTCCAGCGCGGGGTCGAAGCGCGTGCTGGCGACGAAGCCGCACGCCGGGCAGTGCGCCAGCCGCAGGTGGCCGCGCGGGTAGGCCAGCGCCTCCTCGCGGCTCGCCATGAGGATGCAGCTGTTCACCGGCACCTGCGGCACGTCGTAGAAGGCCTGCAGGCCGCGGGCGTCGCAGGCGGGGCAGGCCATGGCCTCGGGCTCGAGCGGGGGGAAGCTGGCGGGCATGGGGCGCCTCAGATGATCTCGGGGGTGGGGAGCGGGATGATGAACTTCCCCCCGCGCCGCCGGAAGGTCTCCTGCTGGGCGAGGACCTCGTCCTTGAGGTTCCAGGGCAGCAGGAGCAGGTGGTCGAGGTCGCCCTCGAGCACGCGCTCCGTCGGGTGGATCGGGATCCGGGCGCCCGGGATGAACTTGCCGTGCTTGTGCACGTTGCGGTCGACGGCGAGCTCGACGGTGCCCGCGTCGACGCCCAGGTAGTTGAGGAGGATCGTCCCCTTGGCCGGCGCGCCGTAGGCGCCGATCCGACGCCCCTGGCGGCGCAGCTCGTCGAGCATCCCGCGCAGGTCGGCGCGCAGGGCCCGGACGCGCCCGGCGAAGTCCTGGTAGTAGGCGGCGCCGTCGACGCCGAGCCGGCGCTCCTCCTCGAGCAGCGCCTCGACCGTCGGCCGCGCCGCCGGCGCGAGCTGCACGAAGAGCCGGAGCGAGCCGCCGTGGGTCGGCAGCCGCTCGACGCGCGTCAGGTGCAGGCCGTGCCGCGAGAACAGCCCGTCGAGCGCCGTGACGGAGAAGTAGCACAGGTGCTCGTGGTAGATCGTGTCGAACTCGCGCTTCTCCACCAGGTCGACCACGTATGGGCACTCGATCACGGCCACGCCCTCCTCGCGCAGGAGGCGGGCGATCCCGTCGACGAAGCCGTTGAGGTCGGCGACGTGCGCCAGGACGTTGTTGCCCAGGACGACGTCGGCGCGGACCCCCTGGTTGCGCAGCTCCTCGCCCAGGTGCCGGCCGAAGAAGGCGCAGATGGTGCGGATCCCGCGCCGCTCGGCCTCGCGGGCGGGGCCGGCGGCCGGGTCGATCCCCAGGACGGAGATCCCGCGGGCGACGAAGTTCTTGAGCATGTAGCCGTCGTTGCTGGCCACCTCGACGACCAGGCTGCCCGGGCCCAGCCGCCGCTCCTCGATCAGCGCCTCGGCGCTCCGGCGGCAGTGCTCCAGCCACGAGTCGGAGAACGAGGAGAAGTAGGGGTAGTCGTCGCAGAACAGCACCTCGGGCGGCACCGTCTCGAGGATCTGCACGAGCGAGCAGTGCTGGCAGAACGCGACCTCGAGGGGGAAGCGCCGGGTCCCGCGCGGGCCGTCGAGCTCGGCCGCGGTGACGAAGCCGTCGGAGAGCGGCATGTCGCCGAGGTCGAGGACCGGGCTCAGGCCGGGGAACTCGCACGAGCGGCAGCGCGCGTCGCGGCAGCGCGCCTCGAAGCGGGCGGCGCGCGCGGTCGGGTCGGCCTGGCGGTCGTCGTCGCGGGCGGGCGTCACGCGGCCTCCCGCTCGCCCTGCTCGGCGGCGGTCCAGCGCAGGTCCGGGGCCAGGTCGCCCGCGGCCATGAGCTTGCGCACGTGCGCCACGCGCTGGTAGCGGTCGCCCTCGAACTCCTCGAGGCGCAGCCCGTAGCGCTGGTAGGCGGTGTGGAGCTCCTCGATGCCCTTCTTGACCGTCCAGCGGGGGCGGAACCCGTCGAGCACGCGCTGCGCCTTCTCGCAGTTGACGAAGTAGTTGCGCTTGTCGGCCTCGGCGCCCGACTGCATCTCGATCACGCTGTCGGGCACGACCTCGCCCACGAGCCGCGCGACCTGGCGGACGCGGTAGTTCTCGGCCGTGTGGCCGATGTTGAACGCCTCGTTGTGGATGCGCTCCCGCGGCGCGCGGAGCGCGGCGATGAACGCCAGGGAGATGTCCTCGATGTGCACCAGCGGGCGCCAGGCCGAGCCGTCGCTCTTGAGGTGCACGCGGCCGGTGGTGAAGGCCCAGGCCGTGAGGTTGTTGACGACGAGGTCGAAGCGCAGCCGCGGCGACAGGCCGTAGGCGGTGGCGTTGCGCAGGAAGGTGGGCGAGAAGCCGTAGTCGGCCAGCTCGGCGAGGTCGCGCTCCGCGAGCACCTTCGACTCCCCGTAGGGCGTGACCGGGTTGAAGGGCGCCTCCTCGGTGAGGAACTCGTCCTGCGCGGCGCCGTAGGTGCTGCACGACGACGAGAAGACGAAGCGCTCCACGCCGGCCTTCTTGGCGTGCCGCGCCAGGCGGACGGTGGCCTCGTGGTTGATCGCGAAGGTCAGGGCCGGGTCGAGGTCGCCGAGCGGGTCGTTCGAGAGCCCGGCCAGGTGGACGATCGCGTCGAACCCCTCGACGTCCGAGCGGGTCACGTCGCGCACGTCCTTGTGGATCGTCGGGACCTTCGTCGGGGCGCCGCCGAACGAGCAGGCGCGGTAGAGGTCCGAGTCGAGGCCCACGACCTCGAACCCCTCGCGCAACATCATCGGGGTGAGGATCGAGCCGATGTAACCGAGGTGTCCCGTCACCAGAACGCGCACGGAGCCTCCCGTCGGCCGTGGGGTCAGAGGCACGACCGGTGACGCCGCCGGTCGCAACCCCGGGGCCAGGGCGCGACCTCGGCGCGGACGTGCCCCGGGCTGGGGCGCTCAGGGCGGAAGCGCCCGCGGCCGGGGAAACCACCCCACCCTCCGCCGGGGTGGAGCGAGCTGCGCGGGTCCGGAGGCGGTCCAGAGCGCGTCACCGCCCTGCCGGTCGGCCGCGACGCGACCCCGGCACGAGGCGTGCGCGGCCCGGGGCGACGCCGGAGGTGTCTTCGTGGTGCATCCCTCGACCCTGAGCGCGCCGGGGCGCTTCGTCCGCGGCGCGCTCGCCGCGGCCCTGGCCCTCGTCGCCGGCTGCGGCGGCAGCCCGCCGCGGGCCTTCTCGCCCGCCGACGTGCGGCCCGACCCGCGCCGGACCCACGCCCGCGTGGTCGCCGAGAGCGGCGTCCCCAGCCCGACGCCCGCGCTCGACGCCATGGCCGACGCGCTGGCGCGCACGACGCCGGAGCTGGGCCTCGAGGCGCTGCTCGCGGGGCACGAGGACCGGCTCCAGCCGGGCGACCAGGTCCACGTCACCTGCCTCTCCCTGCCCGAGCTGAGCGGGCCGCGCACCGTCGGCCAGGACGGGCGCGTCGAGGGGCCGGTCGAGCTGATCGACGCCAAGGGCCTGACCCCCAAGGAGCTCGCGGCGCGGATCGAGGCGCAGCTCGCGTCCACCTACACGCAGCGCGGCGCGCACCAGGTGAGCGTGCGCCTGCTCGAGCGTTCGGCGCGCTCCGTCGAGGTCATCGGCCGCGTCGGCGCGCACGCGCCAGGGGCAGGCGGCGGGCCGGGCACGGCGGCCATGACGACGGTCTACCCGCTGCCGCTCGACCGCTCGCTCGGGATCTACGAGCTCCTCTCCCTGGCGCAGGGAGCCGCCGCCGACGCCGACACCGACCGGCTCCACCTCCTGCGCCAGCGCGGGCGGCCCTCGGCCGACGGGGCCAGCGGCCCGGTCGTCTATCACTTCAGCCTGCGCGAGCTCGTCGACGCCCAGCTCGCCGGGCGCGAGGCCTGGGTGATCGCGGGCGACCAGCTCGTCGTGCCCCGGCTCCCCGACGTCTTCGTCTACGGCGAGGTCGTGGCGCCCGGCCGCTACACCTGGCGCCCCGGCATGACCGTGGCGTCGCTCCTGCTCCTCGCGGGCGGCGCCACCCCCGAGGCCGACCCGACCGGCGGGACCGTCATGGGCCTCGACTCGGAGGCGCCGGCCGGGCCGAGCGACCCGATCGACCCGGGCCAGGTGCTGTTCGTCCCGCAGGTGCAGCGCGTCTACGTGGTCGGCCCCGGCGTGAAGAGCAACGGGCCGCTGATCCTCCCCGGGCGCGGCATGACGGCCGTCCAGGCGATCTCGGAGGCCGGCTGGTTCACCCAGTTCGGGAAGCCCAGCGGCGTGAAGATCCTGCGCAGCGAGGACGGCCGGCGCGTCACGATCGAGGTCCCCGTGGACGACATCCTCGACGGCGAGCGCGACGAGCGCGAGTTCCTCCTCCAGCCCGGCGACACGGTGGTCGTCCCGGAGGGCATGTGGTGAGCGCCCCCTCGCCGGTCCCGCTCGACCCGCTCGACGACCCGTCGGCGGCGCGCAAGAACGTCCTCCGCGTCATGGCCGTGTTCCGCCGGCGCGGCTGGATCCCCGTCCTGGCCTCGGCCATCGCGGTCTCCGTCCTCGTCGGCCTGTCGCTGCTCAAGGAGCCGGTCTACACCGCCACCGGCATGGTCCAGCTCGGCATGTGGTCGCCCGTGGGCGTCGACCCCCGCTCGCCGGCGGCCATGTCCATGTTCGAGACCCACCACCAGCTCCTCACCAGCCACGTGGTGGTCGACCGCGCGATGGAGGCCTTCGGCTACGAGCTCGCCGAGGGGCCCGAGCGGCAGGACCAGCGCGACGAGTTCCTCTCGGCGATCACGGTCTATCCCCTGAAGGACACCTTCCTCATCCACGCCGAGGCGTCCACCAGCGACCCGCATCGGTCGGCCGCCGCCGTCAACGCGCTCATGAACGCGTTCATCCCCTTCAGCGACGAGTTCCTCAGCTCGCGGGAGGTCGCGCGGGAGCAGCAGCTCCGCAAGGACGAGCAGCGGCTCCTCGAGCTGCTCCGCGCGTCGGAGGAGCGCCAGCGCGACCTGTACGAGCGCTCGGGCTACCACAACTTCGACGCCCAGCGCGCGTCCCCCCTCGTCCGCACCCAGGACCTCCAGGGGCGGCTCACGGCGCTCCAGCTCGAGCGGGCGCTGGCCCAGACCGAGCGCGCGTCCTACGAGCAGCGCGTGCGGCAGATCGCCGCCGTGCCGGAGATCGAGCAGCTCGCCGGCCTCGGCGGCAACGACCCGCTGGTCGCGGCGCGCCGCGAGCACATCGCCGAGCTCAACGTGCGCCTGGCCAACCTGCGCGCCCACGTGCCGCAGGACAAGCTCGAGCAGCTCGTCGAGTTCCGCGACCTCGAGGCGCAGCTCGAGTCGGCGCGCCGCGCCTTCCGCGAGCTGCTGACGGCCGCCGCCCGCGGGCAGATGGCCATGCACGCGCAGCGGGAGGCGGCCCTCGTCGCGCAGGAGCGCGAGCTTCGGGAGCTGATCGAGGCCGAGCGCAGCACCGTGACGAGCCTCAACCAGCTCGAGGGGCAGTACCGGGCGGTCCTGCGCCAGGTGGAGTTCTACGAGCGCGAGCTCGAGGTGACGCGCAACGAGCTGCGGCGGCTCGAGGCGCGTAGCGTCAGCGGCTCCGGGGCCATGATCGTCAACCCGGCCCAGCCGCCGACGAAGCCCAGGCCGCGCGTGAGCGCGCTCAACCTGATCGGCGCGGCGCTGGGCGTGTTCGTCCTCGGGCTCATGAGCCTCGTGCTCTGGGACCACCTCGACGACGCGGTCATGCGGCCCGAGGACCTCGAGGACGCCGGCGTCCCGCTGCTCGGGCAGGTCCCGCGCCTCGACCTGACGGCGGTCGACGAGCTGACGCACCTGCGCGGGTCGTCCTGGGTCGCCGAGGCGCTGGGCCTGATCCGCGTGAACCTCGCCGTCGTCGCGGGCGGCCTGCGCAACGGGGCGCTCCTGGTCACCAGCGGCGCGCCCGGCGAGGGCAAGAGCTTCTTCAGCCTGAACCTGGCCACGGCGCTGGCGCGGGCGGGCGGACGCACGCTGCTGATCGAGGGTGACCTGCGCCGGCCGCGGCTCCGGCCCTTGCTCGTCCTCGACGACCGCGACGAGGGCCTGTCGGACCTGCTCCTGGGCCAGGCGCAGCTCGAGGACGTCGTGCGGGAGACGGAGTTCGAGGGCCTCGACTTCCTCCCCAGCGGGCCGTGTCCGCTCAGCCCCGCCGACGTCCTGCTGCGGCCGGAGCTGGAGGCGCTCCTCCAGGCGGCGCGCGGGCGCTACGACCACGTCGTGATCGATGGCCCGCCGGCGCGCCCGCTGGCCGATGCCAGCCTGCTCGCCAGGCACGTCCACGGCGTCGTGCACGTGGCGCGCGTCGGCGCCTCGCGCCGGAGCATCGTCCGCGGCGCGCTCGACCAGATCCAGGCCGTGGGCGGGCGGAGCCTGGGCCTCGTCCTCAACGACGTCACGCCCGAGGACGACCCGGCGTTCGGCTACGACGGCTACGTCCGCGCCGACCAGGGGCGCCCCGCCCCGGTGCCGGGCGGCTTCTTCGTCTTCCTCCCGCAGGTCCCCGACGACGACGCCGGCGCCGGCGCCGGGCGGGCGTCGGCCTGAGGGCGACCTGGCGGCGCCGTGTCCGGCGCCGGCGAGGCGCCGGGTGAGCGACACCCGGCGCCGCGCGCG
>JAHBXY010000159.1 GCA_019636275.1 Planctomycetota bacterium | reverse complement strand
CGGGCCGGGCGCTCGGGCCGCGGCTCGGGGTCGGCCCCGCAGCCGGCCAGGAGCGCGAGGGCGAGGGCGTGCGCGGCGCGGGTCACGCCCCCGTTGTACTCGCGGCCGTCACCGGCCGATAACCGGGAGGTGGACCCGCTGCCGTTCGTGAAGGTCGAGGCCGGGGGCAACGACTTCGTCGTCGTCGACGCCCGCGGCGCCCCCCTGCCCGCCCCGGCGGCCGACCTGGCGCGCGACCTGTGCCGCCGCCGGCGCTCGATCGGGGCCGACGGCCTCGTCGTGCTCGAGGCGGGCCCGACGCTCGTCCACCTCGAGCCCGACGGCGCGCGGACGTTCTGCCTCAACGCCGTGCGGGCCGTCGCGGCCCTCGTGGCGGCCCCGGCCCTGTCGACCGACGCCGGCCGCCTCGAGGTGCGCGTGGCCCCCGACGGCCCGGGCGTGCGCGCCACGGTCGCCCTCCCGCCGCCGCGCCGCCTCGAGCCCCGGCGCGCGACCCCGCCCGGCGCGCCGGCGTTCGACGGCACCTTCGCCGACGTCGGCAACCCGCAGTTCGTCGTCGCCGTCGACGCGGCCACGCTCGAGCACCCGGACCTCATGCGCTGGGGCCGCGCCCTGCGCTGGCACGACGTGGTCTTCCCCGGCGGGACGAACGTGTGCTTCGCCGCGCGCCTCGCCGACGGGCGCGTGGCCCTGCGCACCTACGAGCGCGGCGTCGAGGACGAGACGCTCTCCTGCGGCACCGGGGCCGTGGCCACCGCCTGCGCCCTCGCCGCGCCGGAGGAGGCCGAGGTCCGCTTGCTCACGCGCGGCGGCGACGAGCAGCGGGTGACCCTCGCCCGCGAGGGCGGCCGCCTGACGGGGGTGTGGGCCGAGGGGCCGGCGCGGGTCGTGGCCCGGGGCCTCGCGCCGCTCACCGGCCTCGGCGCGGCGTCCGTCAGGGCCGCGTGACGTGCTAGCGTGCTAGCCTGTTCCGCCGTGAGCCAGCCGCAGGGCGTCGACGCCACCCCGCCGCCGGACCCGCCCGACGGGCTCGCCGAGCCCGAAGGCAGCGCCTTCGACGCCGCCCACCGCCGCCGCCCGTCGCGGTCGACGTGGCGCCGCGTGCGCGGCTGGCTCTCGTGGCACCTCGTCGGCCTGGTGGCCGCCCTCTGGCCGCTGGCCTACATGGCCTACTGCTGGCTCGTGTGGAAGACGAGCCGCATCACGGACGAGATCTCGCTGGCGCTGACCCGCTCGGTCGGCCTCCACGGGCGGACCGTGGCGCTGCTCTGGCACCAGGAGGTGTTCACCGTCGCCTGGGCCTACCGTCATCTGCGAGGGCACACCCTCGCGAGCGCCGGCAACTTCGGGCGGATCATCACGCGCATGCTCGAGCGCTGCAACTTCGTCGTGTTCCGCGGCGGCTCGTCCTCGGGCACGGCGCGCCGGCGGCGGGTGCTGCCGCTCATGATCCGCCACATGCGCGACTGGGCCGGGCAGATCATCTACGGGATCACCGTCGACGGCTCGAACGGCCCGCCCTACCGGCTCAAGGGGGGCATGCTGGCCGTGGCCCGCTCCTGCCGCGCGCCGATCTACGTGGTGCGCTGCTGGTACCGGCGCCGCATCGAGCTGCGCACGTGGGACCGCACGGGCGTCCCCTTGCCCTTCAACCGCATGGCCCTGCTCGCGGCCGGCCCCTACTGGATCCCGCCCGACGCCTCCGCCGACGAGATGGAGCGCCTGCGCGCGCACCTGGAGCTGGAGCTCCTGGACCTGTGCGCCCTCAGCTACCGCGTCGTCGACGGCCGCGAGGTCGTGCCGCCCGGCTTCCCCGACGGCTGGCGCCCGCGCTGGGCCGAGGGGGCGCGCGGGATCCCCTACGGGCCGCACGACCTGCGCCCCGACGACCCGCCGCCGTGGGCCAGCACGCCGGGCCCGCAAGGGCGGGCGGCGCGCGACGACGCGGACGACGACGCGAGCGACGACGCGGAGCCGCGTCCGGCGGCCTGAGGCCCGCTCCCCGTTCCTTTCCGGGCGCGGCGGCGTAGGATCTGGCGCGTGGCCAGCGTCCTCGTCGTCACCTCGGACCTGCACGCCGCCGGCACGCTGCGCAAGCTGCTGGAGAAGGCCGGGCACCACGTCGTCGTCTCGGACACGCTGGTCGCCGCGCGCCGCGCCGCCGCGGGCGAGGGCGTGGGCGCGATCGTCCTCTCGCCCACGCTGTCGGACGGCTCGGGGCTCGAGCTGATCCCGGAGCTGCGGCGGCAGCTCCCGCGCGCGCCGATCCTCGTGATCGACGACGACGACGGCATGGCCGCCACGCTCGTGGCCATGCGCGAGGGGGCCTTCGACTGCCTGCCCTCGCCCGTCGACCCGCGCCGCCTCCTGCATCGGCTCGAGGACGCCCTGAAGCTCACCCCGGCGCAGGCGATCGCCGTGGCCGAGGTGCCCGAGGACGCGCGCGCGCCGGCGCTGATCGGCCGCTCGCCCGCCATGCGCGAGGTGTTCAAGAAGCTCGGGCTCCTGGCGGCGTCGCGGGCCACGGTGCTCCTGCGCGGCGAGTCGGGCACCGGCAAGGAGCTGGCCGCCCGCGTCCTGCACGACTACGGCCTCTCGGGCGGGCAGGCGCCGTTCGTGGCCGTCCACTGCGCCGCCCTCCCGCGCCCGCTCGTCGAGGCGGAGATCTTCGGCCACCGCAAGGGCGCCTTCACCGGCGCCGACCGCGACAAGCCAGGCAAGCTCGAGCTCGCGGCCGAGGGGACGCTGTTCCTCGACGAGGTGGGCGAGATCCCGCTCGAGACGCAGGTGAAGCTGCTGCGCGTGCTGCAGGAGCGGCAGTTCGAGCGCCTCGGCGACAACCAGCAGCGGCCGTTCAACGCGCGCGTGCTGGCCGCGACGCACCGCGACCTCGAGGTGCTCGTGCGCGAGGGGACCTTCCGCGAGGACCTCTACTACCGCCTGAACGTGGCGACCGTCACGCTGCCGCCCCTGCGCGAGCGGCGCGAGGACATCCCGCTGATCGCCTCGCGCCTCCTGAGCGTGGTCACGCGCGAGGTCGGCCGCCGCGTCGACGGCCTGTCGGTGAACGCGCTCGAGAAGCTGTGCGTGGCCGAGTGGCCGGGCAACGTGCGCGAGCTGCGCAACGTCCTCACGCGCGCGGTCGTCCGCTGCCGCGGGCGCCTCGTCGACGAGGACGACATCGACCTCGGCGCCGACTCCGCCGCCCGCGAGGTCGGCGAGACGCGCCCGCCCGACCGCTTCCCCACCCTCGACGAGGCCGAGCGCGAGCACGTCAAGCGCGCCCTGGAGCTCGCCCGTGGCCACCGCGGGAGGGCCTGCAGCCTGCTCGGCGTCTCCCGCCCGACCCTCCTGCGCAAGATGCGCAAGTACGGTCTGCTGGAGGGCGCCGACGAGGAGCTGGAACGTCCCGTTACACAGCCTCGTTCCGATGGAACGAGGCGTGCCAAGCGCCCGACGTAAGTCTCTACCCCTCGGTCGCGCCGGGTTGGCCTGGCGCTTGATAGAGGGCTCCTCGCGGACCCTCTCCCGGGTCCGCCGAGGAGGTGGGGCATGGACGATCTGCTCGCCACGCTGGCCACGCTCGACGAGGTCGAGCGGCGCCTGACCGAGGTCGGAGTCCAGGAGCACGTCGAGGTCGACGTGCTCGAGCTGCAGGGTCTGGTCGACCTCGCGCTGGGGCGCGAGGCGGCCTGACCCTGGACCCTCACAGCCAACGCAGGAGAACCACGAAGATGTCGAAGGCCGTGCCGTCGCTCGCGGCCGCCGTCGCCGCGCTCAGCGCCTTCTTCCTGACCGCCCCGGTCACCGCCCAGTCGCGCGGCGAGCCCGCGCGCGCGCGGATCGGGGCCGAGGCCCCCACGTTCGTCCTCCCGGCGCTCGACGGGCAGGCGCACAGCCTGGCCGCGCACCGGGGCAAGATGGTCGTGCTGGAGTGGATCTCGCCCGACTGTCCCTACGTGGCCAAGCACCACGAGCGGAACCCGACGGTGCGCGACCTGCTCGACAAGTTCCGCAGCCGCGGCGTCGTGTGGCTGGCGGTCGCCTCGCGCGAGGCCGCCGACCCCTCGCGGCTGGCCGCCCGGGCGGAGGCCTGGGGGCTGACCTTCCCCGTGCTCCTCGATCGGGACGGCGTCGTCGCCGACGCGTACAACGCTCACGCCACGCCGCACGTCTTCGTGATCGACCCGGCGGGCGTGCTGCGCTACTCCGGCGCGATCGACGACAACTGGTCCGCCGACACGGTCGGCGCGACCAACTACGTCGAGATCGCGCTCTCGACCCTGTTCGCCGGCGAGCGCCTCGAGCGGACGGTGACCGTCCCCTACGGCTGCCCGATCCGCACGCGCAACTGACGAGCGGACCGACCACTTCCTTCCGAGCCGTGGGCGCCCACCCCCCCACTCACGGGCGCCCACGGCTCGCCCCTTGTACGGACCCCCGGCCGACGCCTGCTCCTCCCCCTGGTGCCCTGCGGCCGTCGACCCCCCACGGGTTGTCGGAGGGCGGAGCTAGGGTGTGGCAAGGCGACGGATCGGGTCCAGGAGGTCGGGCCTGCCGGCGCAGGGGGGTCGGGAGTCCGGGGCGGCGTGGGGCCTGAAGGGCAAGCGCCGCCAGCGGGGCAGGGGAGGACCGTGCAGCACGCCGTCCAGCGCATCACCGACGCGAACTTCGACCAGGAGGTCCTCGCGTCCGCCGTGCCGGTGTTGATCGACTTCTGGGCCGAGACCTGCGTGCCCTGCCGGCTGCAGGAGCCGACGATCCAGCGCCTGGCGCGGGAGCTCGAGGGGCGGGCCAAGGTGGGCCGCCTGGACGTCTACGACAACCCGCGCACGACCGACGCCTTCCGCGTCCGCGGCGTGCCGCACCTCGCGGTGATCCGCGGGGGCGAGGTCGTCCTCGAGCTCGTCGGCGGCCACTCGCTCGAGCAGCTCAGGGACCGGCTGCGGAGCGTCGACCTGTAGCGCCGGATCAGAACAGGATCGCGACCTGCAGCCGCGGCCCGAACAGGTGCTGGCGGAAGCGGTCGCGTCGCCCGTCGGTGATCGTCGTGTCGAGGGAGTACACCTCGACCGATATGTGAGCGTGCTGCACCAGCTCGAGGCGCACGCCCACGCGCCACTCGGTGTAGCGGAACTGCCAGCGCGGGTCGGCGGCGCCGAAGAGGGTCGTGCTGACGTCGAGCCACTGGATGTCGCCGTAGGCCGAGATCACGTTCCAGATGAAGACGTCGATGCCGCCGCCGATCGTCGGCATGAACGTCTCGAGCGAGTTGCGCTCGGAGATCCCCTGGGCGACCGACCGGACGCGGATCTCGTGCTTGACGTAGCGCTGCGTGGTGAGCAGGCGCAGCGTGAGGAAGTCGCTGATGGGGATGTGCAGCTCGCCGCCGAGCGCGATCGTGCGGTAGCGGTAGCGCGTCTCGATGAACGCGCCGGCGGGGAACTCGGCCTCCTCGAAGAAGCGGGGCACGTCGGTGGTGCCCTCGCCGTACCAGACGCCCTCGAAGTACTGGGCGTAGACGCGCCCGGCGTTCTGCCAGGCGAGGTGCACCTCGAAGGTCGGCAGGACGTAGATCGGGTCGAGCTCGAGCACCCGGCGGAACGACAGCTGGGACCCCGGGCGCTCGCCGTCGAACCCGGCGACCTGCGCGTAGCCGGTGAGCCTCGGCACCCAGTAGCCGAGCTGGACGCGCGTCTGCAGGTCGCCGATCTGGGGGCCGTCCGGGCCCGCGCTGGGCTCGGGGAAGAGCTGCGCCCGCGCGTCGCCGGCGGCGCTGGCGAGCAGGAGGAGCGCCAGGAGCGGCGCGGGCGCGAGCCGGCGCGGGGCCAGGGCGCGCCGCGCGTGGGCCCGGAGGAGGGCCAGCGCCGCGAGGACCAGCGCGGCCAGGGCCGCGACGGCGAGGGCCTGCGTCGGGGACGGGTACTGGAACGGCAGGGTGTCGACGAGCGGGAACTCGCGGTAGAGCCGGCCGCTGCGCAGGGCGTCGACGCCGGCGAAGGTCCCGCCGAGCGCGGCGACCGGCGCGTGGAGCGTGGCCGCGAGCGCGGCGGGCCGCGCCTCGGGCCCAAGGCCGAGCGTCAGCGGTCCGGCGACGTAGGGCGCGGCCACGAGCAGGAGCCCGGCCGCCGTGGCGACCGGCTGCCCCGCGCGGCCGGCGAGGCGCGTCAGGCCGACGAGCGCCAGGCCGAAGAGCGCCACCCAGGCGGCGCCGGCGACCGGCGCCCCGACGACGACCAGACCCAGGAGGGCGGCCCCGGCGACGAGCGCCACGACCTCCAGCGCGGCCGCGCGCGCCCGCCCGCTCGCCGCGCGCCAGGGCGCGACCACGGCCACGGCCACGGCCGCGGCCAGGAGCAGCACGGCGCCTCGCGCGGCCGCGTGCTCGACGGCGCCGGTGGCCAGGAGCGACACCAGCCCGAGGGCCGCGCCGGCCCCGCCGGCGCAGGCGACGGGTCGCCACGCGCTCACGTGTCCTCCTCGCGCCCGGGCGATCATGGGCGAGCCTCCTGGCGGGGGCCAGCTTACCCGCCAGCCCCGGCGGTCGGGGTCACCGCCAGGTCATCCGACGCGCTCACCTGTCGATCATGACGCGCGGGGCGCCGGTCGGTTTACAGCCCCGCCCCACCGGGCGAGCATCGAGGTCGAAGGAGCGCCCCCCGTGGAGACCCGCGCCCGCCGCAACCGCCTCGCCGGCGAGAAGAGCCCCTACCTCCTGCAGCACGCGTCGAACCCCGTCGACTGGTTCCCCTGGGGGCCGGAGGCGTTCGACAAGGCGCGCGCCGAGGAGAAGCCGGTGTTCCTGTCGATCGGCTACGCGACGTGTCACTGGTGCCACGTCATGGAGCGCGAGTCGTTCGAGAGCCAGGAGGTGGCCGACTACCTCAACGCGCACTACGTCTCGATCAAGGTCGACCGCGAGGAGCGGCCGGACGTCGACGACATCTACATGGGCGCCGTGCAGGCGCTCTCCGGGCAGGGCGGCTGGCCGCTGACGGCGTTCCTCACGCCCGACGGCCAGCCGTTCTTCGGCGGCACCTACTTCCCCTACCCGAGCCGCTACGGCCGGCCGAGCTTCCTCGACCTGCTGCAGCACATCCAGGCGCTGTGGGCCGACGACCGGGCGAAGGTCGTCCAGAGCGCCGGCGCGATCGCCGCGCACCTGGCCGGAGGGGCCTCGCAGTTCGCCACCGGCCAGGCGCTCGGCCTCGACACGCTGAAGGAGGCCGCGGGGCAGCTCGAGCGCCGCTTCGACCGCGCCCACGGCGGCTGGGGCGAGGGGACGAAGTTCCCCACGCCGCACGTGCTGACCTTCCTCCTGCGCCACCACGACCGGACGCGCGCGCCGGGCGCGCTCGACATGGTCACGCGCACGCTCGACGCGATCTGCCAGGGGGGCCTGCGCGACCACGTGGGCGGCGGCTTTCACCGCTACTGCGTCGACCGCACGTGGACGATCCCGCACTTCGAGAAGATGCTCTACGACCAGGCGCTGCTCGTGCGCGCGCTCGTCGAGGCGCACCTCGTCACCGGCGACCAGGCCTACGCGCAGGTCGCGCGCGAGACGATCGACTTCGTCCTGCGCGACATGACCACGGCCGACGGCGCCTTCACCTCGGCCTGGGACGCCGACAGCGAGGGGGTCGAGGGCAAGTTCTACGTGTGGACCGAGGCCGAGCTGAAGGCGCTCCTCGGCGACGACTTCGCCGCGTTCGCGCGGGTCCACGGGGTGACGGCGCACGGCAACCACGAGGAGGTGCCGGGCGGCAACCACCTGCTGGTCGTCACGCCCGTGCCCGAGGCGGCGAAGCGGCTGGGCACCACCCCCGACGCGCTCGAGGCGACGCTCGCCCGCTGTCGGGCCAGGCTCCTGGCCGTGCGCGGCGAGCGCGTCCCGCCGCTCCACGACGACAAGGTCCTGGCCGACTGGAACGGGCTCATGATCGGCGCGCTCGCGGTCGCCGCGCGCGGCCTCGGCGAGCCGCGCTTCGCCGAGGCGGCCGCGCGGGCGGCGACGTTCGTGCTCGAGCGCATGCGCGGGCCCGACGGCGCGCTGATGCACCGCTGGCGCGAGGGCGAGCTGGCCGTGCCCGCCATGTCGGACGACCTGGCGTTCCTGGCCTGGGGGCTGATCGACCTGTACGCCGCCACGCGCGACCCGCGCTGGCTCGCCGAGGCGCGCCGGCTGGCCGACGACCTCGTGCGGGGCTTCCGCGACGAGGCGCACGGCGGCGTGTTCCTGGTGCGCGAGGGCACCGCGCTGATCCACCGCCCCAAGCCCACCTACGACGGGGCGGTGCCGGCGGGCAACTCGGTCGCGGCGCTCGTGCTCGTGACGCTCGGCCGCCTCGGCCAGGACGAGGCGCTCGCGCGCGAGGGCGCGCGCTGCCTCGACGCCGCGGCCGAGCTCCTGGCCAAGGCCGGCGGCCACGGCGGCACGCAGGCGCTCCAGGCGCTCGACCTGCACCTCGGCCCCGCGCGCGAGGTCGTCGTCGCGGGCGACCTCGCCGCCGCCGACACGCAGGCGCTCCTGCGCGAGCTCGACCGGCGCTTCCTGCCGCGCACGGTCGTCGTCCACCGCCCGACGGACCCCGGGCCGATCGCCGCCCTGGCGCCGTTCGCCGCCGCGCAGGGGCCGATCGACGGCCGGGCGACGGCCTACGTGTGCCAGGACTACGCCTGCCAGCGGCCGGTGCACGGGCCCGACGAGCTGGCGGCCCTCCTGGACGCGCGGTAGCGGTCAGAACAGCCCGCGGGTCCCGCCCATGACGTGCAGGACCGACGCGCCGACGCAGACGACGATCAGCAGGTCGGCGACCCCGCCCAGCACGGGCCCCCAGCGGGCGCACTCGCGCACGAGTCGCGCCTCGTAGGCGTCGGCGAGGGCGAGCAGCTCGCCCGCCGGCTCGGCGCGCGCCGTGGTGGCCCCCGCGACCCACTGCGCGGTCGGCATGTTCAGCGGGGCGCGGCCGAGGCACGCGACGAGGCCGTGCCCCTGGCGGGCCGCGGCGAGGATCGGCTCGAGGTCCCGCGCGGTGGCGCGGCCGGCGAAGGCGTCTCGCGCCCGCGACAGCGCGGCGGGCAGGTCGAGGCCGGCGTCGAGCGACGTGCCCAGCGCGCGGAGGTAGCGCGCGGCGACCTCGAGCTCGAGCAGCCCCGAGACGACGGGGAGGTCCCGCGCCGCGCGCTCGAGCAGGCGCGGCGCGGGGCCCGTGCGCGAGAGCGCGGCCCCGAGGAGCAGGGCCAGGGCCACCCCGCCCCAGACCGCGCCGCGCTCGCGCAGGGTCACCGGCTCCCCCTCGGGCTGGGCCGGCATGAGCACCCCGCCCAGCCCGGTCGGCGTGGTCAGCGCCGGCGGCAGGAGGCGCCCTCCGCCGAGCGTCACGCCGATCCCGACGAACACCACCAGCGCGACGGCGAGCTTGAGGAAGGGCTGCAGGGCCGCCCGCCGGAACGCGCGGCCGACCTCGTGCCTTGCGCGCACCTCGCGCCCGAGGAGGGCCAGGCCGCGGGCCGGGTCGCCGGCCCGGACGAGCCCGGCGTCGGCGGGACCGATCAAGCCGGCCGCGAGGAGCGCCTCGTCGACCGGTCGGCCCTCCTCCGCCAGGGCCACGGCGGCCCGGCCGGCCCCGACCGACGCGAGGGCGAGGGCGGCCGGCACGCCGCGCGCGAGCAGGGCGCCCAGGCGCTCGAGGTCGCCCGCGCGGCGGAGCGGGTCGCGAGTCACGCCCCCCCCTCCTCGCGCGCGGCCACCGCGCCGCGCGCGTCGAGGGTCACCACCAGCCGCGACCGCACCGGCTCGCCGTCGGCGCGGCGGACGACCGCGTCGCAAGACCACGACGCGGCGGCCCCGGTCCGGCGCGGCGACGACCTGACCGGCAGACCCGGCCGTCGAGCACGGGCGCGTCGCGGCAGGTCGCGTCGCGCCCCGCCGCGAGCGCCGCGCGCGCGTGCTCCCAGCCCGCCTGCGCGACGGCGCGGGCTCGCCCCCGGTCGTGGCCGCGGACCGCGTGGGCGTAGGTGGTCGAGGTCGCGGCGCTCCAGGCAGCCGCCGCGGCCGAGAGGAAGGCGCCGGCCACGATCACCTGGAGCAGCGTCGCGCCCCGTCGTCCGCTCATCGCGCCACCTCCCCCCCGACGAGGGCCCGCGTCGCCAGGACCGGGGGCGCGCCGGCGCCCCCGCGCGCAGGCAGCCTCACCTCGATCATCACCGCGGTCACCGCATCTGCCTGCGCCGCGTCGAAGCGCAGGGTCAGGTCGCCCACGGCGCCCAGGTCCTCGCGCCCGAGACGCCGCCCCGAGGGGCCGAAGACGGTGCGCACCAGGCGCCGCCGGGGCCCGTCGCCCTCGAGGGTCAGGGCCGTGACGCGCCCGTCGGGGCCGCGGGCGACGAGCGCCCGCGCGCCGAGGCGCACGGCGCCGCCGGGCGTCCGCGCGGCGAGCGCGCGGGCCACGCGCACCTCGCGCGCGAGGAGGTCGCAGGCGTCCACGGCGACCCGCAGGTCGTCAGCGTGGCCCGCGAGCTCCGCCTGGTGCCGCCGGGCGCGGAGGGCGTCCTGCATGAGCGTCACGCTCACGGCGGCCGACGCCACCAGCACGACCATGAGCTCCGTCAGCGTCCAGCCGCCGCGGGCCGACCGTGAGGCGCGGCTCACGGCGCCCTCCCCGCGGGGACGAGCGCGCCGAGGCGCAGGGCGCGCGGGCGGGCGTCGAGGCGCGCCTCCGAGCGCCAGCGGGCCTCGACCGCCACCTCGAGCAGCCCGCCGTCGGCCGGCGCGACCGTGGCCAGGAGCTCGAGCCCGCGCAGGCGGGCGGCCGAGGACCAGCGGCCGGCGTCGCGGCGCCACGCCCCGGCCGGCAGCGCCCCCCGGGCCGCCTCCTGCCGCACGAGCGTCAGCTCGCCCTCGACGAGCAGGCGCGCCGCCTCCGCCTCGACCGCCTCGAGCAAGGCCTGGGTCGGGGCCGGCGGCGGGGTGTGCGTCGCGAGCAGCACCACGAGCAGGGTCGTGGCCGCTACGAGCTCCGCGAGCGTGTGGCCGCGCCGCCTCACCAGGGGACCTCCACCGCGATCACCGCGTTGTAGACGAGGTGCGGCGCCGCGTAGGTGACCCCCGCCAGGGCGCCGATGAGACCGAGCGCGACGGGCAGCGTGGCGCGCGCCAGCAGGTCCACCCGCGCGGCCGCGGCGCGCGAGGCTGCGTCGGCCACGTCGGCCAGCGCGGCGAGCTCGTGCGGGCCGCCCGGCGCGGCGGGGAGGCGCTCCAGCGCCGTGCGGTCGAGGAGGTACCAGGCGCCGCGCGGCCACGCCGTCGCCCTCCGCTCCGCGCGGGCCAGGGCGCGCTCGGCGGCCGCGGGCGGGAGCGCGCGCCCTGGTCGGCGAGCGCGCAGCGCCCGGGAGGTCCGCCCCGCGGAGGTGCGCGAGCATGCACGGCGATCGAGGGCGCGCGCCACCCCGCGCGTCCCGGGGAGGAGGCGCCGCACGAGCGCGCCCCGGCCGGTGACGAGCGCGCCGGCCCCGAGCCACGTGGCGCCGAGGAGCAGCGGGAGCGCGACCACCAGGGCCCGCCGGACGAGCACCAGCCCCTCGATCGCGGCGACGCGGGAGCGGTCGCCCACGATCTCGAGCAGCTCGCCCAGCCGACCCCAGACGACCACGTCCATGAACAGCACCGCGAGCAGCCCGACGAACAGGATCCAGGTCGGGTAGAGCAGCTGGCCGCGCACCTCGCCGCGCAGGCGCAGCGCCTCGTCGTCGAGCCGGCACAGCTCCTCGAGCGTGGCCAGGAGCGTGCCCTGCCGCTCCGCCCGGGAGAGCAGCGCGGGCAGCGGGTCGGGGAAGGCGCCGCGCGGGACGCGCGAGAGGCAGCGCAGGTCGCCCTCCTCCAGGTCGGCGGCGAGGTCGTGGACGGCGCGCGCCTGCCAGCGCGCGCCGCCGCGCTCGAAGCGGCGTGGCAGCCAGAGCAGCGGGGCGAGGAGCAGCGGCCGGTCGGGGTGCGGCTCGCCTTGGCGATCGAGCTCCTCGCCCAGGACCGCCAGCGCGCGTGCGAGCGGCAGGCCGCGCCGGGCCGCGAAGAGCAGCTGGTCCATGACCAGCCGGCGCAGTCCCTCGGCGGCGCGGCGCTGACGCTGCGCGAACAGCAGCGTGACGGAGCCGAACGCGGCGGCCAGTCCCGCGAGCGCGACGACCCACGCGATGACCCCCAGCTCCAGCCAGAAGGGGGTCATCGCCACCCTCCCCCGAGGAACGCCACCGCGAGGGCCAGGACCACGAGCCCGACGCCGACCTCCATCGTCAGGCCGAGGCCGGCGGCCAGCACACGCCCGCGGTCCTCGAGGCGGCCCAGGCGGAAGCCGGCGACCTCGCGGAGGGCGGCCGCCAGCTCGCCCGGGCCGGCCTGCGCGGCCGCGGCGAGCGCCAGCCGCCTCGGCCGGGTCGACCACGCCGCCCGCCGCGAGCGCGTCGCCGGGCGGGGCGCCCCCGACGAGGGGCGCGGCGGCGGCAGGAGCCCGGGCCCGGCGCCGTCGAGGAGGCGCGCGGTGTTCCTCGGCGGGCGCCAGGCCGGTCTTAACGAGCGACGCGAGCGCCCGCAGGAGCGCCGTCGCGCAATCGGCCGCGCGGCGCAGTAAATCCGCGTCGACGCCGGCTGCGCCAGAGGAGCGCGAGCGCCGAGCGCCCCGCCGGCGCAGCCCCAGGTGAGGAGCGGGCGCGCACCGGCCCAGGCGAGCGCCTCGAGGACCGCGCGGGCGAGTCCGGTCTGGAGGTCGGGCTGCCCGCGCAGGAGGTCGCCCAGGCCGGCGCCGGCGATCGTGGCCACGCCCGCGAGCGTGACGACGGCGCCGGCCGCGACGAGCGCCGGGTAGGCCAGCGCGTCGAGGGCGCGGCGGCGCGCCGCGGCCAGGCGCGAGGCCAGGCGCGAGGCCTCGAGCAGCAGGTCGGGCAGGCGCGACGCCCGTCGCCGGCCTCGGAAAGATGCCGCGCACGCGAGGGGGTTAGGCCAGCGCCGGCCCGAGCGGCCCGCGCTCGAGGACGGCGGCCAGCGTGGCTCCCTCGTCGGCGGCGGCCGCGGCCCGCGCGACTCGCGGGCGACGGCGCCTTCGCCCGCGCCGGCGAGGTGGCGCAGCTGGGCCGAGCGGGACGCCCTGGCGCAGACCGGCCAGCGCGCGTCTGGCCCACGCGACGTCCGCGCCGCCGGCGAGCTCGTCGTCTGCGGGCGCCAGGCGGACCAGGCCGGCGCGCGCGCTCGGCTCGAGCCCGTCGAGCACGGCCGTCCGGTCGCGGCCCTCCAGCTCGGCCTCGACGCGCTCGCCGCGCGCGTCGACCCACTCGGCGCGGAAGCGCGTCACGCGCCCGACCTGCCGGCGTCGGCGCCGAGCGCCCGCGCCAGCTCGGCCGCCGTCGTCAGCCCGGCGTCGACGGCCGCCTGGCCGCGCGCCGCGAGCGTGACGAGGCCGGCCTCCCGCGCCGCCGCCTCGAGCTCGACCGCGCTGCGGCCGGCGAGCACGCCAGCGCGCAGCGCGCCGGCGAGGGCCAGGTGCTCGACCAGCGGGAGGCGCCCGGCGAAGCCGGTGCCCCGGCAGCGCTCGCACCCGGCCTCGCAGCAGCGGCGCCGCACGAGCCGCTGCGCGAACACGCGGCGCAGCGCCGAGCCGAGCGCGAAGGGCTCGACGCCCAGGTCGAGGAGGCGCGCGACCGCCTCGGCCGCCGAGCCGGCGTGGACGGTCGTGAGCACGAGGTGCCCCGTGAGGCCGGCCTCGACGGCGATCGCGGCCGTCTCGCGGTCGCGCACCTCGCCCACGAAGAGCACCTCGGGGTCGTGGCGCAGGAGCGCCCGCAGCGCCGCCGCGAACGTCAGCCCGGCCGCGCGGTCGACGGGCGTCTGGTCGACGCCGTCGAGCGCCGCCTCGACCGGCTCCTCGATCGACGCGCAGGCGCGCCCCTCGGCCACGAGCGCGCGCAGCGCCGCGTAGATCGCCGTCGTCTTGCCGGCGCCGGCCGGGCCGGCGAAGACGACGAGCCCCTGCCGGCCGGCGACGCCCTCGCGGAGCGCGGCGCGGGCGTCGTCGGGCCAGCCGAGCGCGTCGACCGCGCGCGGCCCGCCGGCGGCGTCGCCCATGAGGCGCAGGACGGCCTTCTCGCCGTGGAGCGTCGGCACGACCGACACGCGCAGCTCGCCGCGCCCGAGCGCCGCGTCGGCCGGCACGCGCCCGTCCTGGGCGCAGTCGGTGCGGTAGGTGAGGAGGCCGGCGAGGACCTTGATCCGCTGCACCAGCAGCGGCAGGCGCGCCCGCGGCAGGCGCGCCACCTCGGTGAGCACGCCGTCGAGGCGGAACCGCACGACGAAGACCTCGGGCGCGGGCGACACGTGCACGTCGCTGGCGCCCCAGGCCCACGCCTGCGCCAGCAGGGCGTCGACGGCCGCGGCGGTCGGGTGCGACGGGTCGCCGTCGGCGCGCGCGAGGCAGGCGGCCGCGAGGTCCTCGGTCGAGGTCTGCGTCGTCACGGTCGGCATGCCGCCCCCCTTCCGGCGGCCCCGGTGCTCTCCCTACGGAGCCGGGGGTCGGCCGCGAAGGGCGGGATCCTGCCACGCGCCGGGCGCGAGTTACAGGGCGTCCCGCAGGTCGGCCGCCAGCGCGTCGACGGCGCGCCGCGCGGCCGCGATCCCGCCGGCCAGGCTGAGGAAGCCGTGGACGAGGTCGCGCTCGCAGCGCTCGACCACCCGCACGCCGGCGGCGCGCAGGCGCGCGGCGTAGGCGGTCGCCTCGTCGCGCAGGGGGTCGAACCCGGCCGACACGACGATGGCCGGCGCGACGCCGCGCAGGTCCGCGGCCAGGAGCGGCGACGCGCGCGGGTCGCGCGCGTCGTCGGGCGAGGCGAGGTAGTGGGCGCGGAACCAGCGGATGTCGTCCTCGGTGAGGAGGAAGCCGCGGGCGAAGAGGGTGTGCGAGGGCGCGGCGCTCGTCTGGTCGAGGCTCGGGTAGAGGAGCGCCTGGACGCGCGGCGCCGGCCCGCCGCGGTCGCGGCACAGGAGCGCGACCGCGGCCGAGAGGTTGCCGCCGGCGCTGTCGCCGCCGACGCCGACGCGCGTCGGCTCGAGGCCCAGGGCGTCGGCGCGGGCGACGACCTCGAGGAACGCCGCCAGGGCGTCGTCGACGGCGGCCGGGAACGGGTGCTCGGGCGCGCGCCGGTAGTCGACGGCGACCACGCGGCAGCCGGCGCGCACGGCGAGGTCGGCGCACACCGCGTCGTGCGACTCGAGGTCGCCCACGACCCAGCCGCCGCCGTGCAGGTAGACGAGCCCCGGGAGGCGGCCGGCGCCGAGGGGCGCGTAGGCGCGCGCCGGGCGGCCGGCGACGGTCAGCTCCGCGCGCGTGTGGGGCGGCGTCGGCGCGGCCAGGAGGACCGACGTGCGGCGGAAGCGCGCCCGGGCGTCCTCGACCGTGCCGCCGCCGAGGCCCGGGAGCGCCAGCCGCCGCTCGGCCCACAGGAGGAGCTGCGTCTGGCGGTCGAGCGTCTGGCCGTCGACGACCACGCGCCGGCCGAGGAGCGGCGCGCGCAGGGGGCGCGGGAGCTGGAGCAGCGCCCGGGCGACCGCCGGGGGCGGGACGAAGCCTGTCACGCGGGCCCTCCCGGGGGCGCGTCGTTCTGCCTGGCCACGGCGACGGTCGCCTCCCGGCGGGCGACTGTAGCAGCCGTCACTCCTCGCGGCTCAGTCGCTCGAGGGCGGCCTGGGTGTCGCCCGCCACCAGCGCCTTGCCCTCGTAGACGTGCACCGTGGGGAGCCGGCGGATCCCGAACTGCTCGGCCACGGGGGTGCCCCAGCGGCCGATGTCGATCCGCAGGAGCCGCGCGCCGTCCGTCCGTCGCTGGGTCCAGGCCTCCAACTGAGGCCCGAGCTGCCGGCAGGCGCCTCACCAGTCGGCGGTGAACTCGACGACGGTGAGCCCGGCCTCGGGCAGGTGCGCGGCGAGGTCGACGCGCTCGCCCGTGGAGATCGTGTGGATCGACCCCGGCGCGAGCGTCGTCTTCGCGGCGGCCACCGACGGCGGCCGGGACGGCCGCGTCACCTGACGCCAGGCCACGAACCCGACCATGAGGGCCAGGACCGCGGCGCTGCCGATCACCACCGCCCGCTCGCTCACGACGATCGCCATGCGGGCGATCCTGACGCGCGGGGGCGCTCGGCGCAACTCGGTCGACTTCTGATGGTCCAGCCGGGATTTGCACCCGGAACTCCGCGTTCTGAGCGCGGCGGCGTTGCTGGTTAGCCTACCGGACCGTGAGGTTCGTGAAGGGGGAGTGGGTCCGGTGGGAGTTGCACCCACAACCATCCGGTTAAGAGCCGGCTGCTCTGCTGTTCGAGCTACGGACCCGTGTTCGTTCTGTGTGCGGCGCCGCCCCTGCGTGCGCGTCGACTCGTCGTCGATGACCCGTCCGGGAGTCGCACCCGGGTCGCCGGTGTGAAAGGCCGGCATCCTGCTGCTGGACGAACGGGCCAGAGGACCTGATGACGCGCCGGGGACTTGCACCCCGTTCTGGAGATCGAGAGTCTCCCGTCGTACTGCATGGACCAGCGCGCCAAGTGGATCGAAGCCCCCGCCCGGAGTCGCACCGGGCTCTCCTGCTTACGAGGCAGGCGCATCGCTCTTCATGCTTCGAGGGCGGGAAGGTCCGTCAGGGAGTCGCACCCTGTTCTCCGAGGTTGCAGCTCGGCGCCTCGCTCTTTGGCTCACGGACCTTTGTGTGGTCGACGGCTGCGGCCGCCGATGCCGGCCGATGCGGCGCGCGCGCGGGGTCGTCGGTGTGGCCCGTCTCCGCGAGCTCCGTCCCACGGCTGCGGTGCTGCAGCCCAGGCGGATCCTATCGCTTGCGTCCGTCCGCAGCCGCGGGCCTCCCGCTCGCTCCGGCGGCCCACCGGGGATCCGGCGATCGATACGACCCGCGCGCGCGCCGCCTCGGCTCGTCCTCGGCGACCTCGCCTCGCGTGTGGCTGCGTTCCACCCGTGTTCGCCCGACCGTGTTCGCGCGCGCCCGTGGCCCGGGCGGCCTGTTTCGGGGCGGCGGGCTTCGCACCCGCGACCTCTGCGTTCCAAACGCAGCGCTCTCCTGGCTGAGCTACACCCCGGGGACGGACGGCGGAGGACTCGCACCTCACCCCCTCGTCGGGGGGCGCACGCCTTAGCAGGGCGGCCCGGCGCGCTCGTCCGGGTCACCGTCCATGACTCCCCGCCCTGGACTCGCACCAGGAACCAACCGGTTAACAGCCGGGCGCTCTACTTTGAGCTAGCGAGGATCGGGGTGGTGGGATTCGCACCCACGGCCTCTGCGTCCCGAACGCAGCGCTCTACTAGGCTGAGCCACACCCCGTGGCGGATCGCCGAGGACTCGCACCCCATGCCCTGAGGGCACCCTTCGTTTTCGAGACGAGGCCGGCGGGCTTCTCCGGTTGACGATCCAGTCGTGAGATCCCGACGCGCGGAGTCGCACCGCGCGCGCCTCCTCATGAGGGAGGGCCCGTCACTCGACGGACGTCGGGGAAGGTCGCCGGGGTCGGCGCCGCGTCAGGCTGACGCGGCGCCGACCCCGGCCTGTCGCGCGCCCAGCGCCCAGGCGACCAGGTCGCTCGTGAGGCGCGCGCGCAGGGCCCGCTCGGCCACGGCGCGGCCGTGCTTGCCGAACCGGGGCGCGCGCCAGCGGACGGCCGCGCGCAGGAGCGGCTCGGCCACCTCGTCGGCGCGGCCGCGCACGACGTCGGCCAGGAGGCAGGGCGGGTGGCTGTCCTCGTCGTCGTCGCGCCAGGCGTCCGCGCGCTCGCGCTCGTACGCCTGCTGCAGGCGCACGACCCAGGCGGCGTTCTCGGCCGTCGGGAGGTCGAGCCACACCTCGGCCGCCTCGACGACGTCGACGAACGACGCCGGGACGCGGTCGAGGCGCGGGCGCGCGCGCGCCAGCCGCGGCGGGACGGGCGGGAGGTCGAGCGGCAGCCCGGCCAGCGCCTGGTGGGCGAAGACCGCCACGCGGGCGGCCACCTCGGGGTCGAAGCGGCACAGGGCGCGGACCCAGCGGCCGAGGTACTTCGACGCGTCCAGGGCCCGCGCGCCGACCACCTGCCGCGCGGCCGCGTCCTCGAGGAACGCGGCCAGCTCGAGCCGCCAGGGCGGCAGCGCGCCCGCGCGGGCGCGCGCGACGAGCAGCGCGGCCGGGTCGGCCGCGCCGGTGCGCGAGAGGCGCTCGACGGCGCGCAGGTGCTGATCCACGTCGTCCTCCTGAAGCCCACGCCGGGAGTCGCACCCGGCCCGCCTCCTTACCACGGAGGTGCTCCGCTCCTGAGCTACGTGGGCGAATGACCCGTGAGGGAGTCGCACCCCCGTCTCCTCGATGTGAACGAGGTGTCCTGCTGCTGGACGAACGGATCTCATGCCCCCGGGAGGAGTCGCACCTCCGCCTCCAGCGTGTCGGGCTGGCGCTCTCGCTGTTGAACCACGGGGACGGCATCGAGCTGGTGGGATTCGCACCCACGACCTCTGGTCCCCCAGACCAGCGCGCTCCTCCTGCGCCACAGCTCGTGAACGGAGTACCAGGGGCAGGACTCGCACCTGCTAGGACGTGGTCCACAGCCACGCGCCTCGACGACTTCGGCCTCCCCGGCGAGACGTTCGACCCGGGTGGTAACGCTCCACCCTCTCCGCCTCATCAGGGCGGCGTGCTCACTTCTCTACTACGGGTCGATTGGTTGGAGACACCGGGAATTGCACCCGGAACTCGGCCACGCCAGGGCCGTGTGATCCTGTTGTCACCATGTCCCCATGTCGGTCGGTCGATGCGCCAAGGCGCTGGCTCCGATCGCCCGCCCCTCGCGAGCGCATCACTCATCGTCGGCAAGCGGCCTGCGGGAATTGCACCCGCGCCTCGAGCGTGGCGGGCTCGTGCTCTACTGATTGAACTAAGGCCGCGAATGGAGACACCGGGAGTCGCACCCGGAACTCGGCCGTGCGAAGGCCGCGTGATCCGTTGTCACCATGTCCCCGAGCATTGAAGCGATCGATCCGCCGCGATGGAGTCGCACCACCAGGGCCCCGACGGGCATCCGGGTTACAGCCGGCCCCGGCTCTCTACCGGGCTAGCGACGGGAATGCCCTCACCTGGAGTCGCACCAGGATCCCCACCTTCGCAGAGTGGTGCCTTGTCTCTTGGGCCATGAGGGCGTGAGTGCTCCCACCTGGAGTCGCACCAGGATCACCACCTTCGGAGAGTGGTGCCTTGTCTGTTAGGCCATGGGAGCGAGTCAGTGTCAGATCAGAGCGAGCGACGGGGACGGCGCTCGGGCCTGGTGCCCGGAGCGGCCCGCATGTGAGGCGCCGCCCCTCGCGAGCGCATCACCCATCAAAGACCCTCCGGGAGTTGCACCCGGGCCTTCCGGTCTTCAGCCGGGCGCTCTTCTGGTTGAGCTAAGGGTCCACGAACGTCTCGAGCCGACGATTGCCCCCCGAGGACTCGCACCCCGATCTCGGCGTTCAGAGCGCCGCATCCTGCTGTTGGACGAGAGGGCATCGCGGAGGCCGGATTCGAACCGGCGACCTGCGGGTTATGAGCCCGCCGAGCTGACCTGACTGCTCCACTCCGCAAAGATGTCCCCCCCGGGAGTTGCACCCGGAAACTCCTGCGCCTCGGGCAGGCGGCTCTGCTGGTTCGCCCAGGGGGACGTGACGCCTCCGGCGGGATTCGCACCCGCGATCTCCAGCGTGACGGGCTGGCGGGGACTCTTGGCTCCCCTACGGAGGCATGTGTTCAGGCCGTCGGGGAGTCGCACCCCGCGTGGCTGGTTTTGGAGACCGGCCCGGTCCTCGACCACGACCTTCGACCACACGACCTTCGACAAGCGGACGCCGGGAGTCGCACCCGGGGAGGCCGGCCTGGGAAGCCGGCTGGAGCCTCGCTCGCGCCCGCGAAGAAGTCGACCGAGTTGTCAAGCGGCGCGCGGCGAGGCCGCGCGTCGCGCGGACGCGTGCGTCGTGCTCGTGGCCGGCGCGCGCGTCGTTCGTCCCCCCTGACCGCGCGCTCGCGGCGCGCTGTCATCGCCTCCGTTGCCGCGCGAGAGGCGGTGCGGTACCGTCGCTCGACGGAGCGCCGGTCGCGATGAACGAGCCGAAGAAGCCGGACCCGAACGACACGTCGCGCCGCCGCGCTCCGCCGCCGCCGCGAC
>JAHBXY010000158.1 GCA_019636275.1 Planctomycetota bacterium | reverse complement strand
CGCCGGCGCGGCGCCCGGGGCCGGGCGCCGGCCGACGAGGACCCCGCGGCCTCGCTCCTGGCCGGCCCGACCGAGGGCGTCGTGGCCCTGGCCGACGACCCGCTGACGCTCGCGCGCCTGGCCGGCCGCGTCGACTTGCGGGCGCTCCTCGCCCGCCCGGGCCCGCGCGCGGCCGAGGGGGTCCTGCGCGCGGCGGCCGCCCGGCTGGGCGCGCCGCTGGTCGCCAGCCCGGACGCGGACGTCCTCGAGCCGGGCGATCGCGACCTCCACGCGCTCCTCGGGGCGATCCGCGCCCGCCGGACCGTGGCCGACGACCCGCCGCGCGCAGCGCCGCTCCCCCGGCCGGCCGAGGTGGAGCGGACCTTCGCCGACGCGCCCGAGGCGCTCGCCGAGGCCCGCCGGCTGGCCGAGGCGTGCGCGCTCGACCTGCTGGGCGCCCGCCCGATCCTGCCCGCGCCCCGGGGCGACCTCGCCCTGCGCGCCCGCGCCGGCCTCGAGCGGGCCCGCGCCGCCGGGCGCCTGCGGGGCGAGGCCTACGACGCCCGGCTCCGGCGCGAGCTGGCCGTCTTCGAGGCGACGGGCCTCGGCGCCTACGTGGAGACGGTGGCCGACGTCGTCGACCTCGCCCGCGCGCGCGGCGTGCCCGTCGCCGCGCGCGGCTCGGCCGCGGGGTCGCTCGTCCTCCACGCGCTCGGGGTGACGCAGGTCGACCCGGTGGCGCTGGGCCTCCTCTTCGAGCGGCTCCTCCACGAGGAGCGCCCGGACCTGCCCGACGTGGACCTCGACCTGCCCTCCGACCGCCGCGACGAGGTGATCGACGCCGTGTTCGCGCGCTTCGGGCCGGAGCGCGTGGCCATGGTGGCCGCGTATCAGACCTTCCAGCGCCGGTCGGCCGTCCGGGCCGGGCTCCTGGCCCTCGGCGCGCCTCGCCGCGACGTCGAGCGACACGCGCGTCAGCTCCCGCCGGACGACCTGCCGCCGCTCCCCGGCGCCCCGTCCTGCCCCCTGGTCCCGGCCTGGCTCGTCCCCCCGGCGCGCCGCGCGCTCGCGCCGGCGATCGAGCGCCTGATCGGGCTGCCGCGCCACCTGTCCGTGCACCCCGGCGGCGTGGCGATCGCCGACGGGCCGATCGAGGCCCACGTCCCGCTCGAGCGGGCGCCGGGCGGGCGGATCGTCGCGCAGCTCGACCTGCGCGCGGCGGGGCAGGTCGGCCTGGTGAAGCTGGACCTCCTCGGCAACCGCACGCTGAGCGAGCTCCAGGCGACGCTCGGGCTCCTGGCGGACCGCCCGGGCGACCCGCTGGCGGCGCGCCTCGCCCGTGAGGGCCTGGCGGCCCTCCCCGAGGACGACCCCGCGGCCCTCGCGGCCCTCGACCGGGCCGAGACGATCGGCTGCGCGCAGGTGGAGAGCCCGGCCGTGCGCGCGGTCCTGGCCCGCGTCCCCGTCCGGCGGCTGGCCGACCTGACGGCGGTCCTGGCGGTCGTGCGCCCCGGCGCCGCGGCGGGCCAGGCCAAGGAGCGGTTCGTGCGCCGCGCCCGCGGCGAGGCGCCGACGCCGGCGCTCGACCCCCGCCTGGCCGACGTGCTGGCCCCCACGCACGGCGTGCTCCTGTTCGAGGAGCAGCTCATCGAGGTCCTCGCGCGGCTCGGCGGGCTCACGCGCGCGGCGGCCGACCGGCTGCGCGTCGACGTCGCCGCCGCCCGCGACGACCCGGCCGCCCTCGAGCGGCTGGCCCGCGGGTTCGTCGGCGGCGCCGCGGTCGACGAGGCGACGGCCCGCGCGGCGTTCGCGGCGGTGGCGCGCCACGCGGCCTGCTCGTTCAACCAGGCGCACGCGGCCAGCACGGCGCGGCTGGCGGCCATGTCCATGGCGCTGCGCGTCCGCTTCCCGGTCGAGAGCGCTTGCGCGCTGCTCGAGCACCACGGCGGCGCCTACCCCCTGCGGGCGATCGGCGCCGACCTCGTCCGGCGCGGCGTCGCCCTGCGCGGCCCCGACGTGAACGCGTCCGCCGCCGCCTGCACCGTCGAGCGCGGGTCCACGCGCGCCGACGACGCCGCGCGCGTGGGCCTCGGCCTGGTGAAGCACCTGGCCCGGGCCACGCTCGAGCGGCTCCTGCGGACGCGCGCGGCCGACGGGCCGTTCGACGGCGTGGTCGACCTGCTCCGTCGCGTTCGCCCATCGCGGCGCGAGCTCGAGGCGCTGGTGCGCTCGGGCGCCTGCGACCGGCTCGCCCCGCTCACGCCCGCCACCTACCCCTTCGCCCACGAGGCGCTGCTCGAGGCCCTCGGCCCGGGGCGCCCCGACCCCGGGGGGGTGCCCGCGGAGCTCCCGGCGCCCGCCGCGCCTGCGCCCGCCGATCGGGCCACCCTGGCGCGCTTCGCCGCGCTGGTCCGCGCCCGCGACGAGCTGCGCTTCCTCGAGCTCTCCGTCGCGGCGCACCCCGTGGCGCTCCTGCGCGACGAGGCGGCGGCCCAGGGGTGCGTGCCGCTCGCCTGCGCCGCCGACCTCCCCGGCCGCCGGGTGAGCGTGGCGGCCGTCCTCTCGGCCAGCCACCGCGTCGCCGCCCGCGGCGGGCAGCTCTGGTTCCTCACGCTCGACGACGAGACGGGCCTGCTCGAGGCCGTCGTGCCCCCGGGCGTCATGGCGGCCGTGGGCGCTCGCCTGACCACGCCCGGGCCCTACCTCGTCACCGGTCGCATGGCGCAGGGGGGCGCGGCCCCCCACCTGGTGGTCTCGCGGCTGACCCCGTTCCACGAGCGCCAGGGGGCTTACGCCTGACGGCGAGGAACACGACGACGCGCGTCCAGGCGTCGCGGAACGCGACGCGTCGTACGTCAACCCCTGGCGGCGACAGGACTGGCCCCTGGCACGGGGCTCGCCTGGAGGGGCGTCGTGACCCCCTCGAGAACGATCGCCTGCGCCCTCGCCTGGATCGCCCTGGTCGTCGCGCTGATCGCCACGAGCGAGCGCCGCGACGTCCACCCGGGCGACCCCGGCGCGCCCCCGGCCGCCTGGCCGACCGGCACGACGCTGCGCCCCGGCGGCGTGACGCTCGTCATGCTCGTCCACCCGCGCTGCCCGTGCACCGTCGTCAGCCTCGAGGCGCTCGACGACCTCCTGCGGGCGGCCCGCGGCCCCGCGCGCGCCTACGTCCTCGTCGTGGTCCCGGCCGGCGCGCCGGTCGGCTTCGAGGAGGCCGCCGCGCTCGAGCGCGCGCGCGCGCTCGCCGGGGTCACCGTGGTCGTCGACGCCGACGGCCGCGAGGCGGCGCGCTTCGGCGCCCGCACCTCCGGCGCGGTGGTCGCCTACGACGCCGCCGGCCGCCTGCGCTTCGCCGGCGGCCTCACCCCCGCCCGCGGCCGCCGGGGCGACACCCCGGCCCGCGCGGCGCTCCTGACCCTCATCGACGGCCACGCGGTCGACGACTCCCCGGCCGCCCCCGTGTTCGGTTGTCCCCTGGAGGACGCGTGACCTCGACCCTCGCCACCACCCGCATCGAGGCCCGCGCGGCGGCCCTGCTGGCCGACCACCAGCGCGCCGTCGCCACTCGAGTCGACCGGGTGTTCGCCGCGCTCATGGCCCTGCAGTGGGTGGCCGGCATCGTCGCCGCCCTGGTGGTGACCCCCCGCACCTGGGCGGGGCCGCGCAGCGCGCCCCACCCCCACGTGCTCGACGCGCTCGTCCTCGGGGGCGCGATCGCGGCCCTGCCGATCTTCCTGGCCCTGCGCCGGCCGGGCGAGGCGTTCACGCGCCACGTCATCGCGGGCATGCAGATGCTCGCCTCGGCCCTGCTCATCCACCTGAGCGGCGGGCGCATCGAGACGCACTTCCACGTGTTCGGCTCGATCGCCTTCCTGGCCATGTACCGCGACTGGAGGGTGCTCGTCACCGCCACGTTGGTCGTCGCCGCCGACCACGCCCTGCGCGGCCTGTTCATGCCCTGGTCGGTGTTCGGCGTCGTCCTCGAGACCCCCTGGCGCTGGGTCGAGCACGCGGCGTGGGTCGGCTTCCTCGACGCCGTGCTCGTCCCGGGCTGCCTGCGCGGCGCGCGCGAGATGCGCGAGATCGCCGGCCAGCGCGCCGAGCTCGAGGCGGCCCACGCCGAGGTCGAGGAGCGCGTGCGCGCCCGCACCCGCGAGCTCGAGCAGAGCGAGCAGCGCTTCCGCCAGCTCTCGGCCGAGCTCCCGACCGGCGTCTTCCAGGCCGACGCGGAGGGTCGCCTGCAGGTGGTCAACCAGGTGGTCACGCGGCTCGGCGGCGCGCCGGCCGACGCGCTCCACGGGCGCGCGTGGGCCGAGGTCGTCCACCCCGACGACCGGGAGCGCGTGGCGGCCGAGTGGGGAGCCGCGCAGGCGGCGGCCCAGCCCTTCGCCAGCGAGCACCGCCTGGTCGCCGCGGGCGGCGACGTGCGCCGGGTCCAGGCGCGGGCCGTGCCCATGGCCGGCGGGGGCTTCGTCGGCTGCGTCGAGGACGTGACCGAGCGGCGGCAGGCCGAGGCGCTCCAGGCGGCGCAGCACGCCGTGGCCAGGACGGTCGCCATGGTGGCGACCCTCGACGAGGCCCTGCCGCGCGTCCTCGAGGCCCTCGAGCGGATCGACGGCTTCGCCCAGGCCGCCTGGTGGACGCCCGAGGCCGGGCGGCTGCGCTGCCGGCAGGTCGCCTCGCGGCGGGAGCGGGCCTTCGAGGTGCTCGCGGCGGCGTCGAACCACCTGGCGCTCCTCCCCGGCGAGGACCTCCCGGGCCAGGCGTGGGCGGCGACGGGTCCGGTGGTCGAGCTGGACCTCTCCCGCACGCAGGCGCCGCGCGCCGCCTTCGCCGGCGCCGTGGGCGTGCGCACGGGCGTGGCCGCGCCGGTGGTCGTCGACGGCGAGGTGGTCGCCGTCCTGGAGCTCCTGACCACCGAGCGGCAGCGCGACGCGCGGCCGCTCGCGCAGACGATCGACGTCGTCGCCGCGCAGGTGGTCGCCCTCGTCCAGCGCTGCCGCACGGCCGACGCCCTGCGCGAGAGCCGGGACGCGGCCGAGGCGGCCAACCGGGCCAAGTCCGAGTTCCTGGCCAACATGAGCCACGAGGTGCGCACGCCCATGAACGGCATCATCGGCATGACGGCGCTGGCGCTCGACACGGAGCTCACGCCCGAGCAGCGGGAGTACCTCTCGCTCGTCCGCCAGTCGGCCGACGCGCTGCTGGTGGTGATCAACGACGTGCTCGACCTGTCCAAGGTCGAGGCGGGCAAGCTCGAGCTGGACGAGGCCGACTTCGACGTGCGCGACGGGCTCGACGGGACGCTCAAGGCGCTGGCCGTGCGCTCGCACGTCAAGGGCGTCGAGCTGGCCTACCGCGTCGACCCGGCCGTCCCGGCGCGCCTGCACGGCGACGTGGGCCGGCTGCGGCAGGTGCTCACGAACCTCGTCGGCAACGCGATCAAGTTCACGGAGAAGGGCGAGGTCGTGGTCGAGGTCGCGCTGGGCGAGGTCGACGGCGAGCAGGTGGAGCTGGCCGTGAGCGTGAGCGACACGGGCATCGGGATCCCGGCCGCGAAGCTCGGCTCGATCTTCCAGCCGTTCACGCAGGTGGACGCGTCGACGACGCGCCGCTTCGGCGGCTCGGGCCTGGGCCTGTCGATCTCGCAGCGGCTGGTGCGCCTCATGGGCGGCGCGATCGAGGTCGAGAGCGCGCCGGGCCGCGGGAGCCTGTTCCGCTTCACGGCGCGCCTGCGCCGCGCCACGACCGCGGCGCAGGAGGTGGCGCCGCCGGCGAGCCTGCGCGACCTCGAGGTCCTGGTCGTCGACGACAACGCCACGAACCGCCGCTTCCTCGACGAGGTGCTCCGGCTCCAGGGCATGCACCCGACGCTGGCCCCAGGCAGCGTCGAGGCGCTGGACATGGCCCTGCGCGCGGAGGCGCAGGGGCGGCCCTACCGGGCGATCGTCCTCGACGTGCAGATGCCCGGCATGGACGGCTACACGCTCGCCGAGCGGCTGCGCGTCCTGCCCGGCCACGCGACCTCGGCGATCGTCGTCCTGTCGTCGTCCGACGCCATGGGCGAGGCGGCGCGGGCCCGCGAGCTGCGGATCTTTGCCCGGCTGCTCAAGCCCTGCCGCCCGAGCGAGCTCGTGTCGACGCTGCAGCGCGCGGTCGGCGCGTCGTCGGCCACGCACAAGAAGGCCACGGCGGCGCCGGCCCCGGCCGCGCCGCGGGCCCCGAGCCGCGCGCTCCGCGTGCTCCTGGCCGAGGACAACTTCGTCAACCAGCGGATCGTCGTGCGCTTCCTGGAGAAGCGCGGGCACACCGTGACCGTCGTCGGCAACGGCGAGGCGGCGGTCGAGGCGGCGGGCGGCGGCGGCTACGACCTCGTGCTCATGGACTGCCAGATGCCGGTCATGGACGGCTGGCAGGCGACGGCGACGATCCGGGCGCGCGAGCGCAGCGGCGCGACGCGGCTGCCGATCGTGGCCCTCACGGCGCACGCCCTCACGGGGGACGCGGAGCGCTGCTACGCGGCCGGCATGGACGGCTACGTCTCCAAGCCGATCGCGCCGGAGGCCCTCGAGGCGGCGATCGAGCGGGTGCTCGCCACGACCGGGGGGGCGCTGGCCGCGCCGGCGCCGGTCGAGGAGGTCGCCGCCCTGCTCGATTGGGAGGCCGCCCTGACGATGACCGGCGGCGACGCCGGGCTGGTCACGGCCATGGCCGAGGCGCTCGCCGACGAGACCGCCGCCGCGCTGGCGCGCCTGGGCGCGCCGGCGGCGCACGACGAGGTGCTCGAGCGCCTCCAGGGCCTGCTCACGGGGGCCGAGAGCCTGGGCGCGCGGCGCCTGGCCGGCCGCGTGGCCGACCTCGCGACGGCGCTGCGTGGGGGCGCGGCGACCGGCGAGGCCGGGCGCGCGGTGGCCGACGAGGCCGAGCGCCTGCGCTCGGTCGAGGAGCCGTCGCTCGCCGCGACGGCGGTGATCACGGGGAGGAATGGCGCGTGAAGCTGCTCGTCGCCTGCAGCGAGCCGGTCACCCGGCTGCTGCTCCAGTCCACGCTCGGCCGGGCCGGGCACGAGGTGATCGGCTGCCGCTCCGGGCGCGACGCGCTCGACGCGGTGCAGGGGAGCGGCTCGCCGCAGCTCGCCTTCCTGGACGCGGCCCTCCCCGGGCAGGACGCCCTGAGCGCCTGCCAGGCGCTCGCGGCGCGCCTGCCGCGGCCGCGGATCGTCGTCCTCACCCGCGGCGGGTCGGCGGCTGCCTCCGACATCGTGGCCGCCCGCGCCGCCGGCGCCGACCGGACGCTCGACCGGCCGCTCACGCCCGAGGCGATCCTCGCCTGCGTGAGCCAGGTCGAGGACGAGCAGCGGCGCGAGCGAGGCCAGGTGGCCCCGCGCCCGGCGGAGCGCGACCCGCTCCTCGGGCGCGTCGTCGACGGCAAGTACGAGGTCCTCGACGTCGTCGGCCGCGGCGGCATGGGCACGATCTACCGCGCGCGGCACCTGCTCGTGGGCGAGCTCGTGGCGCTCAAGGTGATCCACCCCAACCACGTGGCGCGGCAAGGCTTCCGGGAGCGCTTCGTGCGCGAGGCGCGGGTCATGCTGAAGGTCGTGCACCCGAACGTCATCCCCGTGCGCGAGTGCGGCGTGACCAAGGAGGACCTCCCCTACCTCACGATGGACCTGTCGTCGGGCCGCAGCCTGGCCGAGCTGGCGCGCGGGGCCGGCGGGCGCCTCGACGAGGCGCGCGTCGTGCGGCTCGGGCGGCAGATGGCGCTGGCGCTCGTGGCCGCGCACGAGGCCGGCGTCGTGCACCGCGACCTCAAGCCGGAGAACGTCCTCGTCGAGGCCGAGGACCGCGTGCGGGTGTGCGACTTCGGGCTGGCCAAGGTCCTGCACGACGAGCGGCCGAGCGACGTCACGGGCCTCGGCACCGTCGTGGGCACGCCCTACTACATGTCGCCCGAGCAGGCGGCCGGCGAGCGCGTCGACGGGCGGACGGACGTCTACTCGCTCGGCTGCATCCTCTACGAGCTCGTGTGCGGCGCGCGCGTGTTCGAGGCCCGGACGGTCTCGCGGCTCCTGCGGGCGCACCTGACCGAGCCGCCGGTCGCGCCGTCGGAGCGCGGGGTCGTCGTGAGCCCGCGCTTCGAGGCGCTGGTGCTGCGCATGCTCGCCAAGGACTCGGCCGAGCGGCCGTCGGCGGCGGGCGTGGTCGAGGCGCTCGAGGCGATCGCCGCCCGGCCCCCGACGACGCGCCGGCTGCGCGTGCTCGTGGCCGACGACAGCCCGGTCAACCGCCGGCTCGTGACGGGCCTCCTCGAGCGCTGGGGGCACCGGGTGACGGTCGCGTGCGACGGCGCCGAGGCCTTCGAGCGCTTCGCGGCCGCGCCCGACGGCTACGACCTGCTGCTCGTCGACGGCGCCATGCCGCGGATGGGCGGCGAGGAGCTGGCGCGGGCCGTGAGGGCGCACCCGCGGGCGAGCGCGGGGCTGCCGATCGTGAGCCTGACGGCCAGCGACGGCCCCGAGGCGCGCGCGCGCTGCCTGGCGGCCGGCATGACCGACGTCCTGCCGAAGCCCGTGCGCATCGCAGACCTCGAGGCGGTCCTCGCCCGGGCAGGCGCCAGCGAGGCCGCCGCGTCGGTCGAGGCGGCGCCCTTCGACCGGCACGCGGCGCTGGAGCGGGTCGAGGGCGACGCCGACCTCCTGCGCGAGACGCTCGACCTCCTGCTGCAGGACATCGAGCGGCTCCTGCGCGAGCTGCGCGCGGCGCGCGCCGCGGGCGACATGCACCGCCTGGCCCGCGCCGCCCACGAGCTCAAGGGCTCGGCCGGCAACTGCGGCGCCATGGCGATCGCCGCCGCGGCGGGGCGCCTGGAGGAGGCCGCGCGCCGCGGCGACGTCGAGGGCGCGGCCGGCGAGCTCGCCGGGGCCGAGCGCGAGGTGACGCGCACGCTGCCGCTGCTGCAGGCGGCCTGATCACGCCAGGCGCGTGACGGTCGTGCCGTCGCGGCGGCTCGCGATGACGGCGACCGCCTTCTCCAGGGCCACGAGCGCCAGGCGCGGCGCCGCGTGCTCGTCGGCGAGGCGGTGGCGGAAGAGTGGCTCGCCCGTGGCGAGGTCGAAGCCGAGCACGAACGCCTCGAAGCGGCGCTCGTCGGCCGTGAAGGCCGCGACCACGTAGACCACGTCGCGCGCGGCGACGACGTCGTGCACGCTGCAGCGGCCGCTGCCCGCGGTCTGGCGCCAGCGCTCGGCGCCGTCGGCGCGGTCGAGGGCGACGAGGGAGAGGCCGTCCCGCTCGGCCGCGAGGACCGCCACTTCGCGGGTCAGGAGCGCCGGCCCCGCGCCGGCCTCCCGCGCGCGGACCCAGCGAGGCCGCCCGCTCGCGAGGTCGAGCTCGACGGCGTGGTCTTCCGGCGCCGCCGGACCGCTCCGCGCCACGAGGAGCCCGCGATCGTCCGCGTGGAGCACGCTGCCGTTGGCCGTCCACAGCGGGTCGCCCCCCTCGAGCGGGCGCGCCGTGAGCACCTGGCCGAAGCGGCTGATCAGGCGCCCGCGCGCCCCGCGGCCCGGCGAGGCAGGAAGGACGATCGTGTCCTCCGCCAGCGGGGCCTCGACCTCGAGCGCGTCGAAGACGTGCGCGGTGGCGGAGCCGCCGCCGCCGTCGCGGGTCCGGGCGACGAGGCGGTCGGCGGTCGCCGAGATGCCCATGTCCTCGGCCCCGCGGTGCCCCAGCCGCGATCGACCGACGACTCGCCCGCCGGCGCCGTCGATCACGACGAGCTCGGGACCGCGCCCGAGCCGCCGACCGACGCACCCGACGACCGGGCCGCAGAGGGCCGGCAGCGTGGCTTGGGAGCTGCGCACGCGGACCCGCCACCGCTCGGCGAGGTCGAGCGGCGCCAGCGCCACCACGTCGAGCCCGTCGAACAGCACCAGCGCGTCCTCGAGCGCCGCCCCGTGCGCCGGCAGGGCCTCGCGGGGCCAGCGCGCCTCGGCCACGACCTCGGGCGTCCGGCGCAGGCCGGCCGGCCGGCGGTCGAGCGCGTCCCAGGCGGCGTCGTCGCCGGCGCGGGCCAGCGCGCACAGGCTCCGCCAGGCGCCCGTGCGGTCGCCCGCCTGCTCGAGCGCCCGGACGAGGGCCCAGGCCGCGGCGCGGTCGTCGGGCCGCGCGCGGGCGGCGCGCTCCAGGTCGCGCAGGCGCTCGTCCATGCGGACAGGATGGCACGCCGGCGGCCTCCGGCGAAGATCGTGGCCATGAGCCGACAGGCCACACGCGCCCTCGCCCGCCGGGACGAGGTCCTCGGGCGACTCCTCGCCCGGCTGGGCCCGCTGGCGATCGAGCCCGACCGCACCGAGACCCCGTTCCGCTCGCTCGTGACGGCGGTGGCCTACCAGCAGCTCACGGGGCGCGCGGCGCAGACGATCCTCGGCCGGGTGAAGGCACTGTTCCCGGGCCGGCGCTTCCCCCGACCCGAGGACCTGCTCGCGACGCCCGACGACGTCCTGCGCGCCGCCGGCCTCTCGCGGCCGAAGGTCGCCGCCGTGAAGGCGATCGCCGCGGCCGCGCTCGACGGCACGATCCCGTCGGGGCGCGCGATCGGGCGCCTCGACGACGAGGCGCTGGTCGAGCGCCTGACGACGATCCGCGGCGTCGGGCGCTGGACCGTCGAGATGCTCCTGATCTTCAAGCTCGGCCGCCCCGACGTCCTCCCCGCGACCGACTACGGCGTGCGCAAGGGCTTCGCCCTCGTCTACGGCCTCGACGACCTCCCGCACCCGCGCGCGCTGCTCGCGCACGGCGAGCGCTGGCGGCCCTACCGCAGCCTCGCCGCCCTGGCCCTGTGGCGCGCCCTCGACGGACCGGCGCCGGCCGGGGCCTGACGCGCGCCGGGCTAGCCTGGATCATGCACGAGTGGAGGTCGTCACGTCGCGTGAAGTCGAGCCAAGAGAGTGCATGATCCGGGCGGTGCCCGAGCGAGGGGCTCGGCGAACCCCGGGCCGGTCTCGCCACGGTGGCCGACGGCCTGGCGAGGATTGTTCAGGGTTCCGTGCAGGTGCGGTGCGGATGTCGTCACGCGGTCATGAATGATCCGAGCCAGGACGGCGGCGAGGCTACGCGCTGCCCTTCTTCTCCTCGCCCGCGACGCCCCGCCGCTCCAACGGCATGCCCGGCTCGAAGTGCAGGCGCACCTTGTCGCGGCCGGCGTGCTCCCAGTACTCGGCCTCGTGCGGCGTGACGTGGATCAGGGCCAGGCGCTCGGAGTCCTTGCCCTCGGGGAACCACGCCCGCCAGGCCTCGTCCCACAGGCGGTCCAGGGCCTCGCGGTCGACGACGACCTGCGCGACGCCGGAGAGCGAGAGGAAGCGCTCGCCCTCCTGCATGGTCACGTTGACGTCGTGGTCGCCCTCGATCTCCTCCACCTTCGGCGAGTCGACGCGCGTCGCGAACCAGAGGTCGCCCTGGTCGCCCTTCTTGGCGATCGCCATGGGCCGCGCGCGCAGGTGGCCGCTCGGCAGGTGCGTCACGAGCATGGCCGTGTCGAAGCCCTGCAGCAGGTCGCGGACGTTCTTCGGGTCGGTGGCCACGGTGTCTCCTCCTGACCTGCGACCCCGCACGCGAGGTGCCGCCGAGGGCTGCCGCGGGACGCCGAGCGGATGAGACGCGCCTGACCCTACGGGCCGACGACGACCCGGCCGTCGACGATCACGACGCGCGCCGTGCCGGTCCACAGCGTGGGCGGGTCCTCCGGGCGCACGTCGCGCGAGAGGATGACCAGGTCGGCGCGCGCGCCGGGGCGCAGGGCGCCCAGCCGACCCTCGTCGCCGACCGCGTACGCGCCGCCCTCGGTGTAGGCGCGCAGGGCCTCCGCGACCGTGATCGCCTGGTGCGCCTGCCAGCCGTCGGCGGGCAGGCCGCGCTCGTTCTTGCGGGTCGCGGCGACCGCCAGGCCGCGCAGAGGCTCGTGCGTGAACACCGGCCAGTCGGACCCGAAGGCCAGGGGCGCCCCGGCGTCGAGCAGGGCCCGCCAGGCGAAGGCCCGGGTCAGGCGCTCGGGGCCGAGGTTGGCCGACCACACGTCGTCGGGGTCGGGACTGTCCGAAGGGACGGCGTGGTACGGCTGCATGGAGGCGACGACGTCGAGCGCCCGGAAGCGCGGCAGGTCGTCGGGGTGGACGACCTCGATGTGCTCGATCCGGTGGCGGACCTTCTGCTCCGGATGCGCCGCGGCGACCGCCTCGAACGTGTCGAGCGCCAGGCGCACCGCCCCGTCGCCGACCGCGTGCAGGGCCACCGGCACGCCAGCCGCGTGGGCGGCCGAGACGAGCTCCGTCAGTCGCTCGGGCGTGTAGAGCGGCGCGCCACGCTCGTCCGTGGTCCCGGCGTAGGGCTCGAGCATGTAGGCCGTCTTCGACTCGATCACGCCGTCGAGGAAGCCCTTGAGGAAGCCCAGGCGCAGTCGGTCGGGGCGCTCGCGGGCGAGGCGGTCCCGCGCCTCGACGACGCGCTCGATCGGCGTCTCGAGCGGTAGCGCGAGCACGACGCGCACGGGCAGCCGCCCCCGGGCGAGCAGCTCCTCGTAGAGGCCCACCTCGTCGAGCGAGCCGCAGAGCGCCTGAACCGACGTGACGCCGAGGCGCAGGTAGGAGTCGAGCGCCCGCTCCAGGGCCGCGAGCTGCGTGGCGCGGTCGGGCGGCGGCACGTGCCGGCCGACGAGCGCCGCGGCGCCCTCGAGGAGCGTCCCCTGCGGCGTCTTGCCGTCCGCCTCGCGCACGATCCGCCCGTCCTCGGGGTCCTCGGTGTCGGGCCCGACGCCGGCGACCTCGAGCGCCTTCGTGTTGGCCCACGACGAGTGGCCGTCGTAGGCCTCGAGCAGCGCCGGGCGGTCGGGCACGACGCGGTCGAGCATCTCGCGCGTCGGGAACTCGCCCCGGGGGACGAGGTCGTAGGACCAGCCGCGGCCGACGACCCACGGGGCGTCGGGGTGCGCCTCGGCCCACGCGCGCACGGCGTCGAGGGCATCCTGCAGCGTGCGCGCGCCCGTGAGGTCGGCCTCCTCGGAGGCGAGGCCGCCGGCGAGCGCGTGGCTGTGCGCGTCGTGGAACCCGGGGAGGACCAGCCCGCGCTCCGCGTCGACGACGTCGACCTCGCGACCTGCGAGGGCGCGCACCTTGTCCTCCACGCCGATCGCCACGACGGACCGGAGGCCGCCGTATCGCCACTCTCCGGGCGCGACGCGCCGGGGAGCGAGCGTGCCCGCGTCCGCCCTGAACGAGGACGGTTGGCTGCTCACGAGGAGCGCGTCATCCTCGAGGCCGACGAACCGCGCGTTGATGATCAGCAGGTCGCGCGGCCCCGGCTCGTCCGGGCCCACCTCCACCGGCTCGGGCGCCGCGCACCCCGCGAGCGCGAGCAGCGCCAGCCCGGCGAGCGCCCTCACTCCGTCTTGCCCTCGCCGCGCCCGAGCTTGTCGGGCAGCGGCTTCCCCACGGGGACGAAGTCGAGCGACACCGAGTTGATGCAGTAGCGCAGCCCGGTGGGCGGCGGGCCGTCGTCGAACACGTGGCCCTGGTGGCCGTCGCAGCGCGCGCAGCGGACCTCGGTGCGGATCATGCCGTAGGAGGTGTCCCGCACCTCCTTCATGTGCGTGGCGTCGAACGGCGTGGTGAAGCTGGGCCAGCCGGTCCCGCTGTCGAACTTCGTCCCGGCGCGGAACAGCGGCAGCCCGCACAGCCGACAGCAGTAGACGCCAGGCTCCTTCTGGGCCACGAACGCGCCGCAGAACGGCCGCTCGGTCCCGTGGTCGAGGAGCACCTTCCGCGCCTCGTCGTCGAGGGCGGCCTCGAGCGTCTGGCGCTGCGCGGGCGAGGGCGGGGACAGGTCGAAGCCGGTGCCGGAGGGGGTCATCTCGTCACTCCCGGTGGCGGGCGCGGGGTCGGGCGGCGGCGCGGCGGCAGGTCCCGGCGTGCAGCCGAGCGCCGCGAGCGTCAGGCCGATCAGGAGGCTGCGCGCGGTGGTCATCGCTCCTGACGCTACCACCACGGCGCGGACCGCGTCGCGATCCGCGCGCACCTCCGGGCGTGCCCGTGCGATCCTCGCCGCCCACGTGGACGACCTCGAGCGCACGCTCCGCCGCTACCCCATCTACCAGGCCTTGCGCGGGCTCCTCTTCTGGCAGCCCATGTTCCTCCTGTTCTTCGCCGCCCGCGTGCGCCCCGACGAGGCGCTCCTGCTCGTCGCCGCCTACGACCTCTCGTGCGTGCTCCTCGAGGTCCCGTCCGGCTACCTGGCCGACGCCGTGGGCCGACGCTTCACGCTGCTCCTCTCCGCCGGCGCGTCCGCGCTCGGCGCCGGCGTGATCGCGCTCGGCGACGGACTCCCGGCGCTCCTCGCCGGCCAGGCGCTCCTCGGCGCGGCGGCGGCGTTCAACTCGGGCAGCGACGTGGCCCTCCTCTGGGAGACCCTCGCCGCCCTCGGCCGCGAGGGGGAGTTCGCCGCCCGCGACGCCGCCGCCCGCCGCCTGCTCCTCGTGGGCCTCGGCGCCTCGGCCCTCGCGGGCGGCCTCCTCGCGTCCATCGACGATCGCCTCCCCTACCTGCTCACCTGCCTCGCCGCCCTGGGGGCCCTGGCCGCCGCCGCCGCCCTGCGCGAGCCGCCCGGCGCGCGCGACGCCGCGCGCCCCCTCGGCCAGGCCCTGCGCGTCGTCCGCGCCGTCCGCGACCCCGTGCTCCTGTGGGTCCTGGCGCTGTGGGTCGGGCTGACCGTGCTCAACCACGTGCCCTACGCGTTCCTCCAGCCCTACCTGCAGGCCGTCCTCCGTCCGTTCGAGGTCGACGCCGCCACCCCGGCGGCGGCCGGCGTGGTCGTCGCCGCGACCATGCTCCTGGGCGGCCTGGCCCTGCCGTTCGGCGTGGCGCTCCTGCGGCGCCTCGGCGGACCGGCGACGCTCCTCCTGGCGCTCGTGGCCCAGGGCGCGCTCGTCGCTGCGATGTCCCTCGGCCCGCACCCGTTCGTCGTGGCCCTCCTGGCCCTGCGCATGGTCCCCGAGGCGCTCGCGAGCCCCGTCCTCGGCGCCGTCGTCCACCCGCGCCTCGACGCCGGCCTCCGCGCCACCTACCTCTCCGCGCAGGGCCTCCTGGGCATGCTGGCCTTCTCCGGCTCGCTGACCCTTGCCGCGCTCGCCGTCCGCGGCGAGGCCGACCTCGACGCCCCCGCGCTGGCCCGCGTGCTCCCCGCCTACGTGGCGGGCGGCGCGGCGCTGGCGCTCCTGCTCGCGGCGACCGTCCGCCCGGTCGCGCGACGGCTCGCGGGCGATTCGCCTTCCGTTCGCGTGCGCCACCTCGCCTGAGCCAGTCCGGAGCAGTGCGCCAGCCCGGCGCACGGACGCCGCAAGCACCTGAACTGACGCGCCTTGCAGCAGTTCGCGACCCGCTCGCATCCGCGTGTCTCGCGTTCTACGCTTCGACCCGGGTCGGAGCGAGAGGGAGCCGAACGCGCCATGAGTCGTCGCCCGTCGTCGTCGCATCGGGGCCTGCCGGACCGCGCGCACGAGCCCACGCGCGCGTCGCAGCGCTTCCGCCCGATCGACTCGTCGCTCGTCGACGCCGACCCGCCGGCGTCGGGCGGCACGGTCGAGCTCGACTCCGCCCCGGACGCCCCGCAGGACGAGCCGCCGCCCGAGCGCATCGGCCGCTTCCGCATCCTCGGCGTCCTGGGGCGGGGCGGCATGGCGACCGTCTACCGCGCCCACGACCCGATCGACGGGGGCCAGGTCGCGCTCAAGCTCCTGCGGCCGACCACGGACGACCGGCGCGCCGACCGCCTGCGGCAGGAGGCCACGCTGGCCCTCGGCCTCGCGCACCCCGCGTTCGTGCGCGCCTTCGAGCAGGGCGAGCACGAGGGCCGGCCCTACTACACGATGGAGGTCGCCACCGGCCCCACGCTGGCGGACGTCCTCGCGCAGCAGGGGCCGCTCGCGCCGCGCGACGCCGCCTGCGTCGTCGCGCGCCTCGCCCGCGCGCTCGACGTCCTGCACGAGCGCGGGATCGTGCACCGCGACCTCAAGCCGGCCAACGTCGTCCTCCACCCGACGCGCGGGCCGGTGGTCCTCGACCTCGGCCTCGCCAAGGACCTGCGCGCCCAGCGCGGCCTCACCGGCCCGGGCGAGATCCTGGGCACGGTCTCCTACATGTCGCCCGAGCAGGTCCAGGGCGGCCCCGTGGACGCGCGCACCGACGTCTACGCCCTGGGCGCGATCCTCTTCACGCTGGTCACCGGCCGCCCGCCGCACCAGGGGCCGCCCGTCGTCGCCCTGCGACACATCCTCCACGGGCCGGCCCCGCTGCTCGGCCGCCACGTGCCCGTCTCGCCCTCGCTCGAGGCCGCCTGCCGCGCGGCGCTCGCGCGCGACCCCGGCCTGCGCCCGGCGTCGGCCCTGGCCTTCGCCCAGGCGCTGGAGCGCGTCTGCGCCGATCCGCGCCGCGTGGCCCCCGCGCCCTCCGACGACGCGGCCTGACGCCGCAGCCCACGCGCTGCACGGCCGGGGTACGCTCGTGCCTACGACGCAGCGAGGCGTCGATCCACGTGCGGTGAGCCGAGCGCTCGCCCGGGCGAGTGATGGCAGCGATCCCAAGGCTCCAGGTCCGCGAACCCGCCGCGCCCGCGTGGCGCCTCCTCGCCCTCCCGCTGGCCAGCGCGGGCGTGTTCTGCGCCGCCCGCGCGGTCCTCGACCCGTGGCTGGGGTCTGAGGCGCCGTTCCTGCTCTTCGTGCTCGCCGTGGCGCTCGCCGCCCGGCTGGGCGGGACCGCCGCCGGCCTGGTCACGACGCTGGCCTCGGCCCTCGCGGCCGACCTCCTGTTCGTGTCTCCGCGCGGCGCGCTCGTCCCGGACCGGCCCGAGCTGCAGATCACGGCGCTCACCTTCGTGGCCATCGGCGCCTTCGTCAGCGCGCTCGGCGGCCGCGTGCGCGGCGCGCTGGCGGCGAGCCAGCGCAGCGCCGCCGAGCAGGCGCGCGCCGCCGCGGCCCTGCGCGAGAGCGAGGGGCGCTTCCGCCAGCTCGCCGAGGTGATGCCGCAGGTGGTGTGGACGGCCGACGCGGCCGGCCTGGTCGACTACCACAACCCGCGCTGGGGCGAGCTCACGGGCCTCGAGCTGGGCCGGGGGCACGGCGCCGGCTGGCGTGAGGTCGTCCACCCCGACGACGCGGAGCGCACGGCGGCGGCCTGGCGGCGCTCGGTCGCCTGCGGCTCCTCCTACGAGGTCGTCCACCGCATCCGCGCCGCGGACGGCACCTACCGCTGGTTCCTGAGCCGCGCCCTGCCCGCGCACGACGAGCGGGGGCGGGTCACGCGCTGGCTCGGCACCGCGACGGACATCGACGACCGCGTGCGCGCCGAGGAGGCCCTGCGCGAGGCCGACCGGCGCAAGGACGAGTTCCTGAGCATGCTCGCGCACGAGCTGCGTAACCCCTTGGCGCCGATCCGCCTGGCGCTCGACCTGCTCGAGGGCGACGACCCCGCCCGGCGCCGGCGCGCGCGCGACGTGGTCGCCCGGCAGACCGAGCAGCTCACGCGGATCGTCGACGACCTGCTCGAGGTCTCGCGCATCACGCGCGGCAAGATCCGCCTCGCGCCGCGCGAGGTGGACCTCGCCGAGGTCGTCGACCGCGCCGTCGAGTCGGTGCGCCACCTGACCGCCGCCCGCGACCAGGCGCTGCGGGTCGAGCTCCCCTCGACGCCGCTGCGCCTCCGCGCCGACCCCGTGCGGCTGGGGCAGGTCCTCTCCAACCTGCTGCACAACGCGGCCAAGTACACGCCGCCAGGCGGGCACATCGAGCTCGTCGCCGAGCGCGCCGGCCACGAGGCCCTCGTGCGCATCAGGGACGACGGCGTGGGGATCCCGCGCGCGCTGCTCGACCGGGTCTTCGACCTGTTCGTCCAGGCCGACCGCACGCTCGACCGCTCGGAGGGCGGGCTGGGGATCGGCCTGACGCTGGCGCGCCGCCTGGTCGAGATGCACGGCGGCCAGATCCAGGCCACGAGCGAGGGCCCGGGGCGGGGGAGCGAGTTCGTCGTGCGCCTGCCCCTGCTGGCCGCGGGCGAGGTCGTCGAGCCCCTGGCGCCGGCGGCCCCCGACTCGGCGACGCCGCACGACGGCGCGCGCCGCGTGCTCGTCGTCGACGACAACGCCGACGCCGCCGACCTCCTCTGCGACCTCCTGCGCCAGCACGGGCACCAGGTGCGCGTGGCCCGCGACGGGCTCTCCGCCCTGGCCGAGGTGGGCTCGTTCCACCCCGACGTGCTGCTCCTCGACATCGGCCTGCCCGGCCTCGACGGCTACGAGGTCGCCGCGCGCGTGCGCGGCCAGGCGGACCGCGCGCAGCCCCTGCTCGTGGCCGTGACCGGCTACGGCCAGGCCTCCGACCGGCGCCGCTCGCTCGAGGCCGGCTTCGACCACCACCTGGTCAAGCCCGTCGACCCGGCCCGCCTCGACGCGATCCTCCGCGCGGCGCGCTGACCCTGCAGTTCTGCGGCCGTGGGGTCACGCTCTCGTCAGGAGCCCGCGGGGACGAAGCGGATCTGCTAGGCTTGCGTGGCCGCTTGCAGGACCGACCGACGTCTGCCTCCAGCGACGGACTCGCTCCCCTCACTGAGCTCCCTGGAGAGGAGGGCAGGTGACACGACCTCTGGCCACAGTGGCACTCCTCGCGTTCCTCGCCGCAGCGGCGCGATCGGAGACGGGCGAGGCGGAGGCGTCGCCGGCGCGGGTGGTCCGAGCCACCCTCGAGCAGGCGCAGTCGTTCTCGGTGGTTCAAGGTGACCGGGTGGTCCGGACGGGGTCGGGAGCGGTCGAGTACGCGCTGGAGTACCGCGAAATCGAGGTCGAGCGCTCCTCGAGGGTCGTCACGGCGGAGCGACGCTTCTCGCCCGGCAGCTTCTACGCCTCGAACGGCAGACGCGTCGACATGTCGGGGAAGGTCGTTGGAGTCCAGTACATCGGCTCGGCGACCCGGGTCCGCCTGCCCCCTGAAGCCTCCGCCCTGAAGCAACTGATGGAGACGGAGCGGCCAAGGAACCTGGAGAACTGGAAGCGCGCCATCCGAGGCTTGATGCTCCAGCAAGAGGTCGATGAGGCTGTTCGCCCAGGGATCATCCACGCGGTCTTCGGAGTCAGGCCGGAGGTGGTCGTCCGCGACACGGTGGCCGTGACCCTCTTCCCCGACCCGGCCCAGGATCGATTGCGCGTCGTCGCGACCTTTCATGCCACGACCCTCCCTGACATAGAGGACCTGGTCGACGTCCATCTGGTCGAGTTCAGCGCGGAGGCCGTCATCGAGCTCTTGCAGGATGGCGTCCGAACGCGTTCCGTCGTCTCCCACTCGTACGTAGCCACCGTGAGAGACGATCCGTCAATGACGGTCCAGATGCGGACGGAGGTCAAGCAATCGGATGAGCTCCGGCTCCTCCCATGACGTGAGGCGGCCCGGCGCCTCCCTCGTCGCCGCGCTCGAGGCCGCCCTGCCGCCGGGGCGCGTGCGCGCGCGCCCGATCGACCTGGCCGCCTGCGCCTCCGACGCGAGCGTCTACCGGATCGTGCCGCGGGCGGTCGTCGCGCCGCACGACGTCGACGACGTGCGCCGCGTCCTCGACGTGGCGCGCGCGCAGCGGGCGCCGGTGACCTTCCGCGCGGCCGGCACGAGCCTCTCGGGGCAGGCGGTCGGCCCGGGCGTCGTCGTCGACGTGTCGCGCGGCTGGCGGCGCGTCGAGGTCGCGCCCGGCGGCGGCCGCGTGCGCGTCGAGCCGGGCGTCGTCGGCGGCCACGTCAACGCGCTCCTGCGGCCCTTCGGCCGGCGCATCGGCCCGGACCCGGCCTCGATCGACGCCTGCATGCTGGGCGGGATCCTGGCCAACAACTCGAGCGGCATGTGCTGCGGGACGGCCGAGAACGCCTACCGCACGCTCGAGTCGCTCACGGTCGTCCTGGCCTCGGGGCTCGTCGTCGACACGGCCGACCCGGCGCGGCTCGAGCGCGCGGCGCCCGACCTGTGCCGCGGCCTCATCGACCTTCGCCGCGGGCTGCTCGCGCGGCCCGACCTCGTCGCGCGCGTGCGCGCCGGGCGCGCGATCAAGAACACCACCGGCTACGCGCTCGACGCGCTGCTCGACTTCGACGCGCCGGCCGACGTCCTCGCCCACCTGCTGATCGGCTCCGAGGGCACGCTCGGCTTCATCGCCGAGGCGGTCCTGCGCACGGTCCCCGAGCCGCCGGCGCGCCTCACCGGCCTCCTCCTCTTCGCCGGGCTGCCCGACGCGGCCGCCGCCGTCGACG
>JAHBXY010000157.1 GCA_019636275.1 Planctomycetota bacterium | reverse complement strand
GGCGCGGGCGATCGAGCGCTGGCCGGGCGTGCTGGCCGTGCGGCGGCAGCGCTTCGACCGGCGCTTCGCGCAGGGCGCGAAGGACGCGGTCATGGTCGAGGACGCGACCGTCCTGCACGCGGCCGACCCCACGTTTCACGACGCGCGCGGCGTCCTGGCGGTCATCCGCGCGGGCGCTGGCGACACGGCCGGGGCCTGGACGCTCCTCGAGCCGGTCCTCGAGGCCGAGTCGTGTCACCCGCCGCTCCTCGGGCTGGCGCTGCAGGTGGCGACGGGGCGGCGCGACGCGGCCGGCGAGGCTCGGACGCAGGCGCGCCTCGCGGCGCTGCAGGAGGCGCAGGCGTCGATCGCCCTGCTGCGCGACGAGGTCTGGCGCGAGGGCGACCTCGCGGGCCTCGAGCGGCGCTGGCGCGACCTGCCCCGGGACGGCGAGTACTGGTCGTTCCGGGCGATGCTGGCGCTGCACGTCAGCGACCAGCGCGAGGCCCTGCTCACCTTCGGCCGCCACCTGCTCGTCGCCCGGCTGACCCCGCGCTGGTTCCTCATGGTCGCGCACTCGCACGGGTGGAACCCGCTGCAGCGGCAGGAGGTCGTCGAGGAGGGGCTGGCCGAGGCCGCCCGCGCGGCGCCGCACGACGCGGCCCCGCTCCTGGCGCGGGCGGCGCACCTGGCGAGCGGGGCGCACCGCGCCGAGGTCGGCGACGCCGCGGCGCGCGCCTCTCTGGCCCACGCCGCGGCCGACCAGGCCGCCGCCGCGGCGGCCCTGGCGCCGTGCGCGCCGGGCCCCGCGCTGCTCCTCGCCTGGTGCCTGATCGACGCGGGCGACCTCGTCGAGGCCCGCGCCGCCCTCGTCGTCGCCGAGGCGGCGGCGGGTCGGATCGACCTCGTGTCCCTCCTGCGCGCCCGCCTGGCGGCGGCGCAGGGCGACGCGGCGGCGGCCGCGGCCGCGCTGGCCGAGATGGCCGAAGACCCGCGCGCGCACGACTCGATCTACCGCTTCTCGAGCGACCCCGCGTTCGCCCGCGTGCGCGCGGCGCCCGGCCTCTCGCTGCCCCCCGGCTGGGACCCCGACTAGGTGTGATCGACGGCTGCGGCCGCGGATGCCGGGCGAGGGGGGGCGCGCGCGGCCGATAGGATCCGGCGATCGATATCGGCCGCGCGCGCTCCCCCCTCGCCTCGGCCTCCGCGCCCTCGCCTCGCTCGTGGTTCCATTCCACTCGGGTTCGAGCGGGTCGATCACGAGCTTGCGCCCTCGAGCACAGGGCTGGCTGGCTAGCCTTCGGCGTGGGTCTGCCGGGCGAAGAAGGCGTCGATCACCTGCGCGTGGAGCGGGAAGGCCACGTCGTCGCTGCTCGTGGCCACGACGACCTCGAGCGCCTCGGGGCCGGGGCGCAGGGGGCCGAGCGAGCGCGCGGCGCGGCGGGCGGCGCGGCCGAAGATCAGCACCGTGCGCCCGTCGGGCGGGCTGTGGGTGGCGACGTGGCGGACGTCCTGCGCGGCGACCTCGACGCCGGTCTCCTCGCGCAGCTCGCGCGCGGCGGCCTCCTGCCAGCTCTCGCCCAGGTCCACGTAGCCGCCCGGCAGGGCGAGCTTGCCGCGGGCGGGCTCGACGCCGCGGCGGATCATGAGCAGGCCGTCGTCGACCGGCAGGAGGAGCACGGCCACCGGGACGGGGTTGCGCCAGGTGGTCTCGCCGCAGCCGGCGCACACGCGCGGCCAGGGCTGCCCGGGCGCGTAGGCGGCGCCGCAGGCGTGGCAGTGGGCGTGCCGCTCGCGGGCCACGTTCAGCGCTCCAGGCGGCGGCCGATCAGCGGCCCCAGGCGCGCCATGACCTCGGGCGTGATCGCCTCGCGCCGGGTCATGATCGCGTGCGACAGCGCCTCGCGGGCCGGGCTGGTGCACACGGGCGGCAGGGCCAGGATCGCCTCGCGGATGATCCGCCGGGCGGTGTCGACGTTCTTGTGCAACGTGGCCACGACGGCCTCGACCGAGACGTCGTCGGCCTCCTCGTGCCAGCAGTCGTAGTCGGTCGCCAGGGCAATCGTCGCGTAGCTCAGCTCCGCCTCGCGGGCCAGGCGCGCCTCGGGCAGGTTGGTCATGCCGATCACCGACACGCCCCAGGAGCGGAACAGGCGCGACTCGGCGCGCGTCGAGAACTGCGGGCCCTCGATGCACACGTAGGTGCCGCCGTCGTGGTGCCGCGCCCCGACCTTCTGCACGGCCGCCTTGAGCGCCTGCCGCAGCTCCTCGCAGATCGGGTCGGCGAAGCTCACGTGGGCGGCGACCCCGTCGTCGAAGAAGGTGCGCGGTCGGCCCAGGGTCCGGTCGATGAACTGGTCGATCAGGACCACGTCGCCCGGGTGGATCTCCTCCTTCATGCTGCCCACGGCCGAGACCGAGATCACGCGCGTGGCGCCGAGGAGCTTCAGGGCGAAGATGTTCGCCCGGTAGTTCACCTGGCTGGGGCTGAAGCGGTGGTCGCGGCCGTGCCGCGGGAGGAAGGCCACCGGCCGCCCCTCCAGCTCGCCCACGACGAGCTCGTCCGACGGGGCGCCGAACGGCGTCATCACCGCGCGCCGCTCCGACATCGTGAACCCGGGCAGCTCGTAGAGGCCGCTGCCGCCGATGACGCCCGTCAGCTCCATCCGCTCGCTCCTGCTGGGAAGGCCCGGGATCCTACGGGAGGCGAGGAGGGGCGGCAACGCGGCGAGCGGAGACCCCGGCGGCGAGCGGCCAGCAGAGTCTATGGAGAACGCACCTGGTCCCCCGGCCGGACGCGCGCGCCGCGCTGGGCGCGGACGACGCGGGCGGCGGAGTAGTGGCCGCGGACCTCGTCGACCTCGAGGCGGGCGACCTCGTTGCCGTCGCGGCGCACGACGAACACGTCGCCGCGCTCGACGCCGGCGCCGTCGCCGGCGTCGAAGACGACCGTCGGCGGGACGGCGTCGTGGTCGACCTGGACGACGAGCGCGCGGATGTCGGGCAGGGGGCGCTCGCCGGTGAGGCGCGCGACGTTCACGCCGGCCCGCGCCAGCCGCTCGAGGCGGGCGGCGTCGCGCTGCGCGCGCGCCTCGGCCGAGCGCAGGGCGACCTCGGCCTCGCCCAGGCGGTCGTGGAGCGAGGCCAGCGCCTCGCCGCGCTCGCGCGCCAGCCGGCGCTCGGCCGTCAGGTCGGCCTCGAGCGTGGCGCCGCGCTCGGCGGCCACGTCGAGCGCGGCCTGCGTGGTGACGAGGGCGCCGCGGACGCGGCCGAGCTCGCGCGCCTGCTCGGCCGCGGCGGCCTCGATCTCGCGCAGGAGGCTCGTGCGCGCGTTCAGCTCGCGGCGCGCGTGCGCCAGGTCGGCCTCGCGGGCGGCGAGGTCGGAGTGGGCCGCCGTCAGCGCGCCGCCGGTCGCCTCGGCCCGGGCGCGGGCCTCGTCGCGGGCGGCCTCGAGCGAGGCCAGGGCGGCGGCCGCCTCCTCGACGGCGGCCGAGAGGGCGTCCACTCGGGCCGTGGCCTCGGCCAGGCGGCCCTCGCGGACCCGGGCCTCGTCGCGCAGGAGGGCCAGGTCGAGCTCGAGACGGGCGGCGCGCTGCGCCTCGCCGGCCTGCTGCGAGAGGCGCCCCTCGAGGCTGGCGGCCTGGTGGACCACGCCGACGAGGCGCACCTCGTCGTGGGCCAGGCGCGCGCCGCCGCCGAGGACGAGCGCGCCCGCGGCCCAGGGGAGGGCGCGTCGGACGAGGCCGCGGGCGACGACGGGGGTGACCGGATCGGGCATGGCTGCCCCTGGACGGTACCAGGGTGGCGCAGGAGCTTGAAGGGGTGGGGTGACGCCCGTTGCGCCGGGGGCGGGGGGCGAGTCGAATGCGCCGAGACGAGGAGCGGCCATGCCCGGGACGAAGAAGGTGAAGCTCGAGCGCACGCGGGACGTGGCGCGGATCTGGCTCGACCGCCCCGACGTGCACAACGCCTTCGACGACGAGGTGATCGCGGCCCTCGCCGCGGCGGTCGACGAGGCCAACCAGCACCCGCGCGTGCGGGTGATCGTGCTCGGCGGGCGCGGGCGCAGCTTCTCGGCCGGCGCCGACCTCGAGTGGATGCGCCGGGCGGCGGGCTGGACGCCCGAGCAGAACAGCCAGGACGCGGCGCGCCTCGCCGGCATGCTGCGGGCGCTGGCCGCCTCGCCCAAGGTGACCGTGGCGCGCGTGCACGGGGCGGCCGTCGGCGGCGGCATGGGCCTCGTGGCCGCGTGCGACATGGCGATCGCCTCGGAGCGGGCGCGCTTCGGCCTGTCGGAGGTGAAGCTCGGCCTGATCCCGGCCGTGATCTCGCCGCACGTGATCGAGAAGGTCGGCGTCGGGCGCGCGCGCGCGCTGTTCGTCACCGGGCAGCGCTTCGACGCGGCGTTCGCCGAGCGGATCGGCCTCGTCGCGCGCGTCGTGCCCGACGAGGAGGCGCTCGACCTCGCGATCGAGGAGGTGATCGCCGAGGTGCGCACGAGCGGGCCCGACGCCGTGCGCGCGGCCAAGGAGCTGGTGCGGATCGTGCCCACCCTGACCGAGGACCAGGTCGACGCCTGGACGGCCGAGCAGATCGCCGGGCGGCGCGCCACGCCCGAGGCGCGCGAGGGGATGGCCGCCTTCCTGGAGAAGCGCGCGCCGGCCTGGGTGGCCCGCCGCGACGACCCCTCGGAGGAGCACTTCCCGGCGCCCGAGGACGACGCGGAGGAGGACGACTGATGGCGGTGCTCACCCGCGACCGCCTGCCGCGGGCGGTGACCGTCTACGAGGTCGGGCCGCGCGACGGCCTGCAGAACGAGGCCGTGGCCGTGCCGCTGGCGGCCAAGCGCGCCTTCGTCGAGGCGCTCGCGGCGGCCGGGCTGCGCCGCGTCGAGGCCACGAGCTTCGTGCATCCGAAGTGGGTCCCGCAGCTCGCCGACGCGGCCGAGTTGATGACCGCGCTCACGCGGCGCCCGGGCACGAGCTACCCGGTGCTGGTCCCCAACGAGAAGGGGCTCGACCGGGCGCTCGCCTGCGGCTGCGACGCCGTGGCCGTGTTCGCCGCGGTCACCGAGGGCTTCTCGCGCAGGAACCAGAACGCGTCGGTGGCCGAGGTGATGGCCGGCCTGCGGCCCGTCGTCGAGCGCGCGCGCGCGGCCGGGCTGTGGGTGCGCGGCTACCTGTCGGTCGTGTGGGGCTGCCCCTACGAGGGCCACGTCGACCCGGCGCGCGCCCGGACCCTCGCCGGTGACCTCGTGGCCATGGGCGTCGACGAGGTGAGCCTCGGCGACACGATCGGCGTGGCCACGCCGGGCGAGGTCGAGCGCGTGGTCGACCTCGTCGCGGCGGCGGCGCCGCGCGAGCGGCTGGCGCTCCACTTCCACGACACGCGCGGCACGGCGCTGGCGAACGTCCTCGCCGGGCTGCTCGCCGGCGTGACCACCTTCGACGCCAGCGCCGGCGGGCTGGGCGGCTGCCCCTACGCGGTCGGCGCCTCGGGCAACCTCGACACGTGCGACCTGCTCTACATGCTCCACGGCCTGGGGATCGAGACCGGCGTCGACCTCGACGCCGTGCGCGCCGCCGCCCAGGGCGTGGCCGCGGCCCTCGGCCGGCCCCTGCCCGGGCGCTACAGCCAGGCCGGGCCGCTCGTCCCGCAGGGCTCGTCTCAGGACCGCTGAACCCCAACCATCGGCTTGCGTTTCATCCGCGCCACGACGTGGCGCGGCCGCGCAAGCACTTGGCCGTGGCCCGCGCCTTGCGCTGCCCCGTTCGCGTCCGTGCGGACGCCTGCATGAGCTTCAGGAGGTGACGAGGCCGACGCAGACAACGAACAACCCATCCGGGTGCTGGAACAGGGAAGCCGGTGCGATTCCGGCGCGGTCCCGCCGCTGTGATCGGGGACGACGGCTGCCATGACCCGCCTGCGCGAGCAGGCGAGTCGCCCACTGAGCGCGCGAGCGTTCGGGAAGGGGGCAGCCCGAGGACGATCCGAGAGCCAGAAGACCTCCCAGCCCCCGCTTCGGGACGATCTTCGCGAAAGAGATCGACGAAGGGACCCGCTCGGCCGCAGCACGCGAGCGGCGCGTCACCCACGCGCGGGCCCCCGACTGGGAACCCCATGAACCGCTCCGTCCTGTCCCTGGCCCTCTCCGTCCTCCTGCTCGCCGGCTGCAACAGCGGCAGCGGCAGCAGCTCGTCGCGCACGAGCCGCGCGCCGGCGGCGCCGAACCCCGGCGGCGTCGTCGCGCCGATCGGCACGCAGGCCGCGCCGGTGAGCGCGCAGGTCGCTCTGGGCGCCTTCCAGGCCTTCCGCGAGCACACGAGCGTCTCGGACCTCGTGATCCCCGACGTCGCCGGGCTGCGCGACCGTGCCTTCGCCGCGGAGGAGAGCGGGTTCGTGCGCGTCCTGTCGCTCGCCGGGGCGGCGCCGACGCTCGACCGCTCGATCCCGCTCGAGGCGGCGCCGCTGCCGGGCGGCGTGGCGCTCGGCCCGCTCGTGATCCACGACGAGCGCACCGCGCTGGTCACGGCCTCGGGCACGGGCGGCGAGGCGGTCTACCTGTTCGACCCGTCGACGGCGCAGACCGCGGCGCACGTGACGAAGTATCCCCTGCACACGCTCACCCTCACCTGGCCCGCCGGGACGCTGAACAGCCAGGGCGTCGACGTGGGCGGCCAGTCGCTGCCGCTGACGTTCACGGCGGGCGCGGCGCTGGCGGCGAACCGGCTGTTCGTGGCCTCGTCGAACTTCGACGCCAGCTTCGACCTCAACCCGGGCTCGGTCCTCGTCTACGACGTCGACCCCAACACGCGGGCGATCTCGGGCGGGGCGGTGTTCAAGACCACCGACTTCAACCCGACCGCCGTGACGCGCGTGGGCACGTCGCAGGGGCCGCTCGTCCTGGTGACCAACGCGGGCGTCTACGGGAGCGGCACCTCGAGCGTCGACGTCTTCGACGCGGCGAGCGCGCGGCACGTGGCCACGATCCCGCTCGGGCAGCGCAACGTCTCCGGCCCGGTCGTCGTCTCGCCCGACGGGCGGCGCGGCTACCTCGGCTCGCAGACGGCGGCCGAGGTGTTCGTCCTCGACCTCGAGGGGCTGGGCGGCGAGGTCGCCAACCAGGCGGTCACGGCCCGGCCGGCCCGCTTCCTCGGCGGCTGGACGCTCCCGGGCGCCGGCGCGTTCGCCTACATCTCGGGGCTGGCCCTGTCGCACACGGGCGACCACCTCTACGCGGTGAACTTCAACGCCAGCGAGCTCTACGTGCTCGACCTCACCGTCCCCGGCCTCGGCGCCCGCGTGACCGGCTTCGCCCGCACCGGCCTGCCGAGCAACTTCGAGGGCCTGGCGAGCAAGGTCGCCGTCCGCCCCGGCGCGCCGGGGTCCGCGTTCCAGGGCCCGTCGCTGTTCGTCCTCACGATCAACCTCGCCACGGCCGACCGGACGATCGCCGACGTGAAGGTCGCCCTCGACGCCGTCACCCTCTCCCGCCATTGAAACTTTGACGGCTGCGGCCGCGGATGCCGGGCGATGGGGGGCGCGCGCGGCCGATAGGATCCGGCGATCGATATCGGCCGCGCGCGCTCCCCCCTCGCCTCGGCCTCCGCGGCCTCGCCTCGCTCGCTGTTCCATTCCGCCCGTGACCTGGGCGGCTCGTGTGATCGACGGCTGCGGCCGAGGAAGGCGCGCGCGCCCGTGCCGGTGCGGCGCGCGCGCCCGTGCGGGGACGGCGCGGCCGGTGCCGCGCGTGCCCGTGCAGGGGCTGCCGGCACCGCGCGTGTCGGCCTTCTGGATCGTCTAGCGGACGACGGGCAGGGGCTCGCCGCTCTTGCCGCGGGCGGTCGGGGCGGCGGTGGGCACGAGGTCGCAGGGGATCCCGCGCAGCTCGAGGATGCGCGTCACGACCTCGCCGACGGTGCGGTTGGGCGTCGACGCGCCGGCCGTGACCCCGATCGTCACGGCGCGCGCCGGCAGCCAGCCCTCGCTCGTGACGCGCTCCTTGCTCCCGTAGGGCTGGTGGTGGATCCGCTCGAGGCTCACGATCTCGTCGGGGCCGTCGATGTGGTAGGCCGGCGCGAAGCGGCCCGACATGGCCGCGAGGTGCGTCGTGTTGGACGAGTTGTAGCCCCCGATCACGAGGATCAGGTCCAGGTCGCCCTCGTTGCCCAGCTCGAGCACGGCGTCCTGCCGGTCCTGCGTGGCGCTGCAGATCGTGTCGAACGAGCGGAACCGCGCCGCGAGCTCGTCCTGGCCCCAGCGGGCCGTGATCGCCTTGCCCAGCATGTCGGCGATCTCGAGCGACTCGGTCGAGAGCATGGTCGTCTGGTTGGCCACGCCGACCCGCTCGAGGTGCCGCGCCGGGTCGAACCCGGGCGAGCTGCCGCGCTCGAACTTCGACGCGAACGCCTCGCGCCCCAGCGCCAGCGGCCCGCCGGTCATCGTGTCGCACACCACCTGCGCCTCGTCCTTGTCGCGCACGACCAGGTAGTGGCCGCCGAGCTCGAGCGCCTGCGAGGCGGTGGCCTTGGTCTCCTCGTGGGCGTACTTGCCGTGGATCACCGAGGTCAGCCCGTCGCGGGCGTACTGCTTCACGCGGCGCCACACGTTCATGACGCTGCCGCAGGTCGTGTCGACGAGCACGCAGCCCTTGGTCCGCAGGGCCGCGAGCTGCGTCGTCGTCACCCCGAACGCCGGCAGGATCACGACGTCGTCGGCCGTCACGTCGTCGATCGTGTAGCCGTCCTCGCCGTCGAGGAAGCGCACGCCCAGCTCGACCAGGCGCTTGTTCACGTACGGGTTGTGGATGATCTCGTTGGTGATGTAGAGCGTCTTGCCAGGGAAGTGGCGCCGCGTCTCGTAGGCCAGGTCGACGGCGCGATCCACCCCGTAACAGAAGCCGAACTCGCGCGCGAGGCGGAACTCCACATCGCCCATGCGCAGGCGGAAGCCGCGCTCGCGCAGCACGTCCACGATCTGGCTGTGGTAGTCGTCCTGCAGCAGGTCGCGGATCTGGGCCTTGAGGCCGAAGCCCTTCTGCACGTAGAGCGGGTCGCCCATCGATCGTCCTTCGCGGGGGTCTGCCAGCGATCGTATCACCCCTGGCGCCGCCGCAGGCCGCGCCCCGGCTCGGGCCCCGGGCGGCGCGCCGGGGACCCCCGGCCGCACCCGGCCGCAGCCCCGGCCACCGGCGCCTACCTGTCGCGCCGCGGGGTGGGTTAAGATCCGCGCCCCCGAGGTGGTCGTGGCGGACGTGTCCGAGGTCGAGGTCGGCGGCGGCGACGTCGCCGCCGAGGGACGCCCGAAGGTGGTGGTCATCGTCGCCCCGCGCGAGCGGGTCGCGGCGGTCCAGGCCCCCGCCGCCCCGCTCGCGCCCGCGCCGAGCCCGTTCGAGCGCGACGTCGGCGACCCGGGCGACGAGCCCACCGATGTCTCGGCCCCCCGCCCGGTCGCCCTCCCCCCGGCGGAGGGGGACCGCCCCACCGAGCGCATCCGCAAGGCGCCGGCGCGCCCGCGCACGGCCGAGGACGACCGCATCGTCGCGGCCGTCGTCACGCTCGATCTCCAGGCGACGCCCGGCCCCACGACCGACCTGTTCGGCCGGACGCTCCTGTTCCGCGCCGCGCGCGCGGCGCTCGCCGCCGGCGCGCCCCGCCTGCTCCTCCTCGGGCAGGTGCCCGAGGCGCGCCAGCGCGACCTCTACGAGGAGGCCTACCGCGGCTTCGGCGGCGGGCCCGTCGAGGTGCGCTCGGGCGACCCCGGGGTGGCCGACTTCGGGCCCGGGCGCGTGCTGATCCTCGACGGCGCCGCGCTGCACGACCCCGAGGCCGTGAAGCGCCTCACCGCGGTCACCGGGCCCTCGGCGGCGCTCCTCCTCACGCGCCGCGGCGACGGCGTGCGCGTGCACACCGAGGACGGACGCGTGCGCGACGTGGGCGTCGACTCGGCGAGCGCCGACGGCGTCACGGCCGGCGCGGCCTCGGTGCCGGTCGAGCACTTCGAGCGCATCACGCAGGTCGGCGAGCGCGCGGCGCTCGAGGAGCTGTGCGCCCAGGACCGCCTCATCGGCATCATGGCCCGCCGCAGCTACGCCCAGCAGCTCCACTCGCCCCAGGCGCTCGCGCTGGCGCAAGCGGCCGCCTACGAGCCGATCGCCAGCGGCGGCGGGGCCAGCGGCCTGTTCGAGGACGTGATCGGCCGCCCGGTGTCGCGCGCGATCACCGCGCTCATCCTGCGCCGGCCCTTCTTCACGCCCTCGCTGATCTCGGGCGTCGCCGGCGTGCTGGCCCTCGTGGGCGCCTTCCTCCTCTTCTTCTCGGGCGAGCTGCCGCCCGCCTACGCCGGGCTGGCGATCGTCCTCGCCGGCGCGTTCCTCATCGGCTCGGCGGTGCTCGACCGCACCGACGGCGAGCTGGCCCGGCTGCGCATGGACGAGGACGAGGCGGCGCGCTCCCTCGACTTCGGCCTCGACCACGTGGCCCACATGGTGGTCTTCGGCGCCCTCGCCTGGGCCGTCGACCCGCCCGACCTGCCGCGGCGCGCGACGGCCTGGGGGCGCTTCCTCGAGGCCGCGCCCTCGTGGCTGCTCGAGCCGCTGCGCCGCTGGGAGCTCGACGACCCCATGCGCGTCGGCTTCGTGGCGATCGCCGGCGTCGTCCTGCTCCTCGGCGTGCTCCTCTGGCGCGGCGCCCCGCGCGCCGACTCGACCGGCCTGCGGCGCGTCGCCGACGGCCTGGCCAGCGCCTTCAACAGCCGCGACTACTTCTACCTGCTCACGATCGCCGCCCTGTTCAACCTCGTCCCGCTGCTGGCGGCCAAGGGCCTCATGGCCTGGTTCCTCGTGGCCACGGCGGCGCTCGTCCACCTGACCTGGCTGGCGATCTTCCTCCTCAGCGTGGTCTCCCCCGCGCCGCCGGAGGACTGACGTGAGCGAGCGCCTCGACGCGCTCCGGGGCATGCTCGACGACGACCCGGACGACGCGTTCACCCGCTACGCCTACGCCATGGAGCTGCGGTCGCTCGAGCGCACCGACGAGGCGCTCGTCGAGTTCGAGCGGCTCGTCGCGACGAGCGGCGACTACCTGGCGACCTACTACCAGTACGCCCGCGCGCTGCAGGCGCGGGGGCGGACCGCCGAGGCGGTCGAGGCCGCCCGCCGCGGCGTCGCGGTGGCCACCGCCCAGGGCGACGGCCACACGCAGGCCGAGCTCGAGGACCTGCTGGGCGAGCTCGAGGGCTGACGCCCGCTCGCGAGTCCTGGTGACCAGCCTCCGATCGGAGGAACGAGCGAGGCTTGGCCGCGGAGGCCGAGGCGAGGCGGCGCGCGCGCGGGCGACGTCGTATCGGCATACTTCTAGCCCGCGCGCGCGCCGCCCCGCCCAGCATCCGCGGCCGCAGCCGTCGAGCACACCTCAGTCGCTCGTGATCAGGTCGGGGCGCCGCTCGCGCGCCAGGTCGTGGACCTGCTCGAGGAGGGCGCGGGCGCGGGCGTCGTGGCCCAGGTCGGCCTCGACGAAGTGCAGGTTGAACAGCACGACCTCGTGGCGGGGGTCGATCGCCAGGACCTTCTCGTAGGCCTCGCGGGCGCCGAGCAGGTCGTCCTGGGCCAGCCGGGCGTGGCCGAGGCGCTCGAGGGCCTCGAGGTGGCCCGGGTGGATCGCCAGGCACTTGAGGTACTCCGAGCGCTCGAGCTCCGGCTCCCGGGCGAGGTAATAGCAGTGGGCCAGGCGCAGGTGGGCCTCGGCCAGGAGCGGGTCGAGGACCAGGGCCGACTGGTAGGCGCGGATCGCCGGATCCAGGCGCCCGCCGGTGCGCCGCGCCTCGCGCAGGAGGCGGTCGCCGCGGGCCACGCGGACGGCGGCCTCGCGCCGGGCCTCGAGCGGGTCGAGCATGCGCCCGTCCTCCGCCCGCACCGGCGCGGCCTCGGGGCCGGCGCAGCCGGCCAGGCCACCCGTGACGAGCCCGAGCATCAGCGCGATCCGCAGCCGCATGCCTCGTCCTCTCCGCGCGAGCCGCAAAGCATACTCGGTGGAACCGACCGCGGCGACCCCGGCGAGGCCGGCGACCCGGGCGAGCCCGGCGTCAATCGACCGGGCGACCGGGCGAGTGCGACGGCGCGCCCGCCCGCGATCTTCAGCCGCTCGTCCGCGCGCCGGTTCCACCCCTTATCGACGCTCGGGCGGCTGGACTTGTGCCGCTCGCTCCCGGGCCTCGGCGTGCTCCTCGGCCGCCTCGACCACGCGCACGTGCTCGCGGTAGACGGCGGCCAGGGCCCGCTCGCCCTCACGCCAGGAGGCCAGCCGATCCCGCTCGCCCCGCCGGTGGGCCAGCGCGTCGGCGAGGCCGGCCGCCGCCTGGCCGACGCGCCGCTCGAGCGAGCGCACCAGCCGCTCCGCCCGCTCCTGCAGCCGTGCCACGGCCCGCTCGCGCCGCTCCGCCTCGCGCGCCAGGTCGTCGAAGCACAGGGCCAGCCGCTCGAGGTCGGCCGACGACATGCTCGCCAGCCCCGCCACGTCGAGCGCCGCCGGCGCCGGCGGGGTGAGGTCCAGCCCGGCCGCGAGCCGGTCGATCAGCCTGAGCTCCTCGGTCGCGTCGCGGCCGACCCCGAGCAGGTGCACGGCCCAGTCCTGCGCGGCCGCGAGCAGGGCCACGCGCGCCACCCGCTCCCAGGCCACGGCGCTCTGCAGCCGCTGCTCGGCGTCGACCACGCGCGCCGACGCCTCGTGCTCGGCCCGGCGGATCGCCGCGCGCTGGGCGTCGATGAGGATGCGCGGCATCCACCACGGCGCCTGGTCGAGGTCGCGCTCGCGCGCGACCTCCGCCTGGTAGCGCGACCGCGCCGCGGCGGCCCGCGCCCGCTCCTCCATCACGGCCCGCTCGGTCGCCGTCCACGCGGCGTGCGCCGCGTCGCGCGCGGCCTCGAGCCCCAGGCCCGGGTCCTGCGCGCCGACGACGGCCGGCCAGGCGACGACCAGGGCGACGACGATCCCGGGCGCCCGGCTCATCGCCGCTCCCCCGGCCCGCCCGGCCCGTCCTTGCGCCGCCCGTCGAGCTCGACCTCGAGCAGCTTGACGCGCGTCCGGTAGTCGCCGGCGCGCGCCTGCTCGGCCTGCGCCAGGTCCGCCACCTGCGCCAGGTCGTGGCGGGCCTTGTCGAGGCGCTCGCTCAGCTCGCGCACCTTGCGGTCGTTGACCAGCTTGTCGAGGCGCCGCACGCGCTCGTCGAGCTTCACCCGCTCGGGCTCGAGGTCGCGCGCCCGCTGCTCCGCCCGGTCGGCCAGCTCCATGAACAGCCCGAGCAGCCGCGTCACCTGCTCCGTCGGCAGCCCGCCCGGGTCCTCGAGCGGCGGCACCTCGACCGCCGGCACCGGCTCGAGGCCGTGCTCGAGGTCCTCGATCAGCCTGAGCTCCTCGGCCGCCTTGCTGGCCAGGCGCTGCGCGTCGAGCGGCCGCTCGTCGTGCACGCGGTCGGCCACCTCGAGCAGCCGCCCCACCCAGGCCCACGAGGCGCGGATCAGCTCCAGCTTGCGCACGCGCTCCTCGCTGCGCGCGTCCTCGAGGTGGTGCTGCGCCGCGCGCAGGTCCTCGGCCATGAGCCGCAGCTCCTGGCGCACGCGCTCGAGGTTGCGGTCGCGCATGAACCCGGCCGGCTCGGCCGCGAGGCGCCGCTGCTCGTCGAGGTGCGCCGCCCGCCGCGCCCGCTGCGCCTCGAACTCGCGCCGCGCGCGCTCGAGCCGCGCGTTGGCGTGGCCGAACGCGTTCATGGCCCGGTCGCGCGCCGCCTTGAGCTCGGGCTCGGTGGGCGTGCGCTGCTCGCGCCGCTCCTGCGCCGGGGCCGGGCGTACGAGGAGCGAGCCCGGCGCGGCGGCCGCGAGCGCGACCGCCGCCACGACGAGCCCTCCTCCGCCCCGCCGCCGCCTCACGCCGCGCCGCCCTCCGGCCGCTTCTCCAGGTTGTACTTCTTCATCTTGTACTGCAGGCTCGAGCGCTTCAGGTGCAGGGCCTTGGCCGCCTTGCTCTGGTTCCAGGCGCACTCCTCGAGCGCCTTGCGGATGATCTCGCGCTCGATGCGCTCGATCTGCGCCATGAGCCCGGTCGCCTCGAGGTACTCCCGCTGCGCGCCCGCGTCGCCCTCGCCGCCGCGGATCTCCTGCGGCAGGTCGACCGGCGAGATGCGCCGGTGGCCGTCGGGGCCGGGGCTCGAGAGGACGAGCGCCCGCTCGAGCACGTTCTCCAGCTCGCGCACGTTGCCCGGCCACTCGTACATCTGCAGGAGCGTCATGGCGTCCTCGGTGACCGACCCCGAGAGGCCCGTCGACTGCGAGTGGCCCGACAGGAGCGCGTCGACGAGGAGGGGGATGTCCTCGCGCCGCTCGCGCAGGGGCGGCAGGACGATCGAGATCACGTTGATCCGGTAGAAGAGGTCCTCGCGGAAGCGGCCGCGCTCGATCTCCGCCTTCAGGTCGCGGTTCGTGGCGCACACGATGCGCACGTCGACCTTGATCACCTTGCTCCCGCCGACGCGCTCGACCTCCTTCTCCTGCAGGAAGCGCAGCAGCTTGACCTGCGTCGCCGGCGGGATCTCGCCCACCTCGTCGAGGAACAGCGTGCCCTTGTCGGCCAGCTCGAACTTGCCGCGCTTGAGCTGCGTCGCGCCGGTGAAGGCCCCGCGCTCGTGGCCGAACAGCTCGCTCTCGAGCACGCCCTCGGCCAGGGCCGCGCAGTTGACGGCCACGAACGGCCCGTCGCGCCGCGGCGAGCGGCGGTGGATCTCGCGCGACACGAGCTCCTTGCCCGTGCCGCTCTCGCCCAGGATCAGCACGGGCGTGGGCGTCTCGGCCACGCGCGTGATCAGGTCGAACACGTGCCGCATGGGCGGCGACGCGCCCGTGAGCTGGCCGAAGTGCGCGTCCTCGGCGTCGCGCAGGCGCCGGTTCTCCTCCTGGAGCGAGATCTTCTCCAGCGCCTTCTGCACCTTGGCCTCCATGGCCGAGAGCGGGAAGGGCTTCTCCACGTAGTCCAGCGCGCCCAGGTGCATGGCCCGCACGGCCGTCTCGACCGTGCCGTGCGCCGTCATGACGATCGTCTGCACGGGGTTGGACCGGGCGCGCACGTGCTGCAGGAGCGCCAGGCCGTCGAGGCCCGGCATGCGCAGGTCGGTGACCAGGAGGTCGTAGTCCTCGACCTCCAGGGCGTCGCGCGCGGCGTCGCCCGTGGCCACGCCCTTGACGTCGTGGCCGCTCGAGCCGAGCGTCTCCACGAGCACGTCGCGCAGCCCGGCGTGGTCGTCGGCGATCAGGATCCGCGCCACTCGCTACCCCCCCACCTGCGCCGGCTCGCCCACGGGCGGGGCGGCCAGCGCGGCCCCCACGAACGGCAGCCGCAGCACCAGCTCCGCGCCGCCCCCGGGGGCGTCGCGGACGCTGATCTTGCCGCCGTGCGCGGTGACCGTCTTGTGCGTGATCGCCAGGCCGAGGCCCGTGCCCTCGGCCCGGGTCGTGAACAGCGGGTCGAACACCCGCTCGCGGAGCTCCAGCGGGATCCCCGGCCCCTGGTCGCGGAAGCGCAGGAACACCACGTCGTCGAGGCGGCTCAGCCGCACGACGAGCTCGCCGCCGCGCGCGCCCATGGCCTGGACGGCGTTGCGCGTGATGTTGGCGAACGCGGCGCGCAGGAGCGGCCCGTCGACCGCCATGCGCGGCAGCTCCTGCAGCGCCAGCTCGACCCGGAGCGACCCCTCGGGCCGCGCGACGGGCTCGCCCTCGAGCGCGCGCTGCGTGGCCTCGGCGTCGAGGCCGGCCCCCTGGAGGCCGGTCGTCACGCCGCGGCGCACCAGCTCGCCCAGGTCGTGCGGCTCGCGCCGGATCGTGTCGTCGCGCGCGAAGGCCAGGAACTCGCCCAGGAAGCGGTTGAGGTCCTCGACCTCGCCGCGCAGGCGCCCGGCGAGGCGCGCCGCGTCGGCGCCCTCCTTGCGCTCGATCAGCTCGGCGAAGCCCGAGATCGCCCCGAGCGGGTTCTTGATCTCGTGGGCCAGCCCGGCGCCGAGCGTGCCGATCGCCGCCAGGCGCTCGTTGCGCGAGGCCGCCCGGCGGAAGCGCTCGAGCTCGGTGCGGTCGGTCACGAGCGCCACGGCGCCCAGGAGCTCGCCCTTGGCCCCGTGGAAGGGGGCGCAGGTGAGCTCGACCATGCGCGTCGGGTCGTCGTCCTCGCGTCCTTCGCCGCTGCCGGGGTCGTCGAGCACGATCAGCGCCTGGTCGGTCACCGAGCCGGCCAGGGCCGCCTCGAGCGCGCGCAGGAGCGGGTGCGCCGGCCCGAGCTGCCCGCGCGCCGGGGCGCCGACGCGGCCCTCCTTGCGCAGGATCAGGCAGGCCGAGCGGTTCCAGACGGTCACGGCGCCCTTCGTGTCGACGGCGACCACGCCCGAGGGGACGCCGGCCACGAGGTGGTTCGAGTAGCCCTGCAGGTAGTCGGCCGTCTCGCGCGCTCGGGCGTAGAGCTCGCGCAGCTTCTCGTCCTTCTCCGCCAGGCGGTCGACCATGCGGTTGTAGTGCTCGGTCAGCACGCCGATCTCGTCGGGGTGGCGGACCTTCGCCTTGCGCGGGGCCCCGTCCTCGTCGTCGCCCTGCATGGCGCGCACGAGGCGGTAGAGCGGCACGTGGACGCGCTGCCGCACGATGAACACGGCCGTGGTGAGCACCGCGACGAGCGCCAGGGCGCCGAGGAAGGAGATGCGCTTGAACACGGCCTCGCGCGCGGCCTTGAAGTCGGCCGGCAGCTCGACGCCCACGACGGCCAGCGGCCGCCCCTCGGCGTCGACGACCGCGGCGTAGGCCGCCTTCGAGAGGACCTGCCGCTCGCCGTCCTCGCCCGCGGCCAGCGGGTCGCGGTAGAGCGACGACGACGCCGCCCGGCGCTCGCGCCGCGCCGCCTCGATCGCCACCGCGTCGGCCAGGAGCCGGCCGAGGAGGCGGTCGCGGCCGGCGCGGTCGGCGCGCGTGGCGGCGAGGATCGTCATCTCGCCCTCCTCGTCGAGGACGAAGACGGTCACCTCGCTGACCTTCGCCGCGCGCTTGACGGCCTGCGCCTCGTCGTCGAGGAACGCCCGCGCCTGGGGCGAGCCCTGCAGGGCGGCGGCCGTGTAGGTGCCGATGAGCTGCCGCGCGGCCGCGAGCTCGGCCACGGCCTCGAGGTGCCGGGCGAGCTCCTGCTCGAGCGCCTGCGTGGTCGTGTGGTGGATCAGGAGGCCCGTGGCCAGGAACACGAGGCTGCTCACGCCGGCCAGGAGCAGCGAGAACGTGGTCAGGAGCCGGGCGCTGAGCCCCTGCCGCACCAGGCTCCTGCGCGCCCGGCGGTCCAGCCGCCGGGTCTCCGGCGGGGGGCCGCCCGGCGGCGGGCTCGGGGGTTGAGGTTGTGGCTGGTCCGGGCTCACGGGCGACGAAGGTAGCAACGCCCGGGCCCGCTGTGTTCCGCGGGGCGCGGTTCGGGGCGGCGCTCCGCGGGCCGGTCGGCCGCGCGCGCAGCCCGAGGCGGCGCTATGCCTTGCGGTCTACAGCCGTGTTGGATAAACTTTCTCCGCTCCATGCGCCGTGCTTGACGCAGGGAGTCGACGCTGTGTGCCGGCGGCGGGATCGCCCTCGGCCCATGGCCGCTTGGACCGCCGGGGGGGGCCCGGGGCGGGGTGTTGCTGCCCGCGTTGCTCCCTCCTCAGCCAACGCCTCGAGCCGAGCCTCGAGCCGAGGGGGGCAGGGCAACTTGGTGAACTCCACCATGCGAGATCTCAAGGAGCTGCACTGGCGCAGCCGCGGGCCGCGGCTCCCGCAGACGGTGCTCGACGCCGCGACCCTGCGCATCGGCGCGCCGCTCCCCGAGACCTACCGTGTGTTCCTCTCGCAGGTCGACGGCGGGCGGATCGGGCGCGGCGGCTTCCGCGCCAACGATCAGGAGTGGCAGATCGGGGGCTTCTTCCCCTTCGCCGACGCCGCCGGCCTCGCCGAGAAGCTGCGCAAGTCGGGCAAGCTGCCCCAGGGCTTCATGCCCGTGGCTTACGCCGACTCGCCGGAGAAGCCGCTCGTCTACCTGGAGCTCACGGGCGCGGGCCGCGTGTTCCTCAAGCCGTCGGCCAAGACGAGGTGGGAGGACGAGGGCGCCGTGAAGCGCCTGGGCGACAGCTTCGCCGAGTTCCTCGACCTCCTGGGCGACGCCCCGAAGGACCCGACGAACGTCAACCAGAGCGAGCTCGGCGGCCAGAAGCCGGCCGCCCCGGCGGCCCGTCCGGCCCCGGCGCCCCGTCCGGCGCCGGCCCCGAGCAAGCCGATCACGTCGCCCGCCGCCGCGGCGGCGCGGGCGATCTCGGCCGCGGCGAGCCTGAAGGGCCGTCCGGGGGCGAACGGCGCGGCCCCGCGGCCCGCCGTCGCGGCGAAGAAGCCCGCCCCGGCGAAGGTCGCCGCGCCCGCGCCGGCCAAGGCCAAGCCCGCCAAGTCCAAGCCCGCCAAGGCGGCCCCGGCCCCGGCCAAGTCGAAGGCGCCCAAGGCCAAGGCCCCGGCGAAGAAGCCGGCGAAGCCCGCGGGCACGGCGGCCAAGAAGGCGGCGAAGAAGTCGCCGGCCAAGGCGACGAAGAAGCCGGCCGCCCGCGCGGCCCGGCCGAAGAAGGCCGCCGGCAAGGCGGCTCGCCGCTAGACGGCGTGTCGCTCTCCCGGTTCATCGCGGCGCTGGAGGAGTCGGGGCGCGTGCTCGTCCCGGCCGTTCCCCGCCTCGGCCCCGACCCGGCCGTCGACCCGGCGGCCCCCGCCCACGACGACGACCTCGACGCGCGGCTCGCCGCCCTCCACGCCCGCGCCGCGGCCGACCTCGCCGGCGACGCCCCGCCGCTCGACCTCCCGGCGGCGCGCTGGGCGGCGCGCCTCGTGTTCGACGCCTGCCAGGCCCTGGCCCACCGGAGCGCCCCCGCCGACGAGGTCCGGAGCGCCCTGGCCGCCCCCTGCCCCTCGCCCGCCGGGCCCTCGACCAGCCTCTCGGTCGACCTGACCCTGCAGCTCCTCCCGGACCTCCTGCGCCTGGCGCGGCCGCTCGGCGACGACGACGCCCTGACCGCCGGGCTCCGGGCGCTGGCGCGCGCCTGGCCGCTGTCGTCGGTCGGCGCGCCGCTGCCGGCCGCCGCGGGCGGGCCCTGGCCGCTCGACGGCGTCGTGGGCCACCCGGGCCTGCGCGCGCTCTACGCCGACCGCGTCCTCCTGCGCGCCGACCTCTCGCGCCTGGGCGACACGCGCGTCGACGACGCCCTGCGCGAGGCGCTCGGCGGCCGGCCGGAGCTCTGCCCGCCGGTGGCCCGCGCGCTGGGCCTGGTCTGCGTCGAAGCGGCCGAAGAGGCCGCCGCGTGAGCGCGCCGGCCCACGAGGCTTCCGGGGAGGCTTCCGGGGAGGCACCCGGGGAGGCGCCCGGGGAGGCCCCCGGGCCGCGGCTGGCGCGGCAGGTCCTCGAGCCGCTCAAGCGCGCGTTCGTGGGCAAGGACGACGTCGTCGACCTGCTCGGCGTGGCGCTCGTCGCGGGCGAGAACCTGTTCCTGCTCGGCCCGCCCGGCACGGCCAAGAGCGCGCTCGTGCAGGCGCTCGGGCGGCGCCTCGGCGGGCGGACGTTCGACTACCTGCTCACGCGCTTCACCGAGCCGAGCGAGCTGTTCGGGCCGTTCGACATCCGGCGCCTGCGCGAGGGCGACCTCGTCACGAGCACCGAGGGCATGCTGCCCGAGGCCGACCTGGTGTTCCTCGACGAGCTCCTGAACGCCAACAGCGCGATCCTCAACAGCCTGCTCACGGTGCTCAACGAGCGCGTCTTCCGGCGGGGCCGCGAGGCGCGCGCCCTGCCGACGCTGGCCGTCGTCGGCGCGAGCAACCACCTGCCCGAGGACGACGCGCTCGGCGCCCTCTACGACCGCTTCCTCCTCAGGGCCCGCTGCGACAACGTCCCCGAGGACCGCCTGGCCGACGTGCTCGAGGCCGGCTGGTCGCTCGAGGCGCGCCGCGACGACGACGCCGCCGCCCTCCCGGTCGACGAGGTCAGGGCCCTGCAGGCGCGCCTGGGGCGGGTCGACCTGGCCGCCGTGCGCGGGGCGCTGGCGACGCTGGTCCGCCGCCTGCGCGGGGCCGGGATCGCCGTCTCCGACCGGCGCGCGGTCAAGCTGCAGCGCCTCGTGGCGGCGAGCGCGCTCCTGTGCGGGCGCGACGCGGCCCGCCGCTCGGACCTGTGGGTCGTGCGCCACGTGTGGGACACCGAGGAGCAGGTCGAGGTGCTCGCGGCCCTCGTGCAGGACGCCCTCGGCGACGAGGCGGCGGCCCCCGGCGACCACCCGCGCGCGGCCGCGGCCGCGCCCGA
>JAHBXY010000156.1 GCA_019636275.1 Planctomycetota bacterium | reverse complement strand
CGGGCGGTCCTGCGGCCGGGGCGCCATCGTCTGGACGCACAGGGCGGCGAGCGCCGGCGGGACCCCGCGGCGCAGCGCGGCGGGCGACGGCGGGGGCATGGCCTTGACGCTGGCGAGGCCCATCATCGACTCGACGTCCCACGGCGGGCGGCCGCAGAGCATCTCGAACAGGAGCACGCCCAGGGCGTAGACGTCGGCGCGGCCGTCCACGTCGCGCTCGCCGACGAGCTGCTCGGGCGCCATGTAGAGCGGCGTGCCGAGCGCCTGCCCCGTACGGGTGAGCCGGTCGGCGTCCTCGACCCGCGCCACGCCGAAGTCGGTCACCCGGGGCGCGCCGTCGCGGCCGATCAGCACGTTGCCGGGCTTGAGGTCGCGGTGCAGGATCCCCGCCGCGTGCAGGGCCTCGACGGCCCGGGCGCACGCGCCGACGATCCGCGCCGCGTCGCCTGGCGGGAGCGGCCCGCGCCGCAGGACCTCCTCGAGCGACTCGCCCTCGACGAGGTCCATGGCCAGCCAGCTGAAGCCCTCGAACTCGCCGGCGTCGTGCACGGCCACGACGCCCGGGTGCCGCACGCGGGCGGCGGCCTGCTGCTCGCGGACGAACCGGCGCCGCCGCTCCTCGCCCCCCTCGGCGTGCAGGACCTTGATCGCGACGTGCCGGTCGAGCGCCTCGTCGCGCGCGCGGTAGACCTGGCCCATGCCGCCCTGGCCGATGCGGGCCTCGAGCGCGTAGCGGCCGAGGCGCGTGCCGGGGCCGATCACCCGGCGCAGGATCGCCGAGGGGCGCGGCGAGGGGAGGACCGCCGCGTGGTCGATCGTCGTGCGCGAGAGGGCGCGCGGGGCCGCCGCCGAGAGCGCCTCGTCGAGGGCGTCGGCGAGCGCGGCGCCGTCGGCGAAGCGCTCCTCCGGGCGCGGCGCCAGCGCGCGCCGGCACACCGCGTCCAGGGCGGGCGGCGTGTGCGGGTCGACGTCGCGCGGGCCGGGCGCGGGGGCGTCCGGCCCTTGCCGCAGGTGGCGCCCCAGGGCGCCGCCCTCGCCGAACGGCGGCGCCCCGGCGAGGGCCTCGAACAGGAGCAGGCCGAGCCCCCACACGTCCACGCGCGGCGAGGTGGAGCGCTTGCTCCCGTCGAGGGTCACCTCGGGCGCCATGCTCGCGGGCGTGCCGAGCGACACGCCGGTGACCGTGAGCGCCGTCAGGCCGGGGGCCCACGCCAGCCCGAAGTCGGTCACGCGCACGCGCCCCGCCTCGTCGACGAGCACGTTCGACGCCTTGACGTCGCGGTGCACCACGCCGCGCGCGTGGGCGGCGCCCAGCGCGCGCGCGGCGTCGCGCACGAGGGCCACGCGCTCGAGCTGGGCCAGGCCGACGAACGCGTGCGTCAGCGGCCGCGCCCCGCGCACCAGCTCGAAGGCGATGAACGGCGTGCCGCCCTCGACGCCGGCGTCCAGCGCGCGGACGACGCCGGGGTGAGTCACGGCGCGCGCCGCGGCGAGCTCCCGGCGCAGGCGCTCGAGCGCGTCGGGCTGGAGCAGGAGCACGCGCGGGTGCAGGAGCTTCAGGGCCACCGGCGGCCCGTCGGGAAGGGCGACGGCCTCGTGCACGACGGCGAACGACCCGCGCCCCAGCTCGCGGACGAGCTGGTACCTCCCGACCCTGACGGTCTGCGCGGCTGGGTGCATCGTGCTGGCCCGGGTAGTGTTCCCGCTGGCCGGACCCGGGGCAACCCGGACGTGGTCAGGCGCCGCCGGCGCGGCCCAGGGGCACCCAGCCGGCGGCCACGAACCCGAGGCTCGCCGCCGCGACGACGACCCAGAGCAGCACGCCGAGCACGAGCGGCCGCGGGCCGACCTTGCGCAGCACGTCGCGGCCGAGGCCGACGCCGATGAGCAGGATCGTGACCACGAGCGCCTGGCGGGCGAGCAGGTGGAGCGTCGACCAGAGCGCCTCGAAGGACGACGGGGCGAGCGCGCGCAGGGCCACGGCGGCGGCGAAGCCGAGGAGGAACGTGGGGAACGGCGCGCGCCGCCCCGAGCGGCGCCACCAGGCGACGGCGAGCACGAGGGGCAGGATCCACAGGGCGCGGGCCAGCTTGGTCGTCGTGCCGACGGCGAGGGCGGTCGGCGTGCCGGCGACGAGGTGGTCGTAGGCCGACGCCGCGCCGACGACGCTGCTCGTGTCGTGGATCGCCAGGGCGGCCCAGGCGCCGAACGTGGCCGGGTCGAGGCCGAGCGCGAGGCCGAGCGGCGGAAAGAGGACCAGGGCCACGGCGTTGAGCGTGAAGACCGTCGCCAGCGCGGCGCCGGTCTGGCGCTCGTCGGCCTCGACGACCGGCGCCATGGCGGCGATCGCGCTCCCGCCGCAGATCGCCGTGCCCGTGGTCACGAGCAGCGACGTCGGCCCGTCGGCGCGCAGGGCGTGCCCGAGCGCCAGGCCGACGGCGAAGGTCGCCGCGATCCCCAGCAGCGTCACCGGCAGGGCGTCGCGCGCCACGACGACGACCTCGCGCGCGTCGAGGCCGAAGCCCAGGCCGACGACCGACGCCTGCAGGAGGCGCTTGCTCCAGGTCGCCGTCTCCTTCGGCGCCGGGTTGCCGAGCGTCAGGGCCAAGGCGGCCCCCAGGAGCAGCGCCGCCGGCGGGCCGACGAGGAACGTCAGCCCGGCGCCGCCGAGCGCCGCGGGGAGGCCGGCCGGGACCACGCACAGGAGGAGCAGGACCGCGAGCAGCGCGCGGCGCGGGTCGCGGGGGGGCGGCGCCGGGTCGGGGGGGCTCTCCACGCGTCCCAGTCTACGGGGTGGGCCCGAGCGGGCGGGGCGCCCGCGCGCGCGACCCCCACTCCGATCGTCTGCGCACGCGCCCTCGTCGACGACCCGTCACCGCGGCCAGGGCCTGTCTTCGAACGCGCAAGCGCGTGATCGGAACGCTCGAACCCGAGTGGAATGCAACCACGAGCGAGGCGAGGGCGCGGAGGCCGAGGCGAGGGGGGGCGCGCGCGGGTCGTATCGATCGCCGGATCCCCGGTGGGCCGCCGGAGCGAGCGGGAGGCCTGCGGCTGCGGACGACCGCGCGCGGTAGGGTCCGCCTGGGCTGCGGCACCGCAGCCGCGGGACGGAGCTCGCGGAGGCGGGCGACACCGACGACCCGCGCGCGCCCCCCATCGCCCGGCATCCGCGGCCGCAGCCGTCGATCACACCAAGATCGCCGGCAGTCCCACGTGCTTGATCAACGCCGCCAGCACCCCCTGCGTGTCGAGCGTCACCGTCGCGCCCTTCTTCGGCGACGCGAGGAAGGCGCGCTCCTCCCAGGGTTCGGGCACACCCTCGACCGCGGTCCACACACAGGGGGCGACGTGGAGGCGCCGCGCCAGGCGGCCCGCGCGCCAGTGGTCGTAGCGGAAGACGTCGTCCGTCCCGAACGCGGTCACCTGCAGGCGGATCGCCTCGCCGAAGGTGGTCGACGCCTCGGACAGGTCCGGGTCGTCCTCGAAGTCGCTCGTGCCGTCGACCTCGAGCGCCACGAAGGCGTCCCCCACCCGGCCGACCAGGTCGGCCGGGTCGACCCCCGCCCGCTCCGCCACCCGGCCGAGGTCCCCCCGGACATACAGGGCGTTGAGGACGCCGCCGCCCATGGACCCTCCCGGCCCATGCTGGCACCGGCCGCCGTGCCCAGGCAAGTCACTGCAGGCAAGCAGCTTGCGGCGCCGGCGCCGGCCGGCCGGCCGAGCTGGCCGGGCCTGTCGGTGCCGGGGGTTACGTTGTCCACGGACTCTCCAGGTCCGCTCCACAGGCCGGTGACAGCCCGATGAGGTTCGTGACGTACACAAGATCTCGTGCAATAGTGCCGAAGAGCCCCCAGGGGGAGGGCCATCCGGCATGACGCAGGAGCCGAACCCGGGGGGAGAGCGGATGAAGGACGACGCTCAGGTCAGCGACGCCAGCCCGGTCAGCCCGGGCACCAGTGGTGGGGCCGAGGCTCCCGCCAACGACCTGGACGGCATCCAGGCGATCGCGGCCCTCGGCCGACCGATCGACGTGCGCGTCGAGGCCCTCACGCTGGACAACTTCAAGTCGTTCGCCAAGAAGACGCGGATCCCGATCCGCGACGGCTTCACGACCGTCTCGGGGCCGAACGGCTCGGGCAAGTCGAACATCATCGACGCGATCCAGTTCGTGCTCGGGATCGCCACGTCGAAGGGCATGCGCGCCGAGCGCCTGACCGACCTGATCTGCATCGAGGGCACGAAGCCCTCGGCGCGGGTCACGCTCGAGCTCGCCGGCGCCTTCGAGGACGCGGACGGGCGCCGGACCCACAAGAAGGTCGAGGTCACGCGCGTGGTGCGCCGGCAGAAGTCGGGCGCGCAGGCGCACTACGAGGTCGACGGCACGCCCGTGCGCCTCACCGACCTCCACGACCTCATGCGCGACCTGGGCTTCCCCACGAGCGGCCAGAACATCGTGCTCCAGGGCGACGTGATCCGCCTGACCTCCATGGGCGGCGTCGCGCGGCGGCAGGTCCTCGACGAGCTGGCCGGGGCGCGCGAGTTCGACCTGCGCATCACCGCGGCCAACGAGGAGCTCGAGGCGGCCGACCGCCGGACCGACGAGACGCGGCTGATCCTCGACGAGCTCACCGGGCGCCTCACGCAGCTCAAGGTCGAGCGCGACCAGGCGATCGCCTTCCAGACGCTCGCCGGGCGCAAGAAGGGGCTCGAGGAGGACCTCGTCGTCCTCGACGTGCAGGAGGCCGAGGTCAAGGTCGTGGCCCAGGAGGCCGCGATCGCCCAGGGCGAGAAGGACCAGAAGGCCCAGGGCAAGAAGCACGAGAAGCTCGAGCGCGAGGCGCGCGAGAAGCACGAGGCCCTGCAGGCGCTCGAGCGCGAGCTGGCCGAGAAGGGCGACGGCGAGCGCCTCGCCGCCGTGCGCGAGGTCGAGGGGCTGCGCGCCCGGCTCGACGGGGCGCGGCGCAGCGCGGTGGAGAAGGCCGAGCAGGAGGCAGGCCTCAAGGCCAGGGCCCCGCAGCTCGAGCGCGCCGTGCGCGAGGGCGAGGACCGGTTCGCCGCGCTGGACAAGCAGGCCAGCGACCTCGGCCGGGAGCTCGAGGAGACCGACGAGCAGCACCAGACGCTGTCGCGGCGCTTCGAGGCGGCGGCCGCCACGCTGCGCCGCCAGGGCGCCGACCAGGTGCGCGCGGCCGAGGAGGCGCGGTCGATCAACCAGCAGCTCGAGCGGCTGCGCAAGGACGAGGGCGAGCTCGCGGCGCGCGACCGGGCCCTCGCCGAGCAGGCCAGCCGCAAGGAGACCGAGCGCGCGCTGCTCACCGAGACCGGCGGCGAGGCCGCCGGCCGGCGCGCCGAGGTGGCCCGCGAGGTCGCCGAGGCGGCCGAGCGGCTCAAGGAGCGCCGGGCGGCCGTGGGCAAGGCCGACGAGCGGCGCCGCCAGGCGGCCGCGCAGGTCCACGGCCTGCGCAGCGGCCTCGAGGCCGTGCAGTCGCGCGTCTCGCGCGCCGAGCAGGAGGTGGCCTCGGCCGAGGCGCGCCGCGCGCAGGCGCACGCGCTCGGCGGCGGCCAGGCGCTGGCGGCGCTCGAGGACGCACGCTTCGCGGGCCTCCACGGCACGGTCGCCAACCTGATCGACTTCGAGCCGCGCTTCGCGCAGGCGCTCGAGGCGGCGGCCGGCGGGCGCCTGCACTGGGTCGTCGTCGACGACGAGCAGGTGGCGCGCGAGGCGATCGACCTGCTCAAGCGCACGCGCGCCGGGCGGCTGTCGTTCGCGCCGCTGACGAAGATGCGCGGGCCGCGCCCGGACAAGGACGCGCCCCGCGGCAAGGGCATGCTCGGCTACGCGATCGACCTCGTCGCGGCCGACCGCCGCTACGACGAGCTCATGCGGGCGGTGTTCACGGACACGCTCGTCGTCGAGCGCCTGCCCGACGCCCTGCCGCTGATCGGCCGCTACCGCATGGTCACGCTCGAGGGCGACGTCCTCGAGCGGCACGGCCTGATGACGGGCGGCACGGCCACGCGCGGCAGCCAGCTCCTCCTGGCCGCCGCCCAGGCCGCGGCCGAGGTCGAGGAGAAGAAGAAGCTCCTCTCGGAGCTCGACAAGCAGCGCAGCGCCGCCCGCGCCGCCCTGCACAAGGCCGAGCAGGAGTGGGGCCAGGCGAGCGACGCGCTGGCGCGCGAGCAGGCCGGGCTGGCCGAGGTCGAGGGCCTCGTGGCCCGCTGCCAGGGCGAGCTGAGCCGGCTCGACCAGGGCCTCGGGCCGCAGGCGCAGCGCCTGGGCGGGCTCGAGCGCGAGCTCGCGGCGCTGAAGGCCGAGCAGGCCGAGGTCTCGGCCGGGCTCGAGCGCGTGCGCGCCGACCTGGCCGCGGCGACGCAGCGCCTGCAGGCGATCGACCGCCCCGAGGCGTCGGGCGAGTTCGAGGGCGCCAACCGCGAGGCGCAGGAGACCGAGGCCGCCATGCGCGACCTCGAGGTCGTGCTCAACGGCCTGCGCCAGGAGCACTCCGAGGCGCAGCTCGAGCGCCGCTCGGCGCAGGAGAAGCTCGAGGCCGCGCGGGTCGCCCTGGCCGAGGCGCGCCAGGCGCTCGAGGCCACGAGCGCGGCGGCGAAGGCCGCGCGCATCGAGGCCGACGCGCTGGCGGTCGAGCTGAACGAGAAGGCCGCGGCCCTCGAGGCGCTGGCGAGCGAGCTGACGGCGCTGGCCCGCCGGCGCGACGAGGCGCGCGGCGTGGCCGAGCAGGCGCGCGACGTGGCCCGCGAGGCGGCCCGCGAGCTGCAGGCGATCGGCGAGCGGCTCGCGGCCCTGGGCGAGGAGCTCGCCCGGCTGCGGGCGGCGGCGGCGGCCCTGCGCGCGGCCGCGGTCGAGCGCGGCGTCGAGGTCCCGGGCCCCGACGAGGCGCCCGAGGACCTGCCGCGGGCGCGGCGCCGCGTCGAGCAGCTCCTGGCCAAGCTCGAGGCGGAGATCGCGGCCATCGGCCCGGTCAACCAGCTCGCGATCGAGCAGTACGAGCAGGTCCTCGCCCGGCAGGAGGAGCTGCAGCAGAAGGTCGGCACGCTCGAGGAGGAGAAGGCGCAGCTCCGGGCGCGGATCGTCGACCTCGACGGGCGCAAGCGCACGGCCTTCCTCGACGCGTTCGCCCGCGTGTCGAAGGCCTTCGCCGGCTCGTTCGCCGAGCTGGCCCGCGGCGAGGGGCGGCTGCGGCTGGAGAACCCCGACGACCCGTTCGCCGGCGGCCTGATCATCGAGGCCCGCCCGCGCGGCAAGAAGCTGGCGCGCCTCGAGGCCATGAGCGGCGGCGAGAAGTCGCTCACGGCCCTGGCGTTCATCTTCGCCCTGCAGGAGGTGAACCCGGCGCCGTTCTTCGTGTTCGACGAGGTGGACCAGAGCCTCGACGGCGTGAACACCGACACGCTGGCCTCGGCGATCAAGAGCCGCGCCGACAGCCGGCAGTACCTCGTGATCTCGCACCACCGCGTGATGCTCGAGAAGTCGCGCCAGACGATCGGCGTGACCATGCGCAAGGGCTGGGGCACGGTGGTCACCGGCGTCCCGATGGAGGAGACCGAGCCGGCGCAGGCGGCGCCTGAGGTGGGGGCGAGCACGTGAGCTTCGACACCGACTCCGGCCGCGACCACGACGTGGCCTTCGCCGACGACCCCGTGGCCGACGCGGGGCAGGGCTTCGACCTCCCCGGCGGCACGCGGGACCCTGGCCTCGGGCTCCTGCTCGAGATGGCGAAGCGGGGCGAGTACGACCCCTGGAACATCGACATCGTCGCGCTCACCGACCGCTACCTGCGCGCGCTCGACGAGCGGCTCGACGCCCGCGACCTGGGCCACGTGGCCCGGCTGATCTTCTACGCCGCGGCGCTCGTGCACCTCAAGGCGCAGGCGCTGGCCGAGCGCGAGGCGCGCCTGCGCCAGCAGGAGGCCTACGACGCCACGCTCGACGCGCAGATGGAGGAGCTGGCCGACGCCCTGCGCGGGCGGCAGGGGCTGCTCCCGGGCGACTCGCCGCTGGTCTACCCCGACTTCCTGGCCGACGGCGGCGGGCGCGGCGGCGTGGCCGGGCTCATGCCGCGCGAGCGCCGGCCGCGCGAGCGCGGGCTGACGCTCGTCGACCTGATCTCGGCCCTGCGCGCCTACGACGAGCGGCTCGCCCAGCGCGAGCTCGAGCTGGCCAACCAGCCGGTCTACGACGAGGCGGTCCTCGCCGACGAGTGCGTCGGCTCGTCGCACCAGGACGACCTCGACCAGGACATCGTCGAGGTCCGCCACGACCTGTGGCGGCGCCTCGACCGCGACGACGCGGTCGCGCGCTTCGAGGACCTGACCGGCCCCGGCGGGCGGACGCGCGCGGGCGCCTACCTGGCGCTCCTGTTCCTGGCCCAGGACGGCGAGGTCGTCCTGGACCAGGAGACCTGCTACGGCGAGCTGCGCGTGCGCCGCGGGCCGCACTTCGGCGAGATCCGCGCCGGCGTGCGCCACGACGACGAGGGCGACGAGCCGGCGGCGGACGAGCAGGCCGACGACGAGAGCGACGAGGACGAGGTCGGGCACGAGGACGCAGACGAGGTCGACGAGGCCGGCGTGGAGCTCGAGGAGGCGCGCGATGAGCGAGCGTGAGGCCGGTATGACGCTGGAGGCGCTGGCGGAGGCGCTCAGCCCGGGCGAGCCGGTGCTCGGCGAGCTCGCGGGGACGCGGCGGGGGGAGGGCGCGCCGCAGGTCGATCCGGGCGCCGCGCTGGACGCGGTGCTCACCGACCTGCGCGGCGACGCGCGCGAGCGCGAGCAGCAGCTCGAGGCGCTGCTCTTCTCGACGCACGTGCCCCTGACCGCGGCCGAGATCGGCAAAGCGCTGGGCCGGTCGCTCGAGGAGGTCGCGGCCGGCCTGGCCCGGCTCGAGCGCGCGCTGGCCGAGCGGCCGACCGCCGTGGCGCTGTTCGTGCGCGAGAAGGCCGCCGACAAGGCCTACATCCTCGACCTCAAGGCGGCGTATCGCAAGGACGCGGCCGCCGTCGCGCCGCCCATGCTCAAGCAGGCGGTGACCGAGACGCTGGCGCTCGTGGCGATCAACCAGCCGCTGTCGCAGGCGCGGCTCGTGCGCGAGCGCGGCTCGACGGTCTACGAGCACGTCAAGGAGCTGATGACGCGCGGCCTGATCGCGCGCCAGCGGAAGGGGCGCAACTACTTCCTGCGCACGACGGACGCCTTCGCGGCCGAGTTCGGCCTCGACAACGACCCCGAGCTCATCCGGCGGGCGCTCGCCCGGGCGGCAGGCGTGGAGCGCACGCCCGAGGTCGTCGGCAGCCCCCGCGTGCACCTCGGCGACGGCGAGGCCTCGCCCGAGGCGCTGGTGGCCGAGGCGCTGGCCTGCGTGCCGCCCGAGCCGCCGCCGGCGCCCGAGCCCGAGCCCGAGCCCGAGCCGGAGGCCGCGCCCGAGATCGAGTCGGAGGTCGAGTCGGAGGTCGAGGTCGACACGGACGACGACCTGCCTCCGGCCGACGACGCCGATGACGACGATGAGGACTGCGTGGTGAGCGGCGGGGAGCCGCCGACGCCGCGGGAGGAGGTGCACGTGACCGAGCCCGAGACGACCCGGACCGACGACGCGACCCCCGAGCAGGAGGCGCCGCCGCCGCCCTCGCGCATCGCCCACCTCATGGACCTGTTCCAGGAGCAGGCGACGACCGACGACTGGTAGCGGGCGCGCGAGCAGCGCAGCGGACACCCGGGCGGGAGGCCGGCCTCGCCCGGAGCGCGACCGCCGGCGGACCTCTTCAGGACATCATCAGGGGCGCGGACGGCCGCGCCCCGGCGACGCGGCGGGGCGACCCGCCGCGCCCTCGAGACGAGCGCGAGCGATGACCGACCTCTCCAGCCCCAAGGCCCTCCGCCGGCTCATCGACGAGTCCGGCCACGCGTTCGCCGTGATCGAGGAGGCGGTCGGCGCCCTGCGCGCCCGCATCCGCGACATCGACCCGCACGACCCCGACGTCATCGAGGTCCTGCGGGCGCACCTGCTGGCGATCGGCAGCCCGTCGGACGTCATGAAGTACTTCTCGCTCGAGCTGCTCGAGCGGGCCGACCCGGCGCGGGCGATCGCCACCTACGTCGAGGTCGTCGAGCTGCTCGCCCGCTCGCCGATCCACCCCGAGCGCGGCTACCCGGTCGAGCGGGCCATGATCCGCCTGCTGGCCGACAAGAAGGTCACGGGCGCCCTGCCGGCGCTGGCGGTCCTGGCCGGGCGTGAGGTCTACCCGCTCTCGCGCACGGCGGCCCGGGCCGTGGCCGCGATCGTCGGCAGCACGGAGAAGGACGCGATCACCGACCGCCTGCGCCGCGCCGACCTGCCCGAGGCCACGCGGCCCGACGCCCTCAGCGACGGCGTGAGCCGGGCGCTGTGGCCGCAGAAGCGGACCTCGGCGCAGTCGAGCCAGGAGCGGCGGCGCAAGATCACGCGCGAGAACGCCGCGTCGATGCCGCCCGACGCCTCGAGCGCCTGCCTGCGGCCCGAGTCGTCGAAGAAGCGCCAGGCGCGCCTGCGCGCGATCCTCCTCGGCGCCGGCCGCGACGCCGCGCGCTGCGGCAACTGCGACCTCGCCGGGCCCACGCGCATCGGCCACGTCGTCCCCGTCGGGCGCGGCGGCAGCGATCGGCCGGGCAACCTCGTCGCCCTGTGCGCCGCCTGCCTGCGCCTCCTGCCCCGCCGCCGCCGCGAAGGCTTCGATGCCGGGCGGCGCCGGGCGGCGAAGGGCGAGGCGCCGCAGATGAACCTGTTCTAGATCACAACAGAGGAGCAGAGAGAGCAGAGGTCGTGCAGTCGCTCCCTTCGCCCTCTGCGTCGCCGCTTCCTTCGTCGTGAGCCTGCCCCCCGCGCGAGGCTTCGGCGCTCGACGGGCCGAGGCGCCGACGGAGCGAGCCTGTCCTGAAGCTGGACGGCGACCGGCCGCGAGGTCGAAGGACAAGGAGAGCGCGACGGCGAGCGCTGTGGTGCGACCGCTCCGATCGCACGCTGCGCCCTCTGCTTCCTCTGCTCCTCTGGTGTGATTCCCTCCGGCTCACAGCGGCCGTCGCTTGTTCTGATGTCCACGTCCGGGCGCGCGGCTCGATGCTCCGATCCGCAGTGAGGCACCTTTCGCCCTCGCTCCGGCCGCTCGCTACGCGGCCTCCGCTCGGGGATGGCGCCACCGCTCGATCTGCTCGCTTCGCTCGCAGATCAAGCGGTGAGCGTGGTCACACCACCGACGGGCCCTCGCCGCAGCTCTTCTTGCTCATCCCCTCCTCGATCGGGACGGGGTAGTCGCCGGTCCAGCAGGCGGTGCAGTAGTCGGAGGCGGGGCTCGACAGGACCGAGAGCATGCCCTCGACCGACAGGTAGCCGAGCGAGTCGACCTCCATGATCCGGGCCATCTCGTCGATCGTGTGCACGGCGGCCATGAGCTCGCCCTTGCTCTGGAAGTCGACGCCGTAGAAGCAGGGCGACTTGATCGGCGGGCACGAGACGCGCAGGTGCACCTCGCGCGCGCCGGCCTCGCGCAGGTAGTGGCAGCGCCGGCGGGCGGTCGTGCCGCGGACGACCGAGTCGTCGACGACGAGCACGCGCCTGCCCTCGACGGCCGAGCGCACCACGTTGAGCTTGAGGTCCGCCGACAGTGCGCGCGACGCGGCCGAGGGCTGGATGAACGTCCGGCCGACGTAGTGGTTGCGGATGAACCCCTGCTCGAGCGGGATCCCGCTCTCGAGGCTGTAGCCCATGGCCGCCGCGTTGCCCGAGTCGGGGATCGCGATGACGATGTCGGCCGAGGGCGCCGGGTGCTCGCGCGCGAGCTGCCGCCCGAGGGCCTTGCGCACCTCCTGCACGGCGTCGCCGAAGATCACGCCGTCGGGGCGCGAGAAGTAGACGTGCTCGAACACGCAGTGCGCCGGCCGCGGCTCGGCGAAGCGCACCTGCCGCACGCCGGCCGCGTCGACCACGACGAGCGTGCCCGCCGGCACCTCGTAGAGCGGCCGGATCCGGGTCAGGTCGAACGACGGGGTCTCCGAGGAGAAGGCGTACTTGCCGTCCGCCGTCTGGCCCAGCCACAGCGGCCGGAACCCCTGCGGGTCCCGCGCCCCGACGAGCATGCCGGGGGTCATGACCAGGAGGGAGTAAGCGCCGCGGACCTCGCGGCAGGCCGCGGCGATGCGCTCCGCCGGGTCGTCCGACCCGCCCGCGCGCGCCAGGAGGTGCAGGAACACCTCGCTGTCGGTGGTCGTCTGGAAGATCGCCCCGGCCGCCTCGAAGCCCGCCCGGAGGCTGGGGCCGTTGGTGAAGTTGCCGTTGTGGGCCACGGCGAACGTGCCCCACTGCGTGTTGGCCACCAGCGGCTGGGCGTTCTGCAACAGGCTCGCGCCCATGGTCGAGTAGCGCACGTGGCCGATCGCGCCGCGACCGGCCAGCCGGGCGAGCACCTGCTCGTCGGCGAAGATCGCGCCCACCGTCCCCATGCCGCGGTGCCGCTGGATCACCCGCCCGTCGGTGCTGGCGATCCCGGCGCTCTCCTGCCCGCGGTGCTGCAGGGCGAAGATCCCGTAGTACGTCTTGGCCACCGCCTCGGGGTCGTCCCACACCCCGAAGACGCCGCAAGCCTCGCGCGCTGGCCGCTCCTGATCCATGTGCTCTTCGCCCTCGTCGCCAGGCTCCAGCTTACGCGGCCCTGGCGCGTCGGGGGGCGGCGGCGTCGACGCGAGCGCGAGCCCACGGCCGGCTCCCCGTCCGGAGTCGAACCACCAGGCCGAGGCACTCACCACGGAGGGGCACGGAGGACGGGGAAGAAGATCCTGGGAGGTCGCCCTCCTCGTGGACCTCGTGCCGTCCTCAGCGCGGAGGAGCGCGGTGTCGCCTGGACCTCGACGTGGTCCGCGCGGTCAGGACGCCGGCGCGGCGTCCCCGCCGGCGGGGGCGTCGTCGCCGGTCGGGGCCAGGCGCTGCGAGATCGTGCGCCGCTCGAAGCGGCGCGCGGCGGGGCGCTCCCGCTCGGGCTCGGCCACGTCGCCGCCGACCACTCCGGCGTCGACGACGCCGGCGTCGGCCGCCCCGGGGTCGACGACCCCGGCGTCGGCCGCCACCCCGGCGTCGACGACCCCGGCCTCGGCCGTGCCCGGCCCGGTCGCGCCGGCCCCGGCCGCGTCCCCGCCGGCCGACGTCGGCGCGGCGAGGTCGGGCTTCGGGAGGTCCGGGCGCGTCTCGCCGTCGGTCACGGGCGCGCCCGGCGGGACCAGGCGCAGGTCGGCGTGGGTCCGGGCCTGCGCCTCGCCGTGGGGCACGGCGGGGTACTTGGCCGAGAAGCGGCGCTTCTTGCGCGTCTGCGTGATCGCCGCGCGCACGTGCTCCGGCAGCGGGGTATCGGCGGCGCCGGCGGCCAAGGCCGGCGCGCGCGTGCGGAACACGCTGCTGGCGCTGGCCAGGAGGTCGCGCATCCCCACCCCCGCCTTGCGCATGCGGCCGGTGAGGGTCCCGCGGCCCAGGCGCTGCAGCTCGGCCTCGACCTCCGCGCGCCACTTGCGCCCGGGGTCACGGGTCAGGCAGCCCTTGAAGGCCGACAGCGCCCGCCGGCGCGCCGCCCGGCTGCCGGCCGCGTCGCCGCGCTCGGCGCGGCGCGCCGCCAGCCGCGACGACACGACGCCGAGGTGGAACAGCGGGTCCGGATCCACCCAGTCGACGTCGAGCGCCACGGCCCGCGCGAGCTTCCGGGCCGCGTCCTCGAGGTCGTCGCGCAGGTAGTCGATCAGCCCCTCGCGCAGGAGCTGGTCCTTGGCCCGCGCCAGCGCGGCGCGGTCGGTGCCGTAGGACAGCCGGTAGGCGTGCCACATCCCGAACGTCCACACGAGGCCGAGGCCGAAGGTCGAGACGGCCCGCAGCATCTCCGGCGACGAGGTCGCCTGCAGCGTGAAGCCGAGGAACACGCCGTTGAGCGTGGTGACGAACAGCCCGAAGAGGATGGCGCCGGTGACGTAGCGGTCGAGGTAGAAGTGCCCGAAGCCCGTGACCACGCTCAGGAGCAGCGCGAGCCAGTTCCGCGGCTGTCGCGTCGTCGACGCCATCCGCTACCGGGCGCCGGCCAGGTCCGGCAGGCCGCGCAGCTCGAGCCCCGTCAGCCACAGCTCGGCGCCCTCGACCCACAGGGCCAGGCGGCCCGCCGCGCGGCTGGCCTCGACGCTGGCCGCGGCGCCGGACTTGGTCGCGCCCTCGGCGGTCAGCGCCCCCTGGTAGGAGAGCTGCCGGTCGCCCGACATGGCCAGCCGCATGGCCACCGGCGCCTCGAGCGGGAGCGGCGGCCGGGGGACCGTCGAGCGCAGCCGCAGCCGCTCCTGCAACGAGACGAGCTCCACCGGGGCCGTGCCCCACCAGGTGCCGAAGCCGCGCACCTGCGCCGGCGGCCGGACGCCCATGACCAGCGCCGCGTGGGCCCCGCGGCTCGGCTCGCGGGCGAGCTGCAGGTCGAGCGTGGCGTCGACGAGGCGCTTGAGCGGCAGCTTGACGACGACCAGCGCCGGGGCGGCCTCCGTGCCGGTGACGCGGATCGCGCTGCGCCCGTCGGGCAGCGTGTCGAGCGCGGCCTTGCCCTGGAGCACCTGCAGGTCCTCGAGCAGCACCTCCGGCTCCCGCCAGACGACCGACACGCCCCCCCTGGGGAACAGCCGCCCGCCGCTGCTCCAGCCGCGCAGGGCCTCGCCGAGCTGCGCCTCGACCGCCTGCGGGTCGAACGCCTCGCCGTGCTCGAGCTCGGCGACCGGCTGGTTGTAGAGCTTGAGCTGGTCCTCGTACGCCTGCCGGGCCTGCTGGGCCATGGCCGGGTCGGGCGCCCACTGGCTCACGCCGGTCGCCACCCGCTGCGCGCGGTCGAACTCCCGGCGGTTGACGAGGGCCGCGATCTCGTTCAGCTCGCGCGTGAGCCGCTCGCCGGCGCTCTGGGCGATCTTGCCCTCCGCGGCGGTGAGGCGGCTCGCGAGGTCGGGCTCGGCGCGCGCCGGCGCCGACACCTGCCGCAGGCGCTCGGCGGCCTCGCGCAGGCGCTGCGAGCGGACCAGGTCCTCCGCGTCCGTCTCGGCCTCACGCACCTCGCGCTCGAGGCGCGCGCGGCGGTCCTGCGCGGCCTTGACCTCGGCCGGGTCCGGGCCGGGCGGCGGCTGCGGCGGCGGCGCGGTGGTCGTCGGGTCGACGGCGCCGTTGCTCCCCGTCTGCTTGCCGTCGCCGCCGCGCAGGACGAGCACGAGCATGACCAGCACGGTCAGCGCGATCCCGCCCACGGCCACGACGAGCTGCTTCTTGCTCCCCTGCCCGGCGGCGGCCGCCCCGGCCGCCGCCTTGCGCGCCGACCCCGCGGCCGCGCCGGCGGCGCGCTTCTTCGACTTCGACGCGTCGGCCGCCGCCGGGCCCTCGGGCTCCGACTCGCGCGTCACCGCCGCGGCGGCGATCGCCGCCGAGAGCGCGTCCTTCGGGGGCGCGGGCGCCGTCGCCGCCGGCCGCGCGGGCGTCGGCTCGCTCTGCTCGTCGATGTCGGACTGCTCGGGCGTCCACTCCTCGGGCCCGACCTTCGGCGCCCCGGCGATCTTGTCCTTGACCCACTCGCCCGAAGGCCGCGACAGGTCGAGCGACTGCTCGCCCCAGGCGTCCGGCGAGACCATCTCGTCCTCGCCCGGGTCGAAGTCGAGGGGCCCCGCCCCCGAGGGCAGCGAGAGGTCGTCCTGCGACGGCAGGGCGGGCGCGCCGTCCTGCGAGGCCGCGTTCTCGGCCTGCTCCAGGCGCCGCACCAGGTCCGCGACCGACCCCAGCCGGCGGGCGGGGTCCTTGGCGGTCATGCGCAGGATCAGCTCCGCCACCGCTCCGGGCACCGTCACCCCGTCGGGCGGCGGCGGCAGGGCCGCCTCGAGGTGCTGCACGAGCAGCCGCTTGGGCTCGGCGCCCTGGAACGGCGCCCGCCCGCAGAGGAGCTCGTAGTAGAGGATCCCGAGCGCGTAGACGTCGGTGCGCTCGTCCGGCTCGCGGCGGCGCTCCTGCACGACCTCCGGGGCCAGGTAGGCCGGGTGCCCGAAGCTCATGCCGGCCGCGCCGAACCCCGCGCCGAGGCACGCCGCCTCGGCCAGGCCGAAGTCGGCCAGCCGCGGCCGCCCCGCGTCGTCGACGAAGACCTTCTCCGGCCGCACGTCGCCGTGCGACAGGCGCTGGCGGGCGGCGGCCTCGAGCGTCCGCGCCAGGGCGAGGATCATCGCCGTCGCCTGGCGCCAGGGGAGCGGGCCGCGGGCGAGCGCCTCGCGCAGCGTGCGCCCCGCCGCGCGCTCGAACACGACCATGTCGCGGCCGCCCACCTGGAAGGCCTTCAGCCCGCGGACGGCCCCCGGATGGTTGAAGGCCGCCGCCGCGCGCACGCCCTCGAGGATCCGGCGCATGAGGTCGGGGTGCTTGCTGAACTTCTTCGACAGCACCTTCACGACGACCGGCGCGGGGTTGTTCGGCAGCGCGCCCTCGTAGGTCGTCCCCGTCGGCCCGCGGCCGAGCTTCTCGCCCACGCGCGCGGCGCCGGGCGCCTGCGCCAGGAGCGAGACCTCGTCGAGCACCTCGCGCGGCAGGCGCCCCGTGGTGCTCGCCGAGCGCGGGCCCGTGCTCGAGATGTCCGACGTCAGCGGCTCGCCGAGGTCGGTCGGGCCCACGGCCGGCGCCTGCTCGATCCGCGAGACCGTCCAGGCGTGGTTCGAGATGCCCTTGTGGTCCTCGCGCTGCGAGGCCCGCCCCCAGTCGTCGGCCGAGATCGCCGCCCCAGGCGACCTCGCCTGCCGCGCCGCCGCCTGGCCGCCCACCGGCCCGATCGGCTTGCCCTCGAGCAGGTTGGTGATCGCGGTGACCACGGCCCGCGCGTCGGGCAGCCGCTGCGACGGGCTCTTCGCCGTCATGCGCAGCATGAGCCCGGCGATCGCCGCGCTGAACGTGACCCCCGGCGGCGGCGGCGGCAGCGGGGCGTCGAAGTGCTTGCCGAGGACCTCGACCACCTCGCCCTGGAACGGCGGCACGCCGCACACGAGCTCGTAGAAGACGATCCCCAGGGCGTAGACGTCGGTCGCCGGCGTGGGGCGGTCGAGGTGCTCCTGGATCACCTCGGGCGCCAGGTAGGACGGGTGCCCGAACGAGAGCCCGTGCTGCCCGTAGCCCGCCGCCAGGCACGAGGCCCGGGCCAGGCCGGGGTCGACGAGCGCGCCGTGCTGGCCGTCGTGGAACACCTTGGCCGGGCGCACGTCGCCGTGCGCGAGCCCCTGCTCGAGGCCGGCGACGAGCGCCTGCGCCACGTCGAAGACGACGCGCAGGGCGGCGCGCGGCTCGAGGGCGCCCCGGAGCGGCGCGCCTGGCGCCTGCTCGTAGATGATCACCTGGCGCTCGTTCGAGACGCCCGTGGCCAGGAGCCCGGCGAGCCGGGGGTGGCGCACGTCGGCCCAGGCGCCCACGTCGCCGAGCACCTGCGCGAGCAGGTCCGGGTGCTGGGCGAAGCGGCGCGAGAGCACCTTGACGACGACCGGCGCGCCGTCCGACTTGCGTCGCCCCGCGTAGCTCGTGCCCACCGGGCCGCGGCCGACCTTCGGGCCGGAGAGGAAGTCGTCGAGCCCCTCGCCGTTCTCGGCGAGGTCGTAGAGCTCGTCCTCGCCCCCGGCCGGCGCCCCGTCCGGGTCCGGCGGGCGGCGGTGCGCGGCCGGGTTGAAGGTGAGGTCGGCGCCGGCCATCGTCTCTTCGCCGGCGAGCGCGCCGGGGATCGGCGCGCTCGAGACCCCCAGCGGCAGGACGCCCGACCGCGGCGGCGGGGTCACTGACCGCGGCGGCGGAGTCGCAGGCCGCGGCGGCGGAGTCGCAGGCCGCGACGGCGAGGCCGTCGGCTGCGGCGGCGGCGTGGACGGCATGGTCGGGAGCGGGGCGGGGCGCGGCGGCGGCGCGGCGACCCCGCTCTGCTGCAGGCGCGGGTCGAGCGGGCTGACGTAGTTCGGCGGCAGGGTCTGTGACACGCTCGCCGGGCGCGGCGGCGGCGCGGCGAGGCTGCTGGTCGGCCGCGGCGCGATGCCGCTCTGGCCGGGCAGCGGCGGCGGCGGCCCCGGCAGGCTCGACGGCGGCGGCGCGGCGTGGGCGCCGCTCTGGATGGTCGACCCCGAGCCGCTCTGCAGGAGCCCCGTCGCGCGGAACGAGCTCGTGACCCCGGCGCTCGAGCCGCCGCGCGAGAGCTCCTCGCGCGTGAGCACGTCCACCCGCTCCGCCTGCCGCGCATCGACGAGGCCCATGCGCACCACGACCTGCTGGGCCGTGACCGCCTGCCCGCGCTGGGCCTGCTCGTCGATCACCTGGATGCACCGCAGCGCCTGGGCCTTCTCGGCCAGCGACTGCTGCATCAGCACGCGCAGGAACGCGATGTCGTAGTTCGACGCCAACGGTCGCCCCGCCCCGTGGCTCCGGAGCCTCCGGAGTCGCCTCACTTTAACGTGCCCGGCCCGGGCGAGCACGGGTCACAGGCGCCGCGCGTACTCCAGCCACCCGCGCTGGACCTCCGCCCAGTCCACGCCCGCCCAGGCGGCCTGGAACGCCCGCCGCGGGGCCCAGCCCTCGCGCAGGGCGTTGACGTAGCGGCGGAAGCGCTCCTTCAGCTCGGCCCCGCCGCCGTGCTCGAAGTAGTGGACCATGGCCCACGCCTGGGCGTACTTGGCCGCCACCGGCCCCGAGTAGAACTCGGCCGGCGACTCGTTCATGAGCCGCGCGAAGGGCACGGGCGGCTCGTCGCGCGCGAGGTAGCGGCGCAGCTCGAGCACGCGCTTCTCCAGCCGCGACGTCGCGTCGGGCGGGGTGACGCGGCCGTCGGCCTCGACGCGGCACGAGGAGAAGTACTCCGCCAGCCCCTCGTTGAGCCAGTAGGGCAGGTCGCCCACGAGGCCGTGGATGAACTGGTGGAACGCCTCGTGGAAGAGGACGCGCCGCGTCTCCTCGAGCGTGACGTCGTCCTTGTCCTCGTAGAGGAGGAGCTGGCGGTAGCGCGGCAGGTAGCAGCCGAGGAGCGACTCGACGCGGTCGTCGGTGGTCAGCTCGGCGTAGGCGTGGAAGCCCTCGCGCGTGTCGAAGATCAGCACGCGCGCCTTGCGGCCCGGCGGCGCCGGCGGGTCGTCGTCGAGGCCGAAGCGCGCCACGTAGAAGCGGCGCACGGCCTCGAGGTCGCGGGCGTACTCGTCGCAGCGGCGCTGCGAGATGTCGGTCTCGACCACGTAGTGGGGCGTCTCGCGGCGGAAGGGCCGCTCCCAGGGCGGGCCGGCGAGCACGTGGACCACGTTCTTGCGCCGGGCGCGCAGCTCGTCGTTCCACGGGTCGAGCCCGAGGGCCACGTCGAGGTCGGCCAGGGCCGGCTCGAGGTCGCCGCCGAGGAAGGCGGCCAGCGCGCGGGCCGCGAGCGCCGGCGCGTGGTCGGGACGCAGGGCCAGCGCCTCGTCGGCGGCGGCCCGCGCGTCGTCGAGCCGGCCGAGGACGGCCAGGACCCGCGCGCGCTCGGCGTGGGCCTCGTAGAAGCGCGGGCACTGCGCCGCCGCCTGCTCGAGGTCGACGAGGGCCAGGTGCGGGCGGCCGAGCGCCTCGAGCACCAGCGCGCGGCGGAAGGCGGCGGCCGCGAAGCGCGGCGCGAGCTCGAGCGCCCGCTCGAAGGCGTTGGCCGCGGCGAGGCGGTCGAGCGGCGCGCCGCTGGCCGCCTTGAGGCGCCCCTCGCGGTAGGCCTCGAGCGCCTCGGGCGTCACGCCGTCGAGGCCGAACTCGTCCTCGGCGGAGAGCGCCGCGGGCGCCGGGCGCACCGACGGCGCGACGAACACCGGCAGCTCCTCGGTGCGCGCGAGCATGGCCCGGACCTTGGCGTCGACCTCGCCGACCGCCTTGCGCAGCCAGTCGGGGCGCACCGAGCCGCGGACCGTGAGCGCGTCGATCGAGCCGGCGCCGTCGGCCGGGGCCACGCCGCCGACGACGGCGCGCACGCCCTCCCAGGTCACCGTCATGGGCACGCGCAGCTGCGTGCGGCGGAGCGCCCGCACGCGCAGGCCGTCGTCGCCGACCTCGAGCGTGACCTCGGCCGTCGGGTCGCTCTTGAGGAGGCCCGCCTTGCGGTCGACGGTGCGCACGCGCCCGTCGGCGCGCCGGAGGAGCAGGAGGTCGCCCGAGCTCCGGGCCACGGCCACCAGCCAGGCGACCTCGCGGCGCGTCCCGGCGGCGAAGGCGACGCCGGCGACCGACAGCGCGTCGCGCGAGGCCGGGCCGAGCACGGCCTTGACCTCGACGCGGCCCTCGAAGCCGATCTCCGTCAGCGCGGTGAGGAACGAGCCCTTCCCGCGCACCTCGAGGCGGCCCTCGCGCAGCACGCCGCGCGCGCCCGGCTCGTCCTGGAAGTCCGAGGCCTCGGCCGGGCGCCCGAACCCGTAGGCCAGCTCGAGGCTCGAGCCGGTGCGCTGGAGCCGCCCGGCGAACAGGCGCCCCGCGCGGACGACCTCGGACACGTCGGGCACCTGGCCCAGGAGCCTGGGGTCGAGGCTCACCGCGCGGGCGAAGGCCTGGCGCGCCTCGTCGAAGTGGTAGTTGGCCAGGCACCAGCGGCCGAGCCGGAGCTGGTCCTCGGCCACGTCCTCGCGCACGGCCAGGCGCCGCACGCGCAGGGCGACCTCGGCGGGCACCGTGGCCCACGTGCGCGCGATCGCGTCGCTCGAGCCGGCGGCCCGCGCGGTGAACCCGCGCTCGTCGAGGTCGCTGATCACGGTCGCCTTGAGCAGGTAGCCAGGCGCCAGCTCGAGGTCGAGCGGGGCGCGCTCGGAGGCGGCGCGCGCGCGCGCCGCCTCGGCGCGCTGCACCTCGCCCAGGCGCGCCTGGTCGCGGCGGACGCGGGCCTGGATGGCGTGCACCAGC
>JAHBXY010000155.1 GCA_019636275.1 Planctomycetota bacterium | reverse complement strand
GCTCGCCCAGCGCCTCCATGGAGGCGGGCCGCCCCGCCGGGTCCTTCGCCAGGCAGGCGAGCACGAGCGCGTCGAGCGCCGGTGGCAGGCCCGGGCGCAGGCGGGAGGGCGCGGGCGGCGCCTGCGAGAGCACGGCGCCGAGCACGGCGATCGGGCTCGCGCCCTCGAACGGCGCGCGGCCGGTGAGCAGGGCGAAGAGCGTGGCGCCGAGCCCGTAGACGTCCGTGCGGGCGTCGACCGGTCGGCCGTCGGCCTGCTCGGGCGCCATGAAGGCGGGCGTCCCCAGGAGCTCACCGGTCCGCGTCAGGTGCGCGAGCGACCCGCCGTCGGTCTGGAGCCTCGCCAGGCCGAAGTCGATCAGGCGCGGCGCGCCGCCCGGGTCGAGGAGGACGTTGGCCGGCTTGAGGTCGCGGTGCAGGACCCCGCGCGCGTGCGCGTGCGCCAGCGCGGCGGTCAGCGCCCGGCAGAGCGCCGCCGCGGCCCCGGCCGGGAGCGGCCCGTCGCGCTCGAGGCGCCGCTGCAGCGACTCGCCCTCGACGAGGTCCATGACCAGGTACGGCCCGCCGCGCGCTTGCCCCAGCGTGTGCACCGCCACGATCCCCGGGTGCGACAGTCGGGCCAGGGCTCGCCCTTCGGCCAGGAAGCGGGCCTGCGCGTCGGGGTCGACGGCGCCGAGGATGCGCTTGAGCGCCACGCGCCGCCCGGTCGCCCGCTCGACGGCCTCGTGCACCACCCCCATGCCCCCGCGCGCCAGGACGCGCACGAGGTCGTAGTCGTCGAGGCCGGGCATGGCTGGATTCTGGTGCTCCGGAGCGCGGCGAGCAACATCGGGACGTGGACGCCCGCGTCACTCGTGGCACACGCCCGCCGGCTCGACGTGGATCACGATGTCGACCAGGTCCGGGAACGCCTGCCGCAGGGCGGCCTCGACGGCGTGGCTGATGTCGTGGGCGGCCTGCACGGTCATCTTGGGGTCGACGTGCACGCGCAGGTCGGCGAACACGGCGCCCTCGGGCCCGCGCGTGCGCACGTCGTGGCAGTCGATCACGCCGGGGACCGCGCTGGCCACGCGCTCGACCTCCTCGGCGGCGATCGCCGCCCGGTCGGCGAGGACGTTGGCGGCGCCGAGCACCACGCGCAGGGCGATCCAGCCCACGTAGGCGGCGATCACCAGGGCGATCACGGGGTCGGCCCCCGGGTAGCCCAGGCGCACGCACACGAGCGCCAGGAGGACCGCGCAGGTGGCCAGGACGTCGGAGGCGGTGTGCTGCGAGTCGGCGATCAGCACCGGGCTCCTGAGGGCCACGCCCATGCGCCGCTCGTAGGCGGCGACGAAGACGTTGACCACGAGCGTGACCAGGAGGACGCCGAAGGCCAGCGGCCCGGCCTCGACGGCGCGCGGGTCGCGCAGGCGCTCGAGGGCGCCGTCGACGATCCCCCACACGACGAGCGCCAGGAACACGCCGATCGCGCCGGCGCCGAGGACCTCGAAGCGGTGGTGCCCGTAGGGGTGCTCGCGGTCGGGCGCCTGCGCGGCGAACGTGACCGCGACGAGGCCCACGACGTTGCTGCTCGAGTCGAAGCCCGAGTGCGCCGCGTCGGCCATCATCGACAGCGACCCGGCGAGCCAGCCGACGACGGCCTTGGCCAGGGCCACGCCCACGTTCAGGGCCAGGATCCACAGGAGCACGCGGCGGACGCGGGCGGCGCGCGCGGCGGCGTCGATCGACGCGGGCGAGGTCACGCGGCCATTATCACCAGCGCCGGAGCGAGCGCGCGGCCGTCGGCGGGCGCCGGGCGCTGACGGTGACCACCCGCCGCCGCCGCGCCAGGCGCCGCTCGTAGAGGCCGCGCGCGACCAGCGCCCGGAGGCCGGCCACGGCCAGCTCCGGGAACTCGAAGGTGGGCACGCCGCGGCGCTCGAGCGCCTCCTCGCCGCGGCGCCCGCGCGCCGAACCGACGAACGACGCCACGATCGGCTTGGTGAGCGTCTCCACCCAGTCGGAGACCCGGGCGGCGACCTCGACCGGGTCGGTCATCGCCTGATCGGTGAGGAGGAGCAGGATCGCGTCCACCTCCTCGGCGCGCGACACGACCTCGAGCGCGGCCAGGAAGCGCCCCGCCTTGGCGTCGCCCAGGAGGTCGATCGGGTTGCCCGCCGTGCGCGGGTTGGGCAGCACGTCGGCCAGGCGCTGCACGGTCGCCGGACGCAGCTTGACGACGTCGAGCCCGGCCACCGAGACGGCGTCGGCCGCCAGCACCCCCGCCCCGCCGGCGTTGGTGACGATCGCCACGCGTCGCCCCGGCGCCGGCGGCTGCCAGGCGAGCGCCCGCAGCCCGGCCAGGAACGAGGGCAGCGAGCGGGCCTGGATCACGCCGGGGTGCGCCAGCGCGCCCTCGAAGGCCGTGTCGCTGACGGCCAGGATCCCCTCGTGGACCTTGGCCGCCCGGTGGCCGGCGCCCGTCGTCCCGCCGCGCAGGACGAGGATGGGCTTGTGCGGCGCCGCCAGGCGCGCCGCGTCGTGGAACGCCCGGGCGTCGTCGAGCGACTCCAGGTAGAGGCCGATCACCGTCGTCCCCGGGTCGCGCGCCAGCCAGCGCACGAGCTGCGCGTCGTCGACGTCGACCTTCTCCCCCAGGCTCACGACGTGGCGCAGGCCGAAGCTCCCGCCGTCGAAGTACTGCACGAGCGCCTGGGCGATCGCGCCCGACTGCGACACGAGCGACGCGCGCCCCGGCGGCGGCGCGGCGCTGAAGAACGACGCCTGGAGCTGGGTCGGCCCGGAGTAGAGGCCCGTGCAGTTGGGCCCGATCACCCGCACGCCCGTGTTGTTGGCGACCGACCGGAGCTGCGCCTCGAGCCGCCGCCCCTCGGCGCCCATCTCGAAGAACCCCGCCGAGAGGACGATCGCCGCCCGGACGCCGCGCCGGGTCACGCGGTCGAGCGCGTCGGGGACCTCGGGCGCCGGGATGGCGAAGATCGCCAGGTCGATCGGCCCCTGGATCTTGTCCACGCCGCGCGCAGTCGGCAGGCCCAGCACCTCGTCGACGTGCGGGTTCACGGGCAGGATCACGCCCTGGAAGCCGCGCGCGCGGTCCTGCTCGCGGGCGTCGCCGTAGAGCAGGTTGCGCACGACGGCGTTGCCGACCTTGCCCGGCGTCCGCGACGCGCCGATCACGGCCACGCCGCGCGGCGAGAAGAACGCGTCGAGCCCCCGCGGCGGCGGCGGGGGCGGCGGCGCGTCATCATGAGGGCTCGGGGGGCGCGAGACGGTCAGCGGGGGTGCCCCTGAGGCGTCACGACTCGCCGTTGAACCAGCTGGCCACCCGCGCCCGCGACGACGGCGCCTGCCACGCCTTGAGCAGGCGCACCAGCGTGCCGCGGGCCATGGGGCTGGCCGACAGGACGAACCCGGTGCCACCGCGCACGCGCGGCGAGCGGCTGCGCCGGACGAGCCGCGCCTGCACGAGCTGGTCGAGCACCGACGTGACCGCCGACGCCGGCCCGCCCGTGGCGAGCTGCAGGTCGGTGCGGCCGAAGGTCGTGTCGCTCGACTTGACCAGCTTCTCCAGCACCTGCAGGTGCAGCGGGGAGCTCAGCGCGTGGTCGTGCAGGAACAGGCGCAGCTCCACCTCGCGCGCGTCGGTCGGCGGCTCCTCGCCCGCGGCCGCGGCGGCGCCCACGGCGGCCACGGCGGCGGCCGGAGCCCGGCGGCGGCGCGGGCGGCGGCGGCTCCTCGACGGCCGGCAGCGGCAGCTCGGTGTCGGGCCCGGCGACGGCGGCGACCTCGGCGAGGAGGGCGGCGTCCAGCGCGCTCGGCTGGAACATGACCGTCTCGTCGTCCAGCTCCTCCTGCGGCGCGGCCGGGGCCGGCGGCGCGGCGGGGGCGGGGGCCTCGGCCATGACCGACGCGAGCATGGCCGCGTCCAGCATGCCCGGCTGGATCATGACCGTCTGCTCGTCGCTCTCCATGAGCGACGCGGCCTCGTAGTAGGGGTTCACGCCCCCGCCCGCGGCGGCGGCCGCCGCCGGGAGCGGCGGTCGTTGCTGGGGCTGGGGCTGGGCCGGCTGGGCCGGCTGGGCCGGCTGGGCCGGCCGGGCCTGCCCCAGGCGCTCCGACTTGCGCTCGGCCGACGGCCGCGCGGCGGGCGGCGGCGGCGTCCCGTGGCGCATGAACGCCGGCGGCCCGTCCTGGCCGGTGTCGACCGGCGAGAAGTCGCCGTCGCCCGGCGACCCCAGCACGGCGGCCGGGGTCGGCGCCGCCGCCTCGAGGTCGAAGGCCGGGAGGACCTCGGTCTTGAAAGCGGTGCGCTCGCGCACGGGGACGCGCGCGGGCGCCACGTCGCCGAGGTCGATCACGTCGTCGTCGACCGGCGGGCGCCGCGAGGGCGCCGTCGTGGGGGTGGCCGGCGCGATCGTGGGCGGCAGCGGCCCCGCGGCGGCGGCGAGCGCCTCGGCCCCCTGCCCGCCGAGCGCGTAGCCGGTGGCCAGGAGCGGCGTCCAGTCGATCGCCAGCAGGTCCTCGTCGGACTGCGGCCCGCCGGCGACGCCCGCCGGCGCCGCCACCGCCCCGGCCACCTGCCGGGGGTCGAAGCGGGCCGTCGGCGCGTGGGCCGCGTCGAGGTCGAGCTCGATGATCGGCTCCTGCGGCGCGCGCGCCGCCGCGGCCGGCTGCTTGCCGTTGCGCGCCGCCCCGGCGCGCAGGGCGGCCAGCGCCTCCTGCTCGCTCACGCCGAGCACGGGCGGCAGGTCGTCGGCGAGGTCCATGACCTCGACGACCCGCGCCAGCGCCTCGCGCACGCCGAACATGCCGACCTGGCAGCCCCGGTCGTCGCAGACCGTGAGCGCCTCGGTGAGCCCCTCGAGGTCGTCGGCGCGCACGGCGTCGCACGCGGCCATGTTCAGCAGCACGCGCCGCGCGCTGCCCGCCTCGACCAGGGCGCGGAGCTCGCCCATGACGGCGTGCTCCGGACTCCAGTCCACGATCGAGACGTCGTCCACCTGCCGGATCCGGGGCATGGCGGTAGCTTAACCTCTCCCGGCCGCGGCGGCCGGCGCGTCGAGGAGGTTCAGGCGCCGGCTGAGGACGCGGCCCACGGTGAGGAGGATCCTCAGCTGGAGCCCCTTGTCGTCGCCGAACAGCCAGTAGAGGTCGTCGCGGTTGAGCTCCCACAGGCGGCAGGGCTCGCGCGCCACGACCGTGGCGCAGCGCGGCTCGAGGTCGAGCAGGCACATCTCGCCGAAGAAGTCGCCCTCGTAGGAGATCTCGCCCGGCGCCGGCGCCTGGAGCTCGGCCACGACGCGGTCGCCCTCGGGCGAGGCGATGCGCACCTCCACGCTCCCCTCGTCGATCAGGTAGAGCGTGTCGCCGTAGTCGCGCTCGTGCACGACGACGGCGCCGGCCGGCACCTCGCGGACGCGGAGCACCTCCGCCACCCGGGCGAGCTGCCCGGGGGTGAGCCCCTGGAACAGGAGCTTCTCCGCCATGCGCTCTGGATCCACCTCGCGTGCCCCTTCGCGCAACGCCCGGCCGCCCGGGGAGTTCACGATCATAGAGCGCGGCCCTGGCCGTCACCAGCCCCGCCGCGCCCCGCCCCACTCTGGCGCGGCCGCCCGCCCCGCACCACCTCCTCACCGGTGCCCCCCCCCTTGCGCGGCGCGCGGGCGCCTCCTAAACCGTCGGGGCGAGGACCCCGCGTGGCCGACCCCGACCGGCTGTCTCCCAAGGTCGAGAGGCGCTTCCTGAGGGCCGTCCGCAGCAGCGGGCTGGTCAAGGAGCCCGACCTGGAGCGCGCGATCGACCTGCAGCGGCACGCGGCCGAGCAGGGGCGCTACCTGCCGCTCGACCGGATCCTGCTCAAGCTGGGCCACCTGAAGCGCGACCAGATCCTCGGCCTGTGGCGGGCGCTGCGCTACTACCTGTGGCGCCGCGAGGACAAGAAGTACGTCAAGCTGGCGCTGCAGTCGAAGCTCCTCACGCCCGACGTGGCCAAGACCTGCCTCCGCGAGCAGAAGAGCGCCTACAAGCACGAGGACCAGCTCGTGCGCATAAACGAGATCGCCCGCCAGCGCGGCTACCTCAAGGCGGCCGAGGACCGGGCCCTCGTCGAGGCGCTGCACCGGATCAAGCCGGTGACCCTGCGCCCGGTCGACGACGAGCGGGCGGCCGAGGGCTTCGAGATGCCCTCGCCGGGCGCCGCCCGCCCGGGCAAGGAGGCCGGCTGGCGGCGCGAGGCGCGCCAGCAGGACCTCGACGACCTGCGCGCGCACCTCGCCGAGGAGTCGTCGCTCGACGCCCTCAGCTCGCGCTCGCGGGGCGTCTCCGACCCCGACCTCGACGCGCTGTGGGACGAGGCCGACCTCGACGACGTCGAGCTCGACTCGCAGGCGATCGAGATCGCCAGGAACCCGCTCGACCTGCTCGAGGACAGCGGAGAGGACGACGACCTGGACCTCGACTGAGGCTACTTCTTCTCGTCGTCGCCCTGGATGGTCTTGACCTCGACGTCCTGCGCGGCGTCGTGCCACTCGTCGCCCTGGAGGCCCTCGCCGCGCCGGACGAAGAAGTCCTTGCGCGCCTGGTCGAGGAACTTGCGGATGTCGTCCTTGACCTGCTCGTCGGTCCGGTCCGCGCGCGGCACCGCCCACTCGCCGTTGAACCGCTGGCGCGACTTCCGGGCCGTGCCGACGTACTGCAGGACCACCTTGTCGCGGCGGTCCTGCCGGGTCACCTGGACCTCGGTCACGTCGTTGCCCTTCGCCTGGCGGACGAACTGCGTGTACTTGAGCCGGTTCATCTGATCGCTCACGTCACCTACCCTGCTGGAGGCGGATCGCCAGGTCGGATGAGAACACGGCCGCGTTGGCCTGCAAGTGCTCGACGACCGCGTGCACGTCGTACTCGACCCGGCGCCAGTGCATGTCGTTCTTCTGGATCTCGAGGTAGCAGGCGCGCGGGTCGCCGTCGCGCGGCTGCCCCACCGAGCCGACGCTCACGAGCGCCTTCTGCCCCTTCATGTAGTGGAAGTGGCCGTCGAGGTCCTCGGCCGAGCGCCAGGCGAGCGGCTCCTCGGTGATGACGCCGGGCACGTGCGTGTGCGCGTGGAAGCAGACCTTCTCGGTCATGGCGAACGCCGCCCGCAGCTTGCGCGGGTCGCGCCGCACGTCGCTGGGGAACAGGTACTCGAACGGGCTGCGCGGCGAGCCGTGGTGGAAGGCGATCCCGGCGCTCGAGAACGCGGCCTGCGACTGCTCGAGGTAGCCGAGCGGGTCGTTCGGCGCCTCGAGCAGCCGCTCGCGCGTCCACACGAGGCTGCGGGTGGTCTTCTCGATGAACCCCGTCGGCTTCTCGTTCAGGACCGCCTGGTCGTGGTCGCCCCGGATCACCATGAAGCAGCGCGCGCGCACGAGCTCGACGCACTCGGCGGGCGCCGGGCCGAAGCCCACGATGTCGCCCAGGCACACGATCCGCTCGATCCCGCGGGCGCGGATGTCGTGGAGGACCGCCTCGAGCGCCGCGAGGTTGCCGTGGATGCAGCCGATGATGGCGTAGTGCACGGTGGTTGTGGGGATTCTAGGCGCCCTCGGCCCGGCTCGCCAGGAAGAGGAAGTGGTAGGCGAGGTGGAAGGGGAACACCCGCTTCCACAGCTTCCCCTTGTCCCAGCGGGCGACCCTCAGCACGCGCAGGCCGGCGGCCTCCAGCAGGTCGCGCCACTCCTCGCAGGTGGCGAAGCGGTCGATCGCCTGGTGGTGGTCGGGGCCGCGCCCGGTGCGGATCACGCGCCACAGGTCGCCCGAGTAGTAGGCGTTGGGCAGGAGCACGGCGCAGCGCCCGTCGGGGGCGAGCACGCGGGCGAGCTCGCGGGCGCCGGCGGCCGGGTCGAGGAAGTGCTCGAGGTTGCCCAGGCACAGGACGCGGCGGAAGCTCGCGTCGCGCAGCGGGAGCCGCTCGCCCTGGGCCAGGACGAGGTCGGGCAGGCCCCTCGCGCGCGCGCGGGCGAGGGCCCGGCCGGAGATGTCCACGCCCACGCCGCGCAGGCCGAGGTCGCGGGCGCAGGCCAGGAGCTGCCCCGCGCCGCAGCCCACGTCGAGGACGACGTCGCCGGGGGTCGCCTCGACGAGGCCCAGGGCCAGGCGGTAGAGCGCGGCCTTCTCGCCGAACTCGACCCGCTCGAAGAGCGCGTCGTAGGCCGCCCGCAGCTCGGCCAGGGTCGTGACGGTGCGCCGCTCGATCACGCGAGGTCGCCCACCGGCCGCACCTCGTGCGGCTGCCGCCACCACAGGTAATAGGCCGCGTTGGTCGCCTCGCTCCCCGGCTCGCGCGCCGCGTAGGCGCGCGCCTTGGCCTCGAGCGCCTCGCGCGAGGACCAGGCGAGGCAGTGGTGGAGCAGGTAGACGCCCTTGAGCTTCTTCATCGACCGGCGCACGGGCTCGGGGAAGCGCGGGTGGACCGGGCCCTCGCCCTCGAGGTAGCGGTGCTCGGGGCGGTTCCTGAACAGGCGCGGCACCGGGCAGGGGAAGTGCTTCGGCGTGCGCACGTAGGCCGGCGGGTCGTCGGAGACGAGCCAGAGCATGGGCACGCGGTAGAACGCCGCGCGCCCGGCGCAGAGCCAGGGCAGCCGGTCGACCAGGCGCGGGCCGACGCGCTCGTCGGTGTCGAGGTGCAGGATCCACTCGCCCGTGGCCGCCTCGAACGAGGCGTTCTTCATGCGGCCGAAGTGGCCGTCCCAGGGGCGCGCCACGTAGCGCACCTTCGACGACTGGCGGCAGAGGCCCTCGGTGTCGTCGTCGCTGCCGCCGTCGACGACGACGACCTCGCGCGCGAACGGCTCGACGTTGACGAGCAGCCCCTCGAGCTCCCGGGCGCGGTTCCAGGCGACGACGGTCACCGACAGGTCGAGCGCCGGGCGCGCGCGCCGCCACGGCCACCAGCTCACGCCGGCCCCCGCGAGAGCCGCCACACGACGCGCCGGCAGCCGAAGCGCGCCGCGCGGCCGGCCGCGACGAGGCGGCGGCGCAGGGCGCGGTCGTCGGGCGCGTAGGCCAGGAGCAGGGCCAGGGGGTCGCCCGGGCGCGTGCGGCCCGGGGCCTGCACGCCGAGCTTCGTCCAGGAGCGGAGCAGGCGCAGCAGGTTCCCCTCGCGCACATGGGCGGGGGCCGGCCCGGGGCCGAGCCGGCAGCGGTCGAGGTCGATCACGAGGGCCTGGCCGTCGGGGCGCAGGAGCACGTTCTTGAGGTTGAGGTCGACGTGATCGACGCCGGCGTCGTGCAGGCGGCGCACGGCGGCGCCGGCCGCGCGCAGGGCGCGGCGGCGCTCGCGGCCGGCCGGGAAGGCGGCCAGGGCGTGGGCGAGGTCGACCGCGCCCTCGACCTCGCGCGTGACCAGCCCGTGGCGCCAGCCGAGGCCGGTGGGGCGGGTCACGGCCGCGAGCACGTCGAGGACGACGGCGCCGCGCGCCGCCGCCTCGGCGCTCACGCGCAGCTCGCTCAGCGCCCGCGCGCGATCGAACGAGACGCGGCGCACGAGCTTGCCCAGGAGCCCGCCGCGCAGGAGCGGCCGGACGATCGCGCGCCCGGCGGCGCCCAGGTCGACGCGCGCCAGGCGGCCGCGGCCGACGAGCGGCGCCGGCGAGCGGGCGACCAGCGCCTCGGGGTCGTCGATCCCGGCCGCGACCAGCGCGTCGGCCAGGCCATCGCGCACGACGAGGACCGCGCCCGCGCGCTCGACGCGCGTGAACCCGGGCGGCGGCTCGAGCCAGGCGCTGGTCACGCGACGATCTTAGCGGCTGACGCCGGCGGGTCGCGGACGGGGGTGCCCGAGCGGCGTGGCGGCGCGCGCGGTGGGGCGCGCGCGAGGCGCCGTGGCGCACTGCGTCAGCGCGCACGGACAGGGCTGGTCGGAAGTCTCGCGCAAGTCACCTGCATACAATGCATTGACTTGCTGCGTCATGAGACTTGACGCGCTGCGCTACGGAGCGGTATCTTCGTCGGGGCGCCGGGGAACGCAGACGCCCGGACACGACTCGGACACGACGAGGAGAGAGAGACCATGACCGACGCGACGACCCACCGGCCCATCGAGGAGACCCCGACCCCCGAGGCCCCGATCAGCGAGGCGCCCGACGCGCTCGGCCGCCTGCGCGCGGACCTGCGCGAGGCGGGCGAGACCGGGAAGCGGCAGTGGCAGGAGGCGCTCGGCCGCACGCGCGAGGCCCTGGCGAGCACGCGCGCGGAGCTGACGAAGCTGGCCGCGAGCACGCGCGAGGCGACCGTCGCCACCTACGCGCGCGCCGAGCGCCGCGGCGCCGACCTCCTCCTGCGGGTCGCCGGGCACGTGCGCGCCAACGTCGAGGTGTTCGAGGCCACCCTCCGCCAGCGCGCCGCCGGCGCCGAGCAGGCCGAGGGGCCCGCCGGCGCGTCGGCCTGACCACGTCGTGGCGGTCACCGAGGTCACCGAGCGCCCTGGCTCGAAGCACCTCGCCGCCCTCGGTGACCGTCGTCGACGTGCCCTGACCGTGGCGCGGCCACCCGCTCGTCGGGCACGATCACCGCGGTGAGCGACGACGAGCACCTCGGGCGCGTGGTGGGCGAGTGCCACCTCGTGCGCCACCTGGGCGGCGGCGGCATGAGCCGCGTCTACGAGGGGCGCCACCGCCATCTCGACGCCCCGGTGGTCGTCAAGCTGCTCGACCCGAAGCGCGCCTGGGGAAAGCCGGCCCTGGTCGAGGCCTTCCTGCGCGAGGCGCGGGCCCTCGGCGCCGTGGCGCACCCGCACGTCGTGCGGGTGCTCTCCGCCGGGACCGAGGCGGACGGGCGGATCCCGTTCCTCGTGCTCGAGCACCTGCCCGGGGGCTCGCTCCGCGCGCGCCTGCGCGCGGGCGACCTCGAGCCCGACGACGCCATGCGCCTGCTCGTCGAGGCGGGCGAGGGGCTCGGCGCGGCGCACGCCGCCGGCCTCGTGCACGGCGACGTGAAGCCCGAGAACCTGCTCCTCGACGGCGAGGGTCGCGTCAAGGTCGTCGACTTCGGCCTGGCGCAGGTCTCGGGCGAGGCGGTGACCGGCGCCGTGTTCGGCACGCCCGCCTACATGGCGCCCGAGCGCGGCCGCGGCGCCGCCCCCGACCCGCGCGCCGACGTCTACGCGCTCGGCGTGACCCTCTACGAGGCCCTCACCGACCAGTGGCCGTTCAACGCGCCGGCGCCGAAGCTGCTCCTCGAGAAGCACCGGCGCGAGGCGCCGCCGCTCGAGCCGCTGCGCGAGGTCGCGCCGCCGGCCGTCGTCGACCTCGTCGCCGCCTGCCTGGCCAAGGACCCCGCCGCCCGACCGGCCGACGGGGCGGCGTTCGCGGCGGCCCTGCGCGCGGCGAGCGCCGGCGGGGACGGCGACGCGCGCCCGCGGCGGCGCGCCGGCGATCGGCTCGTCGTCGGGGAACTCGATGGGCGCGCTGGGCGGCGCCCGTCGCGGGCCGCGGCGCGGCGGCGGCGGGACGACGGCGCTGATCGTCGTCCTGCTGGTGGCGGCCGCGCTCGTCGTCGCCGGCCTGCTCGCGGCCTCGGCGGGCTGACCCTCACCCGCCCGGCGGCGCGCTGGGGTCGAGCCGGGCGAGCTGCTGGTAGAGGGCGTGGCGGCGCGCGACGTCGGCCTGGGCGGCCGCCGCCCGCGCCGGGTCGCCGGCGGCGAAGCGGCCCTCGACGGCCGTGAACCGCTCGAGCGGCACGCGCGGCGGCGGCGAGTCGAGGACCAGCGGCGCCTCGCCCTGGTCGGCGCGGCGCGGGTCGAAGCGGAACAGCGGCCACGCGCCCGCCTCGACGGCCAGGCGCTGGTGCTCGGCGCCGTGCGCCAGGTCGTAGCCGTGGGCGATGCACGGGCTGTAGGCGATCACGAGCGACGGCCCCGGGTAGCGCTCGGCCTCCTCGATCGCGCGCAGGGCCTGGGCGTCCTTCGCCCCCAGGGCGATGCGGGCCACGTAGATGTGCCCGTAGCTCATGGCCATGAGGCCGAGGTCCTTCTTCGGCCCCGGCTTGCCCGCGGCGGCGAACTTGGCCGTCGCGCCCAGCGGCGTGGCCTTCGACTGCTGCCCGCCCGTGTTCGAGTAGACCTCGGTGTCGAGCACGAGCACGTTCACCTTGCGCCCGAGCGCCAGGACGTGGTCGAGCCCGCCGAAGTCGATGTCGTAGGCCCAGCCGTCGCCGCCCACGAGCCACACGCTGCGCGGGACGAGCGCGTGCGCCACCTCCTCGAGGCGGCGAGCGTCGGCGTCGGGCAGCGCGGCGAGCCGCTCGCGCAGGCGCGCCAGGGCGGCGCGGCGGCGGGCGAGCGCGGCCTCGTCGCCGGCGTCCTCGGCCAGGAGCGTGGCCAGGAGCGTGGCCACGTCGTCCTCGCCCAGGCGCGGCGCGAGCCGGCCGAGGAGGTCGCGCGCGGCGCGCGCCGCCGCGTCGACGCCCAGCCGCAGCCCCAGGCCGAACTCCGCGTTGTCCTCGAACAGCGAGTTGCACCAGGCCGGCCCGCGCCCGGCGGCGTCGGTCGTCCACGGCGTCGTCGGCAGGTTGCCGCCGTAGATCGACGAGCAGCCGGTCGCGTTGGCCACGAGCATGCGGTCGCCGAAGAGCTGGCTGAGGAGCTTCAGGTAGGGCGTCTGCCCGCACCCGGCGCAGGCGCCCGAGAACTCGAACAGCGGCAGGAGGAGCTGCGTGCCCTTCACGTCGCGCTTGACCGCGGACCGGTCGACCTCGGGCAGGGCCAGGAACGCCTGCCAGTCCGACCGCGTCCGCTCGACGACCGGCGCCAGCGGGGTCATCGCGAGGGCCTTCCGCGCCGGGTCGTGCTTGTCCTTGGCCGGGCACACCGCCACGCACAGCCCGCAGCCCGTGCAGTCGTCGGGCGCGACCTGCAGCGTGTAGCGCTGCCCTTCGTAGCCCGGCCCGCGCCAGGCGACGCTCGGCGGCGCGCCGTCGGCCGCGGGGAAGACCTTCGCCCGGATCGCCGCGTGCGGGCACATGAGCGCGCACTTGTTGCACTGGATGCACAGGTCCGCGTCCCACGCCGGGACCTCGTCGGCCAGGCCGCGCCGCTCGTAGCGGCTCGTGCCCGAGGGCCACGTCCCGTCGGGCGGGAACGCGCTCACGGGCAGCAGGTCGCCGTGGCCCGCGAGCAGGGCGGCCGTCACCCGGCGCACGAAGGGCGGCGCGCCGGCCGGCACCGGCTCGCGCCGCCCGTGGTCGGCCGTGACGGCGGACGCGCGCGGCACCCGGTGGAGGCGCTCGAGGGCCAGGTCGACGGCGGCGAGGTTCCGCTGCACCACGTCGGCGCCCTTGCGCGCGAACGCCTTCTCGATCGAGGCCCGCACCCGCCCGAGCGCCTCGTCGCGCGGCAGGACGCCCGAGAGGGCGAAGAAGCAGGCCTGGAGGATCGTCCCCACGCGCCCCGGCAGCCCGACCTCGCGGGCCACCGCGTCGGCGTCGATCGCCCAGAGCGTCAGCCCCTTCGCCAGCGCCTCCTCCTGGGCCTCGCGCGGGAGCCGGTCCCACACCTGCTCGGCGGGCCAGGGGACGTTGAGGAGCACGGTCGCGCCGGGCGCGGCGCGCTCGAGGACCTCGCGCCGCTCGAGGAGCGCCGCCTGGTGGCAGGCGACGAAGCCCGCCTCGCGCACGAGGTAGGTGGAGCGCACCGGCCGCGGGCCGAAGCGCAGGTGCGAGACCGTGGTCGAGCCCGACTTCTTGCTGTCGTAGACGAAGTAGGCCTGCGCGAACACGCCGGGGGCGTCGGCGATGATCTTGATCGACTCCTTGTTGCTGCCGACGGTGCCGTCGGCGCCCAGGCCGAAGAACACGGCGCGCGACACGTCGTCGGGCTCGCGGTCGAAGGCGGGGTCGGCCTGGAGCGAGCGCGGGCGGCCGTCGGGCGCGCGGTTGAGGTCGTCCACGATCCCGAGCGTCAGGCGCGCCCGCGGCGCGGGCGTCGCCAGCTCGTCGAGCGCCGCCTTCACCAGCGACGGCGTGAGCTCCTTGCTCGCCAGGCCGTAGCGCGCGCCGATCACGCGCGCGCCGCGCCCCGCCTCGCCGAGGGCCAGGGCCACGTCGAGGTGCAGCGGGTCGGCGGGCGCGCCCGGCTCCTTGGTGCGGTCGAGGACGACGACGCCCGTGACCGACGTCGGCAGCGCCGCGAGGAGGTGCCGGACGGGGAAGGGGCGGTAGAGCCGCACGCGCAGGAGGCCCACGCGCTCGCCCCTGGCCACGAGGCGCTCGACCGCCTCGTCGGCCGCGCCGGCGGCCGAGCCCATGACGACGACCACGCGCTCCGCGGCGGGGTGGCCCGCGTAGTCGACGAGCCCGTAGCGGCGGCCCGTGCGGGTGGCGAAGCGGTCCATGACGGCCGCCAGGTGGTCGGGCACGGCCTCGAAGAACGGGTCCTGCGCCTCGCGCGCCTGGAAGAACACGTCCGGGTCCTGCGCGGTGCCGCGCACGACCGGCCGGTCGGGGTCGAGCGCCCGGCGCCGGTGCGCGGCGACGTCCGCGTCGTCGAGCAGGGCGCGCAGGTCGTCGTCGGAGAGGGCGTCGATCGTGGCCACCTCGTGGGAGGTGCGGAAGCCGTCCATGAAGTGCAGGAAGGGCACGCGGGCGCGGAGCGTCGTCGCGTGGGCGATCGCCGCCAGGTCGTGGGCCTCCTGCACCGAGCCCGACGAGAGCAGCGCCACGCCGGTCGGCCGCACGGACATCACGTCCGAGTGGTCGCCGAAGATCGACAGCGCGTGCGTGGCCACGGCGCGCGAGGCCACGTGCATGCAGAAGGCCGTCAGCTCGCCCGCGAGCTTGTAGAGGCTCGGGATCATGAGCAGGAGCCCCTGCGAGGCCGTGAACGTCGTGGCCAGGGCGCCCGCCTGCAGGGCGCCGTGCACGGCCGCGATCGCGCCGGCCTCGGACTGCATCTCGACGACCTCCGGGACCGTGCCCCAGATCGTCCGCCGCCCCTCGGCCGACCAGGCGTCGGCCAGCTCGCCCATGGCCGTGGCCGGGGTGATCGGGTAGATCGCGACAACCTCGCTCAAACGGTGGGCGACCGAGGCGACCGCCTCGTTGCCGTCGATGCACACGCGCGCTGCCACCGGGCCTCCGTCCGGAGTCCTCGAGAGCACGCCGCGGGCCGCGCTCGAAGGCCCTGCGCCGGGGCGCGCTGTCACGCGCACGTGACGGCCTGCCTCGGGGCCATGACGGGACGCCCCGACCTGCGCCGGGAGCGGCGCCGCGACCGGCGCGGCCTCGCCCTTGCTACGCCCGGCGGCGTGCTCGCCGCGCGTGTCCTCGGTCCGCTCCTCCTGGTCGGAGGTCTGGCGCTCGCGCCCGCCCGGGGCGACGACGAGCCGCGCCCGGCCGTCGAGCGCCGCGGGGACGTCCCGGCGGCGCCGGGCCCCGCCGAGCCGATCGACGTGACGCTGCGCCTGCCGCGGCTGCGCTGGGTGTCCGGCGCGGACCTCCTGCCGCTGGTCTCCCTCACGCGCCTCCCGCCGGGCGCCCTCGTCATCCGCTACGCCGGGCTCCAGGCGGTCGTCGTGCGGCGCGTGCAGGGACGGCTCCGCGACCGCTGGCACGCCTCGCTCCACGACGCGTGGGCGGCCGGCGTCCTGAGCGACGAGCGCTACGAGGCCGCCCTCGAGCGCATGTTCGACGCGCTCGTCGACCACCGGGCCGGCGGCCGCTGGTGGGAGCGCTCGTGGCTCGACTCGCTGCCGGCGAGCCGCGGCGGGGCGCCCGACCCGCCGCTCGAGCACGTGGTCGGCGAGCGGGTCGCGCTGCGCCTCGGCCCGCTGATCCTCACGAGCGACCTGCGCCTGCAGGTGGAGCGTGTGGGGATGCTGGCCGTCGAGCCGGACGCCCCGCGCCCCCTCCGCCGGCTGGAGACCGCGCGCGTGGCGCGCGAGCACGCCTGGCTGCGGCGGGAGGTGGTCGACGCCGACGACCTCGTGGAGGACGAGGTCGGGCGGCCCGAGGCGGAGGTCGCGGGCGAGCCGGTCCCCCACGTCCTCGCGCCGGCGCTCCTGCGGCCGCGGTGGCGGCTGACCCTCCGGCCGGCGGTGCGGGTGCGCATCTCGAGCGGGCACGGCTGGCTCGTGCGGGACGTGCGCCTGCGGGCGGTGCTCGAGCTGTTCCGGGGGCCGGGGCGGCTCAGGTTCCTCGAGGTGGAGCTCGTGCTCCGCTACCGTCCGGAGGACGACGAGGTCGTGGTCGGGGTCGAGCTCGCGCTCGTGACCTGGTGAGGGTCGAGGGGGGAGTCGTGGAGGAGCTGCGCCCGATCGAGGACGTCGCGCGCGACCTCGGCCTCGAGCCCGGCGAGGTCGAGCCGTGGGGCCGCGGCGTGGCCAAGGTCGACCCGCGCCCGGTGCTCGAGCGCGCGGCCGGGCGCGGGCGGCTCGTGCTCGTCACGGCGATCACGCCCACCGCCCACGGCGAGGGCAAGACGACCGTGCTGCTCGGGCTGGTGCAGGCGCTGCGGCGGCTGGGGGCGCGCGCGTGCGGCGCGCTGCGCCAGCCGACGCTCGGGCCCGTGTTCGGCCTCAAGGGGGGCGGCAACGGCGGCGGGCGCAGCCAGGTCGTGCCGCGCGACCGCTTCGACCTGCACCTGACCGGCGACTCGCACGCCGTGCAGGCGGCCCACAACCTGGCGGCGGCGTTCCTCGACGAGCACCTGCATCGCGGCGGCCCGCTGGCGATCGACCCCGCGACCGTCTCGTGGCCGCGCGCCCTCGACCTGTGCGACCGCGCGCTCCGGCGCACCGTCGTCGGCCTGGGGCCGGCCGCCGGGCCCGCGCGCGAGGTGCCCTGGGTGATCACGGCCGCCTCCGAGGTCATGGCCGTCCTGGCGCTGGCCCGCGACGCGGCCGACCTGCGCGCGCGCCTGGGGCGGATCGTCGTCGCCCGGCGCCGCCGCGATGCGGGCGGCGGCGAGGTGACCCTCGAGGACCTGCGCGTCGCGGGCGCGATGGCCGCGCTCCTGCGCGACGCCGCCCGGCCCAACCTGCTGCAGACCGCCGAGGGCGCCCCCGTGCTCGCGCACGCCGGCCCGTTCGCCAACGTCGCCCACGGCTGCAGCTCGGTGCTCGCCGACCGCATCGGGCTGGCCCTCGCCGACTGGGTGATCACCGAGGCGGGCTTCGGCGCCGACCTGGGCGCCGAGAAGTTCTTCGACATCGTGTGCCGGCAGGCGGGCCTGGGCTGCGCGGCCGCCGTCGTCGTCGCCACCGCCCGCGCGCTCGAGGCCCACGGCGCGGCGCCGGGCCTGTCGCAGGCGGACGCCGTGCGTCGCGGCGCGGCGAACCTCGCCCACCACGTCGCGGCGGTCCGCCGCTTCGGCGTGCCGGTGGTCGTGGCCGTCAACGCCTTCGCCGGCGACCGCCGCGAGGTCCTCGACCTCGTCGCCGAGGCCGGGCTCGCCGCCGGCGCGTTCGCCGCGGTCCCGTGCCGCCCCTTCGACGAGGGCGGCGCGGGCTGCGAGGAGCTGGCGCGGGCCCTCCTGGCCGCGGGCGAGGCGGGGCCGGTGACGCCGGCCTTCCTCTACGCCGACGACCTGCCGCTGGCCCGGAAGCTCGAGGCGATCGCGACCGTCATGTACGGCGCCGACGGGGTCGACCTCGCGCCGGCGGCGGCGCGGGCCGTGGCGCGCCTGGAGCGCGACGGGCACGGCGGCCTCCAGCCCTGCGTGGCCAAGACCCCCCTGTCGCTCGGCCACGACCCGACGTGGGGCGGCCTGCCGCGGCCCTTCCGCCTGCCGATCCGCGAGGTGCTGCTGCAGGCGGGGGCCGGCCTGGTCACGGCGGTCGCGGGCGACCTGTCGCTCATGCCCGGCCTGCCGGCGCGGCCGCGCGGGGAGGCGGTGGACGTCGACGCGGACGGGACGATCACGGGGCTGTGAGGTCGCCGGGACGCCGAGCTCGGCGGACTACCCGGGTCACGCGGCCCTGAGCGCGGCCGCGTCGAGGGGGTCGCGGCCGGCGCGCGGCCGGGCGACGGCGGCGGCCGCCTCGACGGCCATGAGGCTGGTGACCGTGTCGAGCCCGAGCAGCCCCACGAGCTCGCCCTGATCGACGACCGGGAGCGAGCGCAGCTCCGCCGCGGCGGCCAGCTGCAGCCGCTCGTAGGCCCGGGACAGCGGCAGGCCGAGCGGCAGCGGCGCGACGTCGCGCCGCATGACCTCGGCCACGGGCGCGTCGCCGCGGCCCGCGGCGAGCGCGCGCACGAGGTCCGCCTGACCGACCACCCCGGCGAGGCGGCCGTCGACGAGGACGGGGAACTCCTGCTGCAGCCCGTGCTGCAGGTCGTGGGCCGCGTCGCCGACGAGCGCGTCGGCGGCGAGGACGCGGACGTCGCGCACCAGCGCGTCGGCGACCGTCCGCCCGCGCAGGGCGTGGCGCACGAGCGCGGCCTGCTCCTCGGCCGCGCCCTGCAGCCACACGAACAGGGCGATCAGCACGAGGAACGGGTTGCTCATGAGGCCCACCACCCCGAACATCGCCGCCATGACGCGCCCGACGGCCGCCGCGTAGCGCGTCGCCATGAGCGGCCCGACGAAGGCCACCAGCGCCGCGCGCAGGGCGCGGCCGCCGTCCATGGGGAACGCCGGGAGGAGGTTGAACAGGCACAGGAGCAGGTTGGCGAGCCCGAGCTGCACGAGCAGCGGCGTGCCCGGGCCCGGCAGGAGGACCAGGGGGCCCTCGAGCAGGAGCGCGCCGCCGAGGAGGACCGTCGCGATCACGCCGCTCACCAGCGGCCCGGCCAGGGCGATCACGAGACCCGGGACGGCGCCCTCGGGGAAGCGCTCGAGCCGCGCCACCCCGCCGATCGGCAGGAGGGTGATATCGAGCGTCCGCACGCCGAAGCGGCGCGCGGCCAGCGCGTGACCGAGCTCGTGGGCGACGACCGTGGCGAACAGGAGGGAGATGAGGAGCGCGCCGCGCAGCGCAGCGGCCGGGCCGCCCTCCGCGCCGTAGGCCAGAGCCACCCAGGCGAGCAGGATCAGGAACGTCCAGTGGACCTGGACGGCGATCCCGGCGATCGAGCCGATCTTCCACGCGCCGCGCATGGCCGCCGCCGTAGCGCGCGCCGTGCCGCCGCAAGCGCCCGCGCGTCCGGGCCGACCCGTCACGTCCGGGCCGCGCGTCACGTCCGTGTGACCGTCGCGGGCACCGGCTGCGGCCAGGCGCCGACCCGACCGGCCAGGCGCCGACCCGACGGTGCGCCGCGTTGCGGCGCCGGCGCGGGTGTGCCATGCCATCAGCCGTGCCGGCCCCGCAGCGCTTCGGACCGTTCGAGGTCCTCGGGCAGATCGCCGGGGGCGGCCAGGGGGCCGTGCTCCGCGCCCGACGCCTCGCCGACGGCGCGCCGGCGGCGCTCAAGCTGCTCCTGCGCGCCGACCCGCGCTCGGTGCGCCGCTTCCGCCAGGAGGCGCAGGTCCTCGAGCGGCTCGACCACCCGTCCGTCGTGCGCGTCCTCGGCCACGGCGAGGAGGACGGCGTCCCCTGGCTGGCCATGGAGCTGGTCGAGGGGCCGAGCCTGCGCGCGCTGGTCGACGAGCGCGGGCCGCCGCCGTTCGCCTTCACCGCGCGCACCCTCGAGGCCCTGGCCCGGGCGCTCGACCGCTGCCACGCGCAGGGGGTCGTCCACCGCGACCTCAAGCCGGAGAACGTGATCGTCGAGCGCGCGACCGGGCGGCCGGTGCTCGTCGACTTCGGCGTGGTGGCGCGCGACGCCGAGGTCTTCGGCGCCCTGTCGCTCGACGCGCTGTCGCGCCTCTCGGCCACGGGCGAGCTGAAGGGCACGCCGGCCTTCATGGCGCCCGAGCAGGTCGCCCCGGACCGCTTCGGCCCGGTCGGCCCGGCGACGGACGTCCACGCCCTCGGGGCCACCCTGCACGTCCTGCTCACCGGCGCCCCGCCGTTCTCGGCCGGCGCGCTGCCGGCGCTGCTGAACCGGATCGTCGACGCGCCGCCGCCCGACCCGCGCGCCTCGAACCCGGCCGTCCCCGAGGGGCTGGCGGCGCTCTGCCGGCGGGCGCTCGCCAAGCGCCCGGAGGAGCGCCCCGCCTCGGCCGGGGAGGTCGCCCGCGCCCTCGAGGCCCTCCTCCACGCCTGCGAGGCCGCCGACCGGGCGCGGCCGGCAACCGCTTCGTCCCCGGCGGCCAGGCGCCCCGCGAGCGCCGCCCCGGCGCCGGCGCCGCTCGCCGGCGGGCTCCACGGCGCCGCCCTGCGCCCGGGCGCCGTGGTCGGCCCGTACGAGGTGCTGTCGCTCCTGGGGCAGGGCGGGATGGGCACCGTGTTCCGGGTCCGCCACCGGGCGCTCGGCGTCGAGCGCGCGCTGAAGGTGCTGTCGGCCGGCGGCGACGGCGGGCGCCGGGCGCGCTTCCTGCGCGAGATCGAGGCGCTCGCCCGCGCGCGGCACGACCACGTCGTGCGGATCCACGAGGCGGACACCGACGGCGCGACCTGCTGGTTCGCCATGGACCTCGTCGAGGGCGAGCCGCTCGACGAGGTCCTCCGGCGCGGGCGCCTCCCGCTCGAGCGGGCCCTGGCCGTGGCGGCGGGGGTCGCGCGCGGGGTCCAGGCGCTGCACGGGCTGGGGATCGTGCACCGCGACCTCAAGCCGCAGAACGTGATCCTGGCCGCCGACGGCCGGCCGGTCGTGATCGACCTCGGCCTGGCGGTCGACCCGGCGCGCGACGAGCGGCTCACCCGCACCGGGGCGGTCGTCGGCACGGTGCGCTACATGGCGCCCGAGCAGCTCTCCGGCCAGGCCACCGCGCGCACGGACGTCTACGCGCTCGGGCTCATGACGTTCGAGCTCGTCACCGGCGTCCCCGCGCTCGAGGGCGCCTCGGCCTCGGAGCTCATGGCGCGGATCATCACCGAGGCGCGCCCGCGCGTCGGTCACCTCGACCCGGCGCTCGGCGCCCACCTCGACGCCGCCGTGGCCGCCGCCTGCGAGCGCGACCCCGCGCGGCGCCCGCC
>JAHBXY010000154.1 GCA_019636275.1 Planctomycetota bacterium | reverse complement strand
GCGGCAGGGTACGGCGCTCCGGCCGGCCACGACCCTTTCGCGCCTGGCGGCGACGACCCGTTCGGCGGCGGCGATCCGTTCGCCCCGGCCCCGGCCGCTGCGGGTCGCGGGCCCGCCACGGCAGGGTACGGCGCGCCCGCCGGCAACGACCCGTTCGCGCCTGGCGGCGACGACCCGTTCGCGCCCGCTGGCAACGACCCGTTCGCCGCCGACGATCCGTTCGGCCCCCCGGTCTCCGGTCGCGGGCCCGCTCCGGCGGGCTACGGCGCTCCCGCGGGCGACCCGTTCGCCCCGGGCGGCAACGATCCGTTCGCGCCCGCTGGTGGCGACCCGTTCGGGGCGGGCCACGACCCGTTCGCGCCCGGCGGCAACGACCCGTTCGCCCCGGCGGCCTCCGGCCGCGGGCCCGCCCCGGCGGGGTACGGCGCGCCGAGCGGGTACGGCGCTTCCGGGAGCGACCCATTCGCGCCCGGAGGGAACGACCCTTTCGGCGCGGGTGATCCGTTCGCGCCGTCGCCCTCCGGCCGGGGGCCCGCCACGGCGGGGTATGGCGCTCCTGGCGGAGACCCGTTCGCTCCCGGAGGCGACTTCGGCGCGGCAGGGGGAGGAGCCGACCCCTTCGCGGCGCGCGGCGACCCGTTCGCTCCCGGCGGCTTCGGCGCGCCGGCGCCGGCCGGCTACGGCCCGCCTCCTGGTGGCGATCCCCTCGCCCCTGGCGGTTTCGGTGCGCCTGCGCCTGCGGGCTATGGCCCGCCCCCCGGTGGCGACCCTTTCGCGCCCGGCGGCTTCGGCGGCCCGCCCACGGCGGGCTACGGCCCGCCGTCCGGCGGCGATCCGTTCGCGCCGGGCGGCTTCGGCGCGCCGGCACCCGGCTACGGTCCGCCTCCTGGCGGTGATCCGTTCGCTCCCGGCGGCTTCGGACCACCGCCCGGCTACGGCGCTCCGGCGGCGGATCCCTTCGCGCCAGGCGGCTTCGGTGCGCCGGCGGGCTACGGTCCGCCGCCTGGCGGCGACCCGTTCGCGCCAGGGGGCGATCCCTTCGGCGCACCAGCGGGCTACGGCCCACCGGGCGGCGACCCCTTCGGCGCGCCGGCGGCCGGCTACGGGCCGCCTGGCGGGGGCTACGGCCCGCCGTCCGGTGGCGATCCGTTCGCGCCGGGCGGCTTCGGCCAGCAGCAGGCGCCCGGCTACGGCCCGCCCCCTGGCGGTGACCCGTTCGGCGCGGGCGGCTTCGGCTCGTCGCCCGGGCTCCCGCGGCCGGCAGGGGCGCCCGGCCCGCAGCAGGGCTTCGACCCGTTCGGCGCCACGATGGCCCCGTCGCAGGACTTCACCGAGGAGGGCGTGACCCTCGCGGGCGGCTTCGGACCGCCTGGCGGCGGGCCGGCCTGGAACGACCCGTTCGCCGCGGGAGGCGGCGCGCCGCCGCCGCCGGCCTGGAACGACCCGTTCGGCGCGCCGCCGTCCGGACCGCCCGGCGCGTGGAACGACCCCTTCGCTGGCGGTGCGCCGCCGCCCCCGTCGGCGCCGCCGGCCGGTTTCGGCGGGCCGGCCGGCTTCGGCGGGCAGCCGGGCTGGCCGCCTGCGCCCGGGCAGCCGCAGCCGGGCTGGTCGGGGCCGGGCGGGTTCGGGCCGCCGCCCGCGGGCGACGACCCCTTCGGCGCCGACGGAGGCTTCGACCCGTTCGCGCCGTGACGTCGTCACGTTCGGCGACCCCGAGGCGTCGTGTCGACACGACGTCGGTGGCCGTGAGTGACCTCGGTCCCGTCGTCGCCGCCTGGCCCGGAGCGCGCCTTGCCAGTGGCCGTCCGGTGGCGCGTCGGCTATCGATGGTCGCGTGAACGCCGCCCACGACCCTGCCGCGAGCGGTCCGCCGCCCTGCGCCGCCCACCCCCGGGCGCCCGCGACCACGACCTGCCGCGGCTGCGCCCTGTTCCTGTGCGAGGCGTGCGCCGAGCCCGAGCCGCGCTGCCTGCGCTGCCGCAGCGGCGGGCACCCGGTCCCCTGGGAGGACGCGACGCTCGGCACGCCGGTGGCCCTGGGCCGCACCCTCAAGGCGCTGAGCGGGGCCGGGCGGTTCTTCGACCAGGTCCCCTGGAGCGGCGGGCTGCGCGCGCCGCTGACCTTCGCCGCGCTCACGGCCACGCTCGGCGCGCTGGGCGCCGGGCTGTTCACGGCGCTCGGCGCGCTCGCCGGCGGCGGCCTCCTGCAGCAGCTCGAGGCGTCGCTCGGGCCGCTGGCGACCACGCCCGACGCGCGGCAGGCGCTCGACCTGCTCCTGCAGGTCATGCGCAACCTGCAGGCGATGCAGCTCCGGTTCGCGGTCCTGCAGGTGGCGTGGACCCCGCTCCTGGTGCCGCTGCAGCTCATGATCGTCGGCGCGCTGACCCACGGGCTCGCGCGCCTGCTCGGCGGGCGGGGCAGCTTCGAGGCCACGGTCCGCGCCATGGGCTACGCGCAGGGCGGGCAGGTCCTGCACGCGATCCCCATGGCCGGCGGGACGCTCGCGGCGCTGCTCGTGCTCGTGCTCACCGGCGTGGGGCTGCGGCGCGCGCACGGCGTCTCGCCCAGCCGCGCCGCCGTGCTCACGCTCTGGCCGATCCCGGTCGCGCTGCTGTTCGGCTGCCTGTTCCTGGGGCTGCTCGTCTCGCAGCTCGCGCCGATCCTGGCCAGGTAGTCAGCCGAGCGCCAGCGCCTCGCGCGGCAGCGACACGAGGGCGTCGCGCGCCAGGCCGGACGCCGCATAGAGCTGGGCGCCCTCGACGGGCGCCGGCGGCGGCGGCTGGTCGAAGCGGGCCACGCGGTTCTTGCCCGAGCACTTGGCGCGGTAGAGCGCCTGGTCGGCGCGGCGGTAGACGATCTCGTGGTCGGTCTCGCGCGCCTCGCCCGACCAGGCCACGCCGGCCGAGACGGTCACCGGGCGCCCCTCGAGCAGGTCGAGCTTGCGCACCGTCGCGCACAGGCGCTCGGCCACCTTCTCGGCGTCGGCCGCGTCGCAGCCCGCGAGCAGGACGGCGAACTCCTCGCCGCCGACGCGGAACACGCGGTCGCCCGAGCTCGTGCGCAGGACGGCCGCGACCGCCTTGAGGACGACGTCGCCCATGTGGTGGCCGTAGGAGTCGTTGATGTGCTTGAAGTCGTCGATGTCGATCAGGATCAGCGAGTAGTGGCCGAGCTTCTTGCGCCGGCGCTCGAACTGCGGGCGGTTGAACACGAGCGTCAGGGCGTCGCGCGTCAGCGGGTCGACCTCGTGGTCGTAGTAGTCGCGGAACGACTGGGCGCCGTTCTTGACGGCCACCCCCAGCGCCCGGAAGAACCTGCTCACGCCGTTCACGACTCGCTCCGTCCACAGCTCCTATCGTCCTGGCGCGGCTGGAACTTTGCCCTCTCCCGTCAAGACGCGTTGGCACCTCCCGGGCGAAAACGGGCTTCAGCCCCGGGGGATCGCCGGCCGAAGAGGAGGGGTCCGGTCAGACGAGGTCAGCCGCCCAGCGGCAGGTCGACGAGGGCGGCCGGGCGCGCCTCGAGGAGGTGGTAGGGGGTCACGGCGCCGCTCCGCTCGAGGCGGGCCTGCGCCTCGAGCGCGCGCGCGATCAGCGGGCGGGCCTCGGCCGGGAGGCGGCCGGCGACCACGTGCTCCTCGAGGATCGCGGCGATCCTGTCGAACGGCATGGGCTCGGGCCGGTAGACGCGCACCTGGCGCATGGCCTGGACCATGTCGGCGACCTCCTCGATCACGGCCGGGCCCGGGCGGGCGGGCGCCGAGTGGTGCGCGGCGAGGTTGTGGAGGCGCAAGGCGAACGGGTCGGGCGGCCCGCGGCGCGACAGGCCGGCGGCCACGTGCGGCGAGAGCTTGCCGACGTCGATCGAGCGCTCGCCCGCTCTCCGGGCGTCGACCGGCAGGCGGGCGAGCCAGGCCGGGACCTCGAGGGGCACCCCGTCGCGGTCGCGCAGGGGCTCGCGCCGCAGCGAGGCGATCAGCTCCTCGACGCGGCGCACCGAGGCGCGCTCGCCGAAGTCGTGGACGCCGCGGAGGGCCTCGTCGCCGGGGGCGGCGGCCGGGATCGGGCGCGTGCGGCCGCCGAGGGCCCGCACGAGCGCGTCGACCTCGCGCACGTGCTCGTAGGTCTCGCGGAGGAACGCGGCCACGTCGGCCGGGTCGGCCTGCGGGCCGGCCTCGCCACGGCGCACGGCGGCGACCGTCGCCGCGAAGCGCGCCTCGAGCCAGGCGGGCGGCGGCGGGTGCACGGCGGCCAGGCCGGCGCGCCGCCGGCGAGCGCGCGGCGGCCAGGTCGTCGCGCGCGCGCGCAGGGGCGTCGTCGCCGGCGCGCAGGGCGTCGTCGCCGGCGCGCAGGGCGTCGCGTCGCCGGCGCGCAGGGCGTCGTCGCCGGCGCGCAGGGCGTCGTCGCCCGGCGTCGCCGGCCGCGCCGCCGGGCGAGGCGCCGCGCGGGCGGGCGTGCCGCCGAGCCGCCGACGAGCCCCGGGGTCGGCGGCTCGATCGGCGCGGCAGGGAGGCCGCGCAGGTGGTTGACCGCCGCGCGCACGGGCCGAGCGGCGAGGGGCAAGGCGCCGGCCGAGGCGCCGATCGCCGCCGCGGTGCCGGTGTCCTCGAGGAGGGGCCGGCCCTCGAGCGCGTTGCGGCCGCCCTGGTCGACGACGGCGGCCGTGGCGCCGCCGCCCGACCAGGCGGCGACCGTGCGGGCGGTCGAGACGCCCGCGGCCGTGCCGAGCCCGAGGGTCGCCGCCGTGACCGCGCCGCCGACCGCGCCCGCGGCGCCCGCCACGAGGAGCTCGCGCCACGACGGCCGCCGGCCCATGGCCCGCGCGATCGCCCAGGCCAGGACGACCGACACCCCGGCGCCGACGAGCGCCCCCACGAGGACGTGCATCCGTCCCTCCCTCCGCTCCCCCGGACAACACACGGGGGGCCGGCCCCAACCCGTTGCGGGGCGAGGGCTGGTGCGGGTGGCTGCCGCTCGTTGCGGCAGCCGGCGGGGGCGTCATGGGACGTGTCGGAGACGAAGGTCGCTCCCGGCCAGGGAGGACGCCAGACGTCTGACTGACGAACAGGAACGATCACCGAGGGCACCGAGGACGCGCCGAGGTCACCGAGACCCCATGGGCTTGAAACAGCCCTCGGTGTCCTCGGTGCACCCTCGGCGTCCTCGGTGACCGCACTCGCTCTGGTGCTCGCGGTCACCTTCACGGGTGAGCGCGGTCCGCTCAGGGCCGCGACGCCGCCGCGCCGGGCAGGAAGGTCGCGGTCATCTCCAGCCCGAGCGGCAGGTCGGCCGCGTCGAGCTCGACCAGGACCTCGAGCACCTTGGTGTCGATCCGCTCGCGCGGCCGGTCGGTGCGGAAGTTCTTGCGCCCGAGCGTGAGCTCCTGGCGCAGGACGCGCCCGCGGAACACGACGCCGGGGAACGCGGGCGCCACGGCCTCGACCGCCTGGCCGGGGGAGACGAGGGCGAGGTCGCGCGCGTCGACGTCGCACCGGAGCCGCAGGGGCCCGCCGGCGACGGTCAACAGCGGCGGCCCCTCGTTGGGGATCCCGACCACCTCGCCGGGCTCGCGGTGGCGATAGACGACGCGCCCGTCCAGCGGGCTGCGCACCCGCGTGCGCTCGAGCTGCGCCTCGGCCAGGAGGAGCGCCGCCTCGGCGCGCGCGACCTCGGCCCGCGCCTCGTCGATCACCTCCGGCCGCTCGCCGCGCGCCAGCTCGTCGACCCACGCGGCCGCCGCGTCGCGGCTCGCGCCGCCGCGGCCAGCTCGGCGCGCGCGCCGTGTCGAGCGTATGGGCCGGCTGCACGGCGCGCTCGACGAGCGCCTGCGCGCGCGTCTGCTCGAGGCCGCGCGCTCCGGCCGAGGCCTCGGCGCGGGCCAGGTCGGCCCGCGCGGTGCGCGGACCTCCTCGCGGGCGCCCGCCTCGACCCGCGCGAGCGCCGCGCGCGCGCGCCAGCTCGGCCGCGCGCAGGGCCACCGCGCGCGCTCGACGTCGCTCTCGAGCTCGGCCAGGACCTCGCCCGCGGCGACCGGGTCGCCCGCCTCGCGCGTCACGCGCGCCAGGCGCCCCTGCTGCTGGACGCGCAGCTCGACCAGCCGCGTCGCCGGCTCGACGACGCCCGGCGCCGCGACGACCTCGACCCGCGCTGGCGCCGGCCCCCCTGGCGTCGATGACGGACCCGCAGGCGGCCGCGCCTCGGCCGCGTGGCCGCCGTCGCTGGCGTAGGTGAAGGCCACGCTCAGGGCGGAGAGCAGGCCCAGGGCGGCCGACACCGTGAGCTTCCCGGAGGTCCGGCAGGAGAGCCACCCTGCGAGTGCCCTGGACGGGCCCGGCCGGGCCGACTCCGGCCGGGGGTCCACGTGCTCGGCCGCCGAACACTCGTGAGCCCTCGAAGGCGGGTGGTCCACGGCCGAGCACCCGGAGCCCCCGGCATCAGCGACGGCGCGAGGGGAGCAGCTAACCACGGGAGACCTCCTCGTCCGAGCGCACGCGCCCGTCCTCGATCGTGACCACGCGGTCGGCGAGCGACAGCAGCCGCGGGTCGTGGGTGACGACGACGACCGCGCGCCCGGCGTCGGCCGCGCCGCGCAGGAGCTCCATGACGCGCTGGCCGTTGGTCGAGTCGAGCGCGCCGGTGGGCTCGTCGGCGAGCAGGATCCGCCCCGGTGCGCCCAGCGCGCGGGCGATCGCCACCCGCTGCTTCTGGCCGCCCGACAGGTCCTGCGGCACGTGGTGCCCGCGGTCCGCGAGGCCGACCTCGGCCAGGAGCGCCGCCGCCCGCGCGCGCCGCTCGCGAGCCGGGAGCCCGGCCAGCTCGAGCCCGAGCTCCACGTTCTCCTGGGCGGTCAGGGCCTCGAACAGGTTGAAGGCCTGGAAGACGAACGCGAGCCGCTGGCGGCGCAGGAGCGGCAGCGTGCGCTCGTCGAGGTCGGTCACATCCTGCCCCTGGACCCACACGCGGCCGGCCGTCGGGCGCAGGAGGAGGCCCAGGATCGACACGAGCGTCGTCTTGCCGCTGCCCGAGGGGCCCATGACCAGCGTGAGCTCGCCCGCCCGCAGGGACAGGTCGATCCCGTGCAGGACCTGCACGGCGGCCTCGCCCTGGCCGTAGGTCTTGGTCAGGCCCTCGACGCGCAGCACCTCTTCGATGTGACGCGCTCGCGAGGGGGGCGCGGTCGGCGCGAGTGCCCGGGCGACGACGACTGGCCCGCTCCGCGCCTCCCCATCGCTCGCTCTGGCGGATCGGGTAAGAGCGGCGGCAGGAAGGGTCAAGCGCTCTCCTCTCGGCCGGGTCAGGCCTTGAACACGATCGCCGGCTCGAGCCGGACGACCCGGAGCACCGAGCCGAAGGTGGCCGCGGCGCACATGACGACGGTGACGACGCCGAGGCCGGCCACGAGGCCGGGCGGCATGAGGATCAGGAGCACGCCCTCGTTGGCGAAGCGGGCGGCGACGAGCGACACGACCAGGCCCAGGCCGTAGCCCAGGAGCGAGGTCATGAGCGACTGGGCGAGGATCACCCCCGCGAGCTCGCCGTTGGTCCCGCCGAGCGCCTTGAACGTGCCGTACTCGCGGAACTTCTCCATGGTCTGGCTGTAGATCGCCTGGCCGACGATCGCGCCGCCGACAAGCAGGCCGAGCACGGCGGCCAGGATCGCCATGACGCCGGCGCCGGTGCCGAGGAGCCAGTAGGCCACCGAGCGGGCCATGAACTCGCGCTTCGTCAGCACCTCGACCTCGGGGAGGCGCTCGAGGAGGCGCGCGCGCACGGCCTCGACGTCGTGGCCGGGGGCCACGCCCACGACGACGAACTTGACCTGCGTGCGCGCGTCGAGGCCGTGGGCGTAGTCGCGGGCGCTCGCCAGGCTGCTGAACACGAAGGGCGTGGTGGTGAACGAGCGCACGTCCCGGCTGAAGCCGACGACGCGCGCGCGGTGGCCGTGGACCTCGACCTCGTCGCCGACCACCAGGCGCCGCCCGCCGCCCAGGCGCCCGCGCTCGAGGTCGTCGCAGACCACGCCGCCGTCGCGCCAGATCGCGGCGGCCTCGCCCTCCGCCATGGCCCACGGCAGGCCGACCGGCCGCTCGGGGTCGACGCCGACGATCACGACCTGCTCGAACTGCCCGGTCGGCGTCTTCCAGGCGGTGAAGTCGACGATCAGTCGCGACGACCACTCGACGCCCTCGGTCGCCAGCGCCTGGTAGTGGCGCTGCTCCGGGAGGCCCATGACCATCTCGAAGTTCTTGGTCCCGTCCTGCATGATCCACAGGTCGCCCGGGCTCCGCGCGACGAGCGCCGTGATCGTGTCGGCGAAGCCCGAGAGCATGCCGACCTGCAGGTTCATGAGCACCGACGCGAACACGACGCCGGTCACCGCCGTGATGAGCTTGAGCTTGTCGTGCAGCAGGTTCTTGCGGGCCAGGCGGAGCATGGGGATCGACAGAGCAGGGCTCATGCCGGCAGATAAACCCTCACAGCGCAGAGGCCTAGCTCCGGGAACGGGGACGGCGCCTCGCCCCGGGACGACATGTCGTCCCCGGGCGGTGGCCGCACACCTGCTCCTGGTCCTGCTCGCCCTGGCGGGCCCAGCGCGGGCCGGGGATCCGGTCGCCGCCGCCCTCGAGCGTCTCGAGCGCGCTGCGCCCCTCGACCGCGGAGAGCACGCGCTCGCGCTCTGGGCGGTCCGCCTGGCGCAGGACGACGCCGACGCGCCCGCGCGCTGGCGGGACTCGGCCACGTACTTCACGGGCGCCAGGGCGGCGCTGCTGGCGGCGCTGGCCGACGGCCCGCCCCTGCCGCCGCTCGACCCGCCGGCCGACGTCGAGGGGTTGGCGCGCCTCCTCGACGACCCCCCGGACGAGGATCCGCTCGCGGGCGTCGTGCGCCTCGTCCGCTTCACCCGCGGCCTAGACCGCCAGGCCGCGCTCGGCCCGACGCTCGAGGCGCTCGCCGCTCGCCGGCCCAACCACCCGTGGGTGGACCAGGCCCGGGCGCGGTGGTCGGAGGCGCAGGACCTGCTCGCCGGGATCGACGCGCTCTTCGTGGCGCTCGGGCTGCCCGTGGACCCCCGCACGACCCCCCGCGTGACGGTCGCCGGCGCGTGGTGCGAGGAGCGCTGGGACGCCGAGGACGGAGAGGACGACGGAGGCGACGACGACGAGCGCGCCAGGCGGCGCTACTCCTGGCGCGTCGGCGCCTGGCTCGTCGGCGCCGCAGGCGACGAGGTCACGCTCCTCGACGACCGCCTGCGCCTGCGCACGATCACGCCGGGCCGGGGACCCGACGCGAGGCCGAGCCTCGCGCCGCGCGACCTCGACGTCGACCTGCTCGCCTGTCGCCTGACCAGCGACTTCCTCTGCCTCGCCCCCGATCCGCTCTCGGAGCGTGGGCCGGGGGCCGTGGCCCTGCGGGCCTGGTGGGCCCTCCGCGCCGGTCGGCCCTGGAGCGCGGCCTGCCTGGCGCTCGACCCGGCCTCGGAGGTCCTCCGCGCGAACGGGCACGCCTCTGCCCTCGCGGACGTGGCGACCGACCTGGGCGACGCCTCGCTCCTGGCCGCCTACGTGGCCCTGGGCGACGGCCGGCCGCGCCCGCCGATCGTCGCCGCGCTCCGTGGCGCCGCCGCGGCGCTGGAGCTGGCCGGTCGGCCCGCCCCGCTCGACGCGCGGGCGGAGGAGGCGAGGCGCGAGACCCTCGACCGGGTCGTCGACCTCGCGGAGCGCCTCGCGGCGCAGGACGCCGCCCTCCGCCAGGCGCCGCCCGTCCCGACGTGGGCCGAGTGGCAGCGGCTCACGCCCGCCGAGCGCTTGCCCTACCTCCTCCGCGCCCTCCCCGACTGCGACGGCGACCCCACCGACACGATCGGCTTCGGCGGCGGCTCGCCCTGGGGCGCGACCCAGCGCGTCCCGCCGGACGCGCCTCCGCCGGGCGCGGCCGAGCGCCGCCTGTGGACCTTCGCCTTCGGCGACGACGACGGGGCTCGCCCCGCGAGCGGGCGCTCCGCCGCCGACGGCCTGCTGCTCCTGGGCGACGTCGCCGTCCCGGCGTTGTTCGACCTCCTGACGGACCGGAGCCCGACGCGCTGCGTGGGCAACGACGGGGACGAGCCCGCCCTCCTGCTGGCGCTCCGGGACGTCGCCTGGCAGGTGCTCTGCGAGCTCGCCGGGCTCGACTGGCGGATCGTCCAGGTGCACCCGCCGCCGGCGGGGGCCGACGGCCCGACCGAGCGCGAGCACGCGGCTCGCGCCTGGTGGGCGACCTGGGGCCCGCGTGGGGGGCTGACCGCCTGGTACACGTCGCGACTCCGCTCACCGGCGCACCCGGGCGGCCTGCCGCGGGCGCTCGCCGCGCTCGTCCGCCTCGACGGCGAGCGCGCCCGGGAGGTCGTGGACGCGTTCGTGCGGGCCGAGCGCGACCCCGAGCGACGCGCCCAGGGGATCGCGACGCTCGCCGCCGCCCCGGGCGACGCCCACCTGGCCCTGCTGCTCGAGGCGCTCGAGGACGGCGCCGACGCGCCGGCCATGGCCGCGGCCGGCGTGCTCCTCGAGCGCGGCGACCCGCGCGGCCTGCCCCGCGCGCTCGAGGTGGTCCGGCGCGGCCTCGCCGCCGGCGCCGACCTCGACGAGCCCGGCTTCGAGCGCGCCCTGTGGCTCGTCGCGCGCGCCCGGCCCCCGGAGCTCACCGACCTGGTCTTCCGCGTCACGACCGCCCGCCCGGACCTCGCTCACCCGGGCCGAAGTGGTTGGCTCCTCGACGCGGCGAACGCCCTGCCAGAGGCCGAGGCCCTGCTCGTCCTGGGCCGCCTGGCCGCCCTGCACGCGGACACGTACGCGATCGAGCGCATGGCCCTCCGCCTCGGCAGGACGGCGCGCGACGCGGACCCGACGAGGACGATCGTCGACGCGCTCGCCGAGGCCCTGCGCCTGCGCCCCGACGACGACGCGCGCGAGCACGCGGCCGTGACGGCGGCCCTCCTCGGCGGCGGGGCCCTGGCCAGCGCCTCCTCGCGCGCCGGCGTCGACCTGCGCGGGCCGCTCCTCGCGGCGCTCGTCACGGACGACCTCCCGCGCCGCCACGCGGCCGAGGCGGCGCTCGAGCGCCTCGACGCCGACGCGCTCGCCTGGCTCGCGCAGGTCGCCCGCGGCCCGGCGCGAGCGGCGGTCGACGAGGCCCTCGCCCGCGCGGCGGACGCCGACGCGCGGGCCCAGCGGAGGCGGGCCTGGCGCGTCGTCGAGGTCACGGTCGCGCCGGACGTCCCGGGCGACGTGCGGGCGCGCGTCGAGACCTGGCGCGAACGGCCGCTCGACCTCGCGCTCGTCGCCGACCTGCTCGCCGCGTGGGAGGACGCCTTCGCGGGCGCCCTCGAGGTCGTGATCGAGCGGCCGGCGAGCGGCGGCGTGCACGTGCGCCTGTCGGGCGCGCCGGGCCCGCGCCCGGAGGGGCCCTGGCCGCTGGTGGTCGAGGTCGACCTCCCCGGCCTCGTCCGGCGCCACGCCGACGCGAGCGACCGCTGCCCGTCGGGGCGGGTCGACGACGCGCTCGCCGGCGCCCGAGCCGCGCTCCGGGACGACGCGCCCGCGCGCGTGACGATCCGGGCCTGGCGCTGACCCCCACTTCAGGGGAGATCGGGCCCCCCGCCACCTCACAGCGGCGACCGCTTGACCTGATCGATGACTTCCACGGCTTGCCGCCTCATGGGACACGAAGGCAACGGAGGACGACGAAGGTCACGAAGGAGAGGTAAGGACAAGACCTCCATGACCTCTCGTGGACCTTCGTTGCCTCCGTGTCCCATTGTGCGCCCACACGGTCGACCGTCGATCCCATCAACGGGCGAGCGCTGTCCTCCGGCGCCCACCCGCACGCCCGGCGAGTCACGCGCGACCCCGCGGCGGCCCGCCCCCGCGGCGCCGCCACGGTCCGGGTCTGGCGCCCGGGTTGCAGCCGTGTCGAGCGAGGACGCCCCATGCTCGCCGCCCGCCTGCACGCCTACGAGGCGCCGCTCTCGCTCGACGACGTCCCGGTGCCGGACCCCGGCCCCGGCCAGGTGCTCGTCCGCGTCGAGGGGGCCGGCTTCTGCCACAGCGACCTGCACGTGATCGACGGCGAGGTGCGGATCTTGCCCCGGCTGCCGCTGACCCTGGGCCACGAGAACGCGGGCGTGGTGGCCGCCGTCGGCGCGGGCGTGCGCGGCGTGGCCGAGGGCGACGCGGTGGTCGTCTACGGCGCGTGGGGCTGCGGCCGCTGCGACTACTGCGTGGGCGGCCACGAGCAGCTCTGCGTGGCGCCCGAGTGGGCGGGCCTCTCGCAGCGCGACGGCGGCTACGCCGAGTTCCTCCTCGTCCCGAGCGAGCGCCACCTCGTGCGGCTCGATCGCCTGACCCCGCGCGAGGCCGCCCCCCTGACCGACGCCGCCCTCACGCCTTACCGCGCCGTGCGCCGCGCCCTGCCGGCGATCACGCCGGACCACCCGGTCCTGCTGATCGGCGTCGGCGGCCTGGGGCAGTACGCCCTCGCCCTCCTGCGCCTCCTCGCCGGGGCGCAGGTGATCGCCGTCGACCTCTCCGAGGAGAAGCGGGCGATCGCCGCGCGCATGGGCGCGACGCACGTCCTCGACGGCGGCCAGGACGACCTGCTCGAGCGCGTCCTCGACCTGACCGACGGCCACGGCGTCTCGGCCGCCTTCGACGTGGTCGGCGCCGACGCCACGCTCGACCTCGCCGTGCGCAGCACGCGCCCCCTCGGCAGGATCGTCCAGCTCGGCCTGGCCGGCGGCACGGCGCGCCTGAAGGCGCTCGACAGCGCGCGCTTCGAGGCGCGCTTCGAGGTCAGCCTCTGGGGGTCGATCAAGGAGCTGCGCGAGGTGATCGCCCTGGCGGAGCAGGGGCGCCTGCCCCTGATCCCGTCGGAGTTCGTGCCGCTGTCGCGGATCCAGGAGGCCTACGACCGGGTCAAGGGCGGCCGCGCCGCCGGGCGCGTCGTCGTGACGCCCGGCTGAGGAGGGAGGCGCCCATGGATCGGTGCGTGGACCGGCTGCTCGTCCCGCTCGACGGCTCCGCGCTGGCCGACGCGGCCCTGCCGCGCGCCGCTCGCTTCGTCGAGGACGGGGGCGAGGTCGCCCTCCTGCGCGTCCTCCCCCCCGGGGCGGACGCGCGCGAGCGCGAGGCCGCCCGGGCGCACCTCGACGTCGCGCGGCGCTCGCTCGGCGGCGCGCGCGCGGCGGCGGTCGCGCGTGAGGGGGACCCGGCCGAGGAGATCCTGGCCGAGGTCGAGCGCCTCTCGCCCGCCCTCGTCGTCATGAGCTCGCACGGGCGCGGCGGCGTCCTGCGCTGGGTCCGCGGCAGCGTGGCCGAGCGCGTCCTGCGCGGCTCCACCGCGCCGGTGCTCGTCCTCACCCCCGGGGCGCTCGGCCGGCCGGACGCCCCGCTGCGCCGCGTCCTCCTGCCGATCGACGGCGGGGCCCCGACCCCGCCCGTGCCGCCGCTCGTCGAGCGCCTGGCCCTGCGCGACGGGGCCGACGTCGTCCTCGTGCGCGTGCTCACCCGCCGCACGCTGCCCTCGCTCTTCGCCACCGACCCGGCCGCGTCGCTCCGGCCGGCCCTCGAGCGCCTCGAGGCCCTCGGCGTGCCGGCGCGCGCGTTCGGCGGCTGGGGCGACCCCGCGGCCGAGATCCTCGAGACCGCCGACCACCACGGCTGCGACCTGATCGCCCTCACCACCCGCCGCCGCCCCGGCCGCGCGCTCCCGCCCTGGGACGCCGTCACCGAGAAGGTCCTGCGCCACGCGCGCACGCCGCTCCTCGTCCTGCCCTCCGACCCGCGATGAGCGTGACCTACAGGAACCAGTCCTCCCGCTCCTCGGCCGGCTTCAGCGCCTCGAGCTTCGCCGGGTCGCGGATGAGGTCCTCGATGAACCAGTTGACGTGGTTGTAGAGGCAGGTGACTTCCTTGCACTCGTCCTTGGCGTTGAACGACTCGATCAGCCGCAGCGTGCCCTTCTGCGTCTCGCCCGTCGTCGCCGCGTCGGCGTAGGCGTGCTTGTCGCCGATCAGCGCCTGCGGGACGTGCCGGTAGACCGGGCAGTTGTAGAGGCCGAGCGGGCTGAGGACCTGCCGGAAGTACTGCATGTGGCAGTGGACCGGCTGGTCGGTGTAGTTGCGGTAGGTGCCGTTCTCCAGCACCTTGAGGTTCGTGCTCTCGATCACGCGGAACGTGTCGGTGCCGAGCTTCTTGGCCTCGTCGACCTGCCGGCGGATCTCGGCCATGATCGGCCCGAGGCGGTCCTCCTCCTGCGTCAGCCCGACGATCTCGGCGTTGTTCCGCTCGGCGCGGGTGAGGAACGGCTTGAACGAGATGTAGTCGAACTCGTAGCGCCGCGCGCGCTCGGCCGCCGTGACGATCTCGTGCACGTTGTCGGTGATCTTGGCCTCGTTCGCCTCGCAGTCCTTCCACACGATGATGTAGGAGAAGCCCAGCTTGAAGCGCGGGTTCTTCGCCTTCACCGGCGGGATCCCGGCGCAGATCTCGTCGAGGGTGATCGCCTTGCGCGGCTTGTGCATGGCCTGGAAGGTCTCGTCGGTGCCCGAGTCGAGCGAGAGCCGCACCCAGTCCTGCTCGTCGAGGACGTCGGCCACGTCGAGGATCTTCTTCATGCCGCTGCCGTTGGTGACCACGCCCACCTTGAGGCCGATCCCCTTCATGTGGCGCATGATGTCCTCGAAGCCCGGGTAGACCGTCGGCTCGCCGCCGCCGATCACGATCACCGAGCGCAGGCCGCGCTGCTGCAGCTCGACCAGCGAGGCCTTGAGCTTGTCGTGGTCGTAGCGGATACCCGTGTTGAGGATCTCCATGTCGACGCAGTGGTCGCAGCGGTAGTTGCAGGCCGTCGTCACGTCGAGGTTGATCGACAGCGGCGCGTGGTCGGGCGCCCGCGTCAGGAGCGCGTCGAGCGTGCTCCCCTGCTCGCGCTCGCGCCGCCAGGCGGCGGACCAGCGCACGTACTCGCGCAGGTGGTGGATCACCGACGGCTGGCAGAGCTTCGCCGCGAAGTCGTGGATCGGCGAGAGCTCGACCTGCCGCGCGCGGGGGGCGTCGGGCTGGGCGGAGGTGGACTGGTTCATGAGGCGACACCTCGTGGCGCTGTCGTCGAAGCGGCCGCGACGAGCGCCTGGAGCTGGGTCATCCCCTGCACCAGGGCCGCCCGGTCCGGCCGACGCCCGGCCGAGACCGAGCTGAGGAAGTCCTCGACCGAGGCGACGAGCGGGTCGGGGACGGGGACCGTCCGCGTCGGGTCGTCGTGCGCCTCGAACGTGAACGAGTACGAAGGGAGCTCGATCCGCCGCTCGACCGCGCGCCCGTCGAGCGCGTAGCCGGCGGGGCGCGGCGGGGCGAGGCAGCGGCCGAGGCGCAGCGCGGCCGCGGTCGACCCGGCGGCGTGCGCGTAGACGCACGTCACCTGCAGCCGCTCCTCGTCCTCGCCCGTCACCTCGACGTCCTCCAGCGCTCCCGGCCCGAGCAGGGCCTGCAGCATGCTAATCAGGTGCGAGCCCGCGTCCACCACGGCGTCGGCCCCGACGGTCATGGGCGACAGCCACAGCGCGAACGACGCCGGGCGGGCGCCGCGCGCCGCCGGGTGGAGCGCGTAGAAGCGCTCGAGCGTGTAGGGCCACTGCGCGTTGAGGTGCAGGTGGCGCCCCGCCGCGGCCAGGCGGTCGACGAGCCGCTCGACCGTGGCCGCGACCTCGGCCGCCGGGGCCCGCTCGAGGCCCGGCCGCCAGAAGAGCGGCTTCTCGGCGAACACGTGCAGGCCGGCGGCCGCCGCCAGCTCGAGCTGCTCGAGGTGCGCCTCGTGCGGCGAGCAGATCGCCACGGCGTCGACCGCCTCGCGCTCGAGCAGCGCCGCGAGCGACGTGTAGCCGCGCGCGTCGACCCCGTGGCGCTCGCGCAGCCCGGCGCGCGCCGCCTCGACCGACGCGGCGCTCGTGCCCACGATCGCCGGCACGGCGCAGCCGCGCGCGGCCAGCTCGCGCGCCACGTACTCGCCGGTCCCCTGGCGCACGCGGCGCGCGCCGACCACGGCCACCCGCAGGGGGGCGGTCGACACGGGGGCGGTCAAAGCGCGCACGCGGGAGGGGCCGTCGGTCCGGGTCGGGTCACGTTCGGGCGACTGTATCAAACGGCGCCCGGAGATCAGACCCCCGAGAGGACGGCCAGGGCGTCCTCGGCGGTGTCGACGATCCGGAACAGCTCCAGGTCCTCGGGCGAGATCGTCCGCCGCTCGCTCGAGAGCATGACCTGCGCGCAGGCCTCCATGATCGGGCCCCAGTAGTCGGCGCCGAGGAGCGCGATCGGGCGCCGGGCCAGCTTCCCGGTCTGGATCTCGCACAGGACGCTGAAGACGGTCTCGAGGGTGTGCAGGTCGCCCGGGAGCGCCAGGAAGGCCGACGTGCGGCGCGAGAGCAGGAGCTTGTGGGCGATCGGGTCGGTGACCTCGAAGTGCGGCCGGTCGGTCCAGGCCGGCGGCAGCTCGTCCTTGCGCGCCTTGCCCGCCCCCGGGGCGAGGAAGAAGCCCTGCAGGCGCTCGGCCCGCCCCAGGGCGCGGAAGACCTCCAGCGCGCAGCGCGAGAGGACCCCGCCCGTGCCCACGCGCACGGGGACCTCCGTGCGCGCGAGCGCCCCCAGGACGACCTCGGCCACGTCGAGCGTGGGGTCGTCCTCGGCCAGGGTCGGCGCGCCGAGGACGGTGACCGCGTTGGGCGTGACGCCCAGGGCGCCGGCCACGTAGGGGATCTCGAGGGCCAGGCGCCGGGCGATCACCTCGGGGTCCTCGTCGAAGCCGACGAGGCCCTGGGCGCGCGTGACGGCCTCGAGCACGCGCTCGGGGTCGTCCGAGACGACGACCTCGTCGAGGACGTCCGGCGCGACGAGCTTGCGCGGCCCCTCGGCCAGGACCGCGCGCAGGGCGCGCAGGAGCGGCGTCCAGAAGGCCTCGCCCATGAAGATGATCGGGTCGCGGTGCAGGTCGGCGGCGCGGCGGGCCCACACCTCGAACAGCTCGTCGACCGTGCCGAACCCGCCGGGGAAGCACACGAGCGCCAGCGAGTTCTCGTAGAGCATGAGGCGCCGGATCGGGAACGTGAGCAGCTCGACCGACTCGTCGATCGCCTCGTTCGTCTCGGGCTCGAACGGCAGGTAGATCTTGATCCCCTGCGTGCGTGACGGGTCGACGCGGCCGGCGACGCACTCGGCCTCGAAGCCTTCGGCCACGCCCTGGCTGAAGGCGCCCAGCGGGACCTCCGACGACGGCTCGGCCAGCGCCGCGCGGTAGCCCTCGGGCACGCCGGTCATGATCCCGGGCCCGGCGCCGGTGCGCGGCGGGATCCCGGCCCGCGCGAAGCGGCGGCCGACCTCGCGCGCCGCCTCGTAGATCGGGTCGTCGGGCGTGATCCGCGCCCCGCCGAAGAACGTCACGGCCGGCGGGAGACGCTTGAGCAGCGAGAACCCCTTCTCCAGGTCGGCGAGGATCGCCTGCCACTCGCTCGCGATCGACATCAGGCCCCCGTCCCGAGCAGACGGCGCTTGGCCTGCTCCAGCTCCTCCTCGCTGAGGACGCCCTCCGCCCGCAGGCGGGCGAGGCGCTCCAGCTCGCCCACGAGGTCCGGCGCGGCGGCGGCCGGCTCGGGGTCGTCGCGACGCCGGACCTTGATCTCCAGCTTCGCGACGGCCGGCGCCGGCGCCGGAGCCGGGGCCGGTTCGGCGACCGGGGCCGGCTCGGCAGGCGCCGGGCCGATCGTCTTGGCCGAGCGCGCGGCCGCCGCCGGGGCGGGCGCCGCCTCCACCGGCGGGCCGCCCACGGTCTTGCGCGCCGGCGGGGGGAGCTCGACCTGCGGCGGCTCGACGGGGGGCGCCAGCGGCGCGGGCGCCGGGGCCGGCGCGAGCGGGGGCTCCGCGGGGTCGACGAACAGGTGCTGCGCGCGGAGGTCGTCGCGCTCGAGCTCGAGGTAGGCCTTCTCGCGCTCGCGCGCCTCGGCCAGCTTCTGCTCGCGCTGCGCCTGGAGCGCCGCCCGGGCCACCTGCCCGCGCTCGAGCGCCTCGCGCGCCACGGCGAGCTGCCGCTCGACCGTGGCCTGCTCGAGGCGCACCCGCGAGAGCTCGACGGCGTAGCTGCCCGCCTTGTCCTCGACGCCGCGGGCGATCGCCGCCTGCTCGAGGGCCACGAGCTCCTCCTCGCGCCGGGCGAGCTTGCGCCCCTTGTCCTCGAGGAAGGTCACCTCGCCCTTGAGCGAGGCCAGCGCCTCGCCCGTCTTCTGCAGCGACTTCTCCAGGTCGCGGGCCTCGCGGGTGAGGTCGCCCGTGAGTCGCCCCCCGGAGCCGCCCAGGTCGGACAGGCGGCCCAGGTTCGACTGCACGACGCGCTTGAGCCGGCGCCACATGGGCCACCTCCCCCGGGCGCGGCCGCCCGATGGTCCGACCCGAGGATACACGGTCGGGCCAGGCCGGCCCAACGCGGTAGGTGCCTTCCTTGGCGAGGCCTGGTACGATCGAGGGTCGGTCGGCGCAGGAGACGACCCCCGGGCCACCTCGAACTCGCGGCGCCTCCACGTCGACGGCGCCTGGCCCCGGCGGTCCCCGACCGACCCTCGCAGGAGGACGACCACCCGCTTGGCCACTCCCCCCAGCCTGCTGAAGCTCATCGAAGACGGCGTCATCGATCAAGTCCTCCAGCCGCTCAAGAACGGCAAGGAGGCTGACCTGTTCGTGGTCATCAAGGACAACGCCGCCTACGCGGCCAAGGTCTACAGGAAGCGCGAGCACCGCAGCTTCAAGAACAACGCCACCTACCGCGACGGCCGCAGCGTGCGCAACACCCGCTCGACCCGCGCCATGGAGAAGGGCACCCGCTTCGGCAAGCAGGTGCTCGAGAGCGCCTGGCAGAAGGCCGAGGCCGACGCGCTGCGCCAGCTCTTCTCGGTCGGGGTGCGCGTGCCGCAGGTCCTCGCCCACTACGAGGACGTCCTGGTCATGGAGCTGATCCTCGACGCGACGGGCGAGCCGGCGCCGCAGCTCGCGCAGGTGCAGTTCACCCCGCAGGAGGCCGAGGCGATCTACGACGAGCTCGTGGGCCAGGTGGTCCTCATGCTCCTGAACGACATGGTCCACGGCGACTTCTCGCCGTACAACGTCCTGGTGAGCGCCTACGGCCCGGTCGTGATCGACCTGCCGCAGGTCGTGTCGGCCTCGCACAACCTCAAGGCGTGCGTCCTCGTCGAGCGCGACGTGCAGAGCGTGGCGCGCTACCTGGGGATCTTCAGCCCGACGGTGCGCCGCCTGGCGCGCGAGGCCTGGCAGATCTGGCACGAGCACGAGAAGGGCACCCTCGTCCCCGAGTTCCGACCGGCCCTGCCGCCCGAGCCCCCGCCGCCGGACCCGGCGGTCCTCGCCGCGCGGCGCGCCGCCGCCGACGCCGGCCCGGGCGAGGTCATGGACCTCGTGCGCGAGGCGCGCCGCGAGCTCGACGGCTTCCGCGGCTGCGGCGCAGCGCGGGCCCGCCCGCCGACCACCGCGCCCCGCGCCGCGACGACCGCCCCCAGGCCGACCGCGCCCGCGCCGCGACGACCGCCCGCAGGGCGACCGCGCCGCCCCGCGCCGCGACGACCGCCCCCAGGCCGACCGCGCCCCGCGCCGCGACGACTGCCCCAGGGCCGACCGCGCTCCCGCGCCGCGACGACCGCCCCCAGGCCGATCGCGCCCCCGCTATGTCGCGACGACCGCCCCAGCGCCGATCGCGCCCCGCGCCGCGACGACCGCCCGCAGGGCGATCGCGTTCGCCCCGCGCCGCGACGACTGCCCGCAGGGCGACTGCGCCCCCGCGCTGGCGACGACTGCCCGCAGGGCGAGAGCGCGCCCGCGCCGCGACGATCGTCCGCAATGAGCGCGCGGGGCCCGCGCCGCGATCGACCGCCCATTGGGTGAGCGCGCCCCGCGCCGGGCGACGACCGCCCGCAGGGCGAGCGCTACGCCCCGCGTCGCGACGACCGTCCGCAGGCCGAGCGCGGTTCTCGCGCCGCGACGACCGCCCGCAGGCCGAGCGCGCGCCCTCGCGCCGCGACGACCGTCCCCAGGCCGAGCGCGCCCCGCGCCGCGACGACCGGCCGCAGGGCGAGCGGCGCGAAGAAGCAGGGCAGGAGCAGGGTGGGGACGCGGCGCGGCGGCGCCGCCGTCGCCGCCGGGGGCCCCGCGCAGGGGGGTCGCAGCAAGGGAGCCCGCCGCCGGCCGGAGTCTGAACCAGGGCGGGGGTCTCGTCGCTCACTCGCCCTTCTGGATCCGCGCCACGCGCTCGCGGACCTCGTCGGCCCAGGCGGCCCGCGGCTGGAGGCGCAGCGCCGCCTCCCAGTCCTCGAGCGCGCCGCCGAGGTCTCCGCGCGCCCGGCGGACGTCCCCGCGGGTGAGCCGCGCGAGGGGGTCGTCGGGGTTCAGCTCGACGGCGCGGTCCAGGTCCGCGCTGGCGGCCGGGAGGTCCCCCAGGTTCGCCCGCGCGGAGCCGCGGACGACGTAGGCGAAGGTGTGCCCGGGGTCGAGCGCCAGCGCCCGGTCGGCGTCGGCCACGGCGCCGCGCGCGTCGCGCAGGTTGACCCGAGCCGCCGCGCGGTTGGCGTAGGCCAGCGCCTGGCGCGGGTCGAGCTCGAGCGCGCGATCGGCGTCGGCGACGGCCGCCGCCGGGTCGCCGAGGCTCAGCCTGGCCCCCGCGCGCGCGGCCAAGGCGTGGGCGTTCCTCGGGTCCAGCTCGAGGGCGCGATCGAGGTCGGCCAGCGCGCCCGCCGGGTCGCCGGTGTTCAGCTTGAGGGCGCCGCGCCCGGCGTGTGCCTCGGTGGTCGCGACGCGCTGGATCGAGCGGCCGAAGTCGTCGAGCGCCCCCTGAACGTCGCCCGCGCGCCCGCGCCCGTGCGCCCGGATGCGGTAGGCGAACGCGTCGCGCGGGTCGAGCTCGAGCGCGCGGTCGAGGTCGCCCAGCCCGCCGGCGAGGTCGCCCAGGTCCAGCCGCGCCGAGCCGCGGTTGGCGAGGGCGACCGCGCAGCCCGGGTCGAGCTCCAGCGCCCGGTCGCAGTCGGCGATCGCGCGCGCCGGTTCGCCGAGGTTCACGCGCGCGCCGCCGCGCGCCCGGTAGGCGATCGCCTCGCGCGGGTCGAGCGCCAGCGCCAGGTCGGCGTCGCGCACGGCGCCCGCGTCGTCGCCGAGGTTGAGCCGGGCGAGGGCGCGGATGGCGAGCGCCTGCGCGCGCTGCGGCGAGCGCTCGAGCGCCCGGTCGCAGTCGGCGATCGCCCCCGTCAGGTCGCCGAGGTTGAGGCGCGCCGCGGCGCGCACCTCGTAGGCGGCCGCGCCCTCGGGCGCGAGCGCGATCGCGCGCTCGGCGTCGGCGAGCGCCCCGCGCGCGTCGCCGCTCGACAGCCGCATCGCCCCCCGGAGCGCGAAGGCGGGCGCGTGCTGCGGGTCGAGCTCCAGGGCGCGGGCGGCGTCGTCCGCGGCCCCGGCCCGATCGCCGGCGAGCAGGCGCGCGCGGGCGCGGAGCGCGTGGAGCGCCGCGTCGGGGGGCCCGCGGCGGAGCGCGTCGTCCAGCGCGGGCAGGGCCGCCGCGGGGTCACCGTCGTCCAGCCGCGCCCGGGCCAGGTCCAGCGCCCCTTGCGCCCCCTCCCCCGCGCCCGCGGCGGCCGGCTCGTCGGAGGGGGCGGGCAAACCCACGGCCGGG
>JAHBXY010000153.1 GCA_019636275.1 Planctomycetota bacterium | reverse complement strand
GGCCGAGGTCCCCCCGGCGCCGCCCGGCGGCCGCGACGACGCGCTCGAGGTCACGTTCGCCGAGCTCCGGCGCTTCCTCCACAGCCCGCTGCAGGAGACGGCGCGCCGCGCCGGGCTGGCCGAGCGCGCCGAGGCCGACGACGCCGCGACCGAGCCGCTCGAGGTCTCCCGGCTGGACCTGGCGGTGCTCCTGCGCGACGTGTTCGTCCGCGGCTGGAACGCGGCGGTCGAGCGGGGCGGAGAGCTCGAGCCGGCGCTGGTCGCGGCGCACGACGCCCTGCTCGAGCGCGAGGAGCGCCTCGGCCGGCGCGTCCCGACGCGCGCCTTCCTGGCCGCCGCGCGCCGGGCCCAGCGCGAGGTGCTGCGCGCCTGGGGCCTCAACCTGCGCGGGCGGCTCGAGGCGGGCGAGCGGCAGCGCCCGCTCCGGCACCTGCGCCTGGGCGGCGTGGCCTCGCCGGGCGCGCCCGACGAGGTCGCGCCGGCGCTCGAGCTGCCTGTCGCACTGCCCGTCGAGCTGCCGGGCGACCTCGCGCGCCGGGTGACCGTGCGCGTGACCGGGCGTCTGCCGCTGCTCCTCGCCGACCGCTCGGCCAGCGTGAGCCTGGGGACGTCGCCCGGCTGGAGCGAGGCCCCCTTCGTCGAGGGCGCCCTGGCCCACGTCGTCCTCGCGGCCGCCGGCCTGCGCGACCAGGCGCCCTTCCGCGCCTTCCACGTCTGCCCCGAGTGGCAGCGGGCCCCGTGGAAGCCGGCGCCGCTGGCGGCCGTCGACCCGGCCGCGGCGCGCGCCCACCTGGCGGACCTCGTCTGCGACCTCCTCGTCGGCCAGTGGACCCTCCTGCCGCTCGAGGCGGTGCTGGCCTTCCAGAGCAAGGGCCTGCCCTCGCTGCGCGACAAGGTCCTCGAGCTGCGCGACGCCGAGTTCGGGCGCGGGAGCTTCCGCTACGGCCCGCTCGGCCGCCCGGGCGACTTCGCCCCGCCCGACGAGGCCACGGCGCGGGCCCTGGCCGCGCGGCGCCTGGGCCTCTACCGGGCTCTGCGCACGCAGGCCGAGGAGGCGGGCGCGTGACGACGACCTGGCGGCACCCGCGCGGCGCCCTCGTCGACGAGCTGGCCCGGCTCGAGCGGGCGCTCGTCGACAGCCTGGCCGGCACGGGCAAGACGCAGACGGCGGCCGAGCTGTGCCTGACGCTGGCGCTCGAGCACGGCGTGGCGCCCGACCGCATCCGCCTGCTGACCTTCAACGAGAAGGCCGCGCGCGAGGGGCGCGAGCGGGTGCGCCGGGTCACCGAGCGCCTGCTGGCGCCGCCGGCGAGCCCGCCGGAGGCCGGCGCGCCGGCGTTCGTCGTCGACGCGGCGGCGAGGGCCGCCCTCGAGGACGCCCTGCGCCGGCCGCCGGTCGTGCAGACGATCCACGGCTTCGCCCAGGAGGTCCTCGGCGCCCTGGCGTTCGACGCGCGGCTGCCCCTGCGCCAGCCGCTCGTCGGGCGCACCGAGGCCTTCCGGGCGGCCTTCGCCGACTTCGCCCGCCGGCGCCTGGCCCGCGCCGAGGCGGCGGAGCTGCAGGCGTGGCTCGACCAGCGCGGGCTCGAGCGGCTCGAGCGCCTCCTGCGCCGCTGCACGGCCGAGGAGCCGACGACCGAGCTGCGCCCCGCGTTCGACCCCGAGGCGCCGCTGGCGGCGCTGGCGAACGTCGCCGCGCTCCCGCCCGGCTTCTGGGCGCGGCTGCGCCGCTGGGTCAAGGACCAGGACTGGGGGCGGCGCTGGCGCGTGCGCGAGAAGCTCCTCGAGCTGACCGAGGCCGTGCCCGCCCGCGCGCGCGAGCTGGCGGCCACGGGCGCGCGCCTGGCGGCGCACGACCCGCGCCTGGCGGGCGACCTGCGCTACGTCGTCACCGAGGCCGCGCTCCCGGCCCCCGAGGACGCGGACGCCTGGGCGGCGCTGACGGCGCTGGCCCGGGCGCAGGTGGGGTTCGACGCGGCGGCGGCGAACCTGTGGACGGCGCCCATGGCGGCGGCCTACCGCGAGCACAAGCGGGCCCGCGGCGTCCTCGACTTCGACGACCTGCTGCGCCTCCTCGACGAGGCGCTGGCCGGCCCCGGCGGCGCGGCGCTGCGCGCACGGGCGCGGGCGCTGGTCGACGTCGTGATCGTCGACGAGTGCCAGGACCAGAACGTGACGATCTACGGGGCCGGGACGCGCGGGGTCTTCCGCCCGCTGTTCTTCGACCCCGGCTACGCCGGCCGCGCCTACCAGTCGGGCGACGCGCACCAGGCGCTCTACGGCTGGCGCGGCGCCGACATCCACGGCGGCTTCCTGCGCGCCCGCGCCGACATCGAGGCCACGCCGGGGGCGAAGGTCGTGGGCCTGCGGGCGTCGTTCCGCAGCACGCCGCGGCTGCTCGAGGGGCTGAACGCGATCTTCGACCAGGCCGCGGCGCCCCCCTTCTTCCGCGGCCCGGTCCGCTACGACGAGCCGGCCGTCCCCGGCCGGCCGACCCTGCGCGCCCTGGGCGCCGACGGCCAGGACGTCGCGCCCGTGGTCGTGCTCGAGGTCGAGGCGCGCGGCGACCGCCTCGACGCGGGCGAGGCCCGCCAGGCCGTGGCGCGCGGCGTCGCCGACCAGGTCGAGCGCCTGCGTACCGCGGCCGGCGCGATCACGCTCCACGAAGAGGGCCGGCCGCCGCGGACGCTGACGCTCGACGACTGCTTCGTGATCGTCCGCTCGCACCGCGAGGCGGCGCTCGTGCGCGACGTGCTCGCCGCGCGCGGCGTCCCGGCGCTCCTGCACCGCGCGGCCAAGCTCTTCGCCACGGCCGAGGCCGAGGACGTGGCCGACGTGCTCGCCGCCCTCGCCGCGCCCGAGCGCGACGACCTGCGCCTGCGCGCCTTCGCCACCCCGCTCCTCGGCGTCCCCTGGGAGCGCCTCACCTGCGTGCGCGACCTGTCGCCCGCCCACCCGCTCGTCCAGCGCTGGACGCGCTGGCTCGCGGCGGCCGAGCGCGACCTGCCGCGCCTCCTCGCCGGCCTGCTCGACGACGCCGGGCTGGCCGCGCGCGAGGCCCTGGGCGGGCTCGAGGGCGGGCGCAGCGCGGGCGTCTACCAGCAGGTGCTCGACGCGCTGGTCGAGCGGGCCTCGCGCGTCCCCGGCGACGCCGGCCGGCTCCTCGTGCACCTCGAGCGTCTGCGCGCCGAGGCCGACGCCGAGGAGGCGCCGGCCGTGCGGCAGGAGGCCGGGCGGCCGAGCGTGCGGATCATGACCGTGTTCGCGGCCAAGGGCCTCTCGGCCGGCGTCGTGTTCCTGCTCGGCGGCTTCACGCCGTTCGTCGACCGCGACGGGGCGAAGGTCTACCAGGACCCGGGCGACGCGGCCGCGCGCGCGGCGCGCTTCGTCGCCAGCGCGGGCGACGAGCGGGCGACGCCGCGCCACGAGTCGCCGCTGGCGCCGGTGCAGACGCAGGTCTACCACGACTCGCACGGGCGGCGCGTGCTCCACGTGGGGCCGCTCGACGACGACGCCGCGCGCCTGTTCGAGGCGTCGAGCCGGCAGGAGAACACCTTCCTCCTCTACACGGCCCTGACCCGCGCCGTGGCCCGCGTCGTCGTGCCGTTCGTGCCGGCGGCCGACGAGGGCTGGCTCCTCCCCAACCTCGCCGGGAGCTACCACGAGCCGCTCAACGAGCGCCTGGAGGCGCTCCTCGACGCGCGGGCGACCGACCCGCGCCTCGCGGCGCTCCTGGCGGTCGAGCGCGTCCAGGCGCCGGCGCCCGACGCTGCGGCGGACGAGCCGGCGGCGTGGGCGCGGCTCGAGACGTGGCGGCCCCGGGTGGAGGTCGTCCCCGGCGACGGCGCCGACGAGGCGCAGGCGCGGCGCGACCTCGTCGCGGCGCACCAGGCGCAGCAGGTCGTCTCCTACAGCAGCCTCAAGCGCGGCCTGCTCGAGCCGAGCGCGCTCGCGCCCGAGGCCGACGACATCGCCACCGGAGCGACCTCCGGAGCTGACGATCCCGAGCACCCGCCCGGCGTCGGCGACGAGCTCCCCGGCGGGCGGCATCCGGGCAACCTCCTCCACGCGCTGCTCGAGCGCTGCGAGCTCGAGGGGCTGCGCGCGGCGGCGCACGCGGCCGCCTGGGGCGAGCGCGACGACGTCCAGGCGCTGCTCGCCCGCGAGGTGGCGCGGGCCGGCTACGGCCCCGAGCTCGTCCCGATCGCGCGCGACCTCGTCTTCCACACGCTCACGCGCGAGGTCGACCTGGGCGGGCGGCGCGTCCGGCTGGCCGACTGCGCGCCCCTGCGCCGGGAGCTGGGCTTCCGCGTCGAGCTCCCCGGCGCGGCAGACCGCGACCTCGGCCCCGGCGCCCCGCGGCTCGTGCGCGGCTTCCTCCACGGGGCGATCGACGCCCTGACGCGCCTGCCCGGCGCGCCGCCGCTCGTCGTGGGGATCGACTGGAAGTCCGACCGGCTGGCCGACTACGCGCCGGCGACGGTCCACGCCAAGACCCAGCAGGATTACGCCCTGCAGGTCATGGCCTACAGCTACGTGCTCGCGCGCCTGGCCGGGGTCGCGACGCCCGACGACGTCGACCGCGCCGCCGACGTGCGGCTGGTCTACGTCTACCTGCGCGGCGCGGGGGTGCCCGACGCGCGGCCGACGACGGGGATCGCGGTCTACCGGCTGACGCCCGCGCGCTTCGCCGAGTACGACCGCTTCCTGCGGGGGGTCGGATGAGGGAGCACGACCGCCCGCTCTGCGCCGCCGGCTCCGCGCAGCGCCGGCTGGGGCTCCTCGACCCGTCCGCCGCGGCCTTCGAGGACCGCCTGGCCGGGCTGGCGCGGGGCGCGGTCGACTTCGGCCTCGAGCCGGAGCACGTCCACCTGGCGCGCGCGCTCGTCGACCTGCGCCCGGGCCTCGACGACGGGCCGCGCCTGGCGGCGGTCGTCCTCGTCGTGGCCACCTTCGTCGGCCAGCAGCAGGGGAGCACCCGGATCCCGCTCCCCGGCGGGCCCGCCGCCGACGCGTTCTGGGGCGCGCTCCTGGCCGGCCTGCCGCCGGGCGACCTCGCGCCCGCGGAGATCCTGGCCGCGATCGACGACCTGCTGGCGTCGGGCGCTTTGGGGCCGCTCCTCGGCGACGGCCCCGCGGCGTTCGCGCCGCTCGTGCGCGTCGTCGGGGCGGACGGCGCGGCCTGGCTCACGCACCAGAACGTCCTGGCGCGCGAGCGTCGGGCCGGGGCCGCGGTGCGCCGGCTCCTCGTCACGGAGCACGCGTCCTTCGCGCCGGCCGACCTGCGGCGGGCCCTGCGCGAGGTGCTCGACGACGCGCCGACGGGCGCCGACGGGGCGCCGCTCCGCCCGAGCGCGCACCAGGCGCTCGCGGCGCTGACGCCCTTCTGCGGCGGGCCGCGCGGCGGGCCGTCGGGGCTGAGCGTGATCACGGGGCCGCCCGGCGCGGGCAAGACGAGCGGGGCGCTGGCGACGCTCCTGCGCCTGGCCGCGCGGCTGGGCGTCGGGCCGATCGCGCTGGCGGCGCCGAGCGCGCGGGCGGCGCAGCGCATGACCGAGAGCGTGGGCGGCGCCCTGCGCGCCTTGCCGGGTCTGGCCGACCGGCCGGCCGACGACTCCGACCGGCGCCTCGTCGACGCGCGCCTCGAGGCGGTCACCTTGCACCGGCTCCTCGGCTACAGCGCGCGCCGCGGGCGCTTCTTCCTCGGCCCCGAGCGGCGGCTGCCGGCGCGCCTGGTCGTCGTCGACGAGGCGAGCATGGTCGACGTGGCCCTGGCCGACGCCCTCACCGGCGCCCTGCGAGACGACGCGCTGCTCGTGCTCCTCGGCGACGGCGACCAGCTCGCGCCGGTCGGCTGCGGCGCCTTCTTCACCGAGGTCGTGTCGCCGCGGCCGACGACGAACGTCCCGTCGCGGGCGCTGGTCGTCGAGGTCCTCGGCGGCGCGGCCGACCTGCCGGCGGACGACCCGCCGCCGGCGGACCTGCGCGGGCGGGTCACGCGCACGCTGCCCTCGAGCTTCCGCACGGCCGCCACGGGCGAGGCCGGTCGGCGCATCCTGGCCGCGGCCGACGCGATCCGGCGCGGCGATGCGGCCGCCCTGCTCGACGGCCCGGCCCCGCTGCTCGCGCGCCGCGCGCGGCCCGACGAGCTCGAGCTCGAGGGCGTCGAGGGCCTCCTGACCGACGGCGAGCCGCTCCCGGGCGACGCGCTCGCGGGCTTCCTGGCCCGCTGGTCGGCGGCCGCGCAGCCCGACGACGCGGTCCGCGCGCGCGTGGGCCTCACCGAGCGCGGGCTGGTCGCGCCACCGGACGCGGACCGCGTGCGCGAGGCGCTGGCGCGGCAGCGCCGCCACCAGCTCCTGTGCTGCACGCACGTCGAGCCGGGGACGGGGGTCCAGGCGGTCAACGCGGCGCTCCACGCCCTGCACCTCGCCTCGCTGGGCCTGCCGAGCACGCACGGGCTGGTCGCCGGGTCGCCGGTGATGATGACGTCGAACGACTATCACCTGGGGATCTTCAACGGCGACGTGGGCGTCGTCCTGCTCGCGGCGGGCCCCGGCGAGGCGCCCGCGCCGCGGGCCGTGTTCCCGCGCGGCGGCGACCTCGCGGCCTTCGCCCTGCCCGCCCTGCGCGACCGGCTCGTCCTGGCCCACGCCGTCACGGTCCACAAGGCGCAGGGCTCGGAGCACGAGCGCGTGGCCCTGCTCCTGCCCGCGCGCCCGCTGCCGCTCCTCGAGCGGCGCCTCCTCTACACCGCCGCCACGCGCGCCCGCCGCGGCGCGGTCGTCGTCGGCGCGCAGGACGTCCTGCGCGCCGGCGTCGAGGCGGCGCGGCGGCGGTGGGTGGGCCTGGACGGCGGGGCGACCCGGCGGCCGGGGTGACCCGTCAGCCCGGGCCCTCGGAGGCGACGAGCGTCCCGCCGACGACGACCAGGAGCGCCAGGACCCCCAGGCGCAGGCGGCGCGGGTCGAGGCGGGTGTGGACGCGGTGCCCGGCGAGGAGGCCGAGCGCCAGGCAGGGCGCGAGGGCGGCCGAGGTGGCGACGCTCGCCGCCTCGAGTCGGCCCCGGGCGGCGAAGCCGGCCACGAGGAGCAGGTTCAGGGTCAGCCACACGCCGGCGAGGGTGGCACGGAAGGCGCGCGGGGGCAGGCGCAGGCGGTCGACGACGTAGACCAGGAGCGGCCCGCCGGTGGCGTAGACGCCGTGCACGAGCCCGGCGGCCAGGAGCCAGGCGGGCGTCCCGCGCGGCGGCGCGGCGGGCGCGGCGTCGGGCGCATCGTCGGTAGCGTAAGCGGGCGCGTCGGCAGGCGCGGCGCGCAGGAGGGCCCACAGCCCGCGCCCGGCGAGCGCGACGACGAGGACGCCGTAGGCGCGCCGCGCGGCGGCGTCGCCCAGGCGCTCGGCCACGATGAGGCCGAGCGCCAGGCCGGGCGCCAGGAGCGGCAGGAGCCGGCCGAGCAGGAGCCGCCAGGAGACGTGCGCGCGGTCGAAGGTCAGGATCGCGGCCGGGCCCAGGCAGGCGAGCGGCACGAGGAGCGGCAGCAGGTCGCTCATCGGCACCAGGAGGGCGCCGAGCGACATGACGACCAGGCTGGCGCCGAAGCCCAGGGCGGCCTGCACGGCGGCCGCCAGGAACACGACGCCCGCGAGCCAGGCGAGCTGCTCAGGTGACATCGTGGGCGAAGGCCGGCGTCACCTGCGGCCCGCGGACGAGGCGCCCCGGGAGCGCGCCCGTGAGCTCGTCGCGCTCGAGGATCGGCGTCCCGGCGACGAGCGTGGCCACGTAGCCCCGGGCGCGCTGGACCAGGCGGCGACCGCCGGCGGGGAGGTCGCGCACGAGGCGCGGCGGGCGCAGCGCCAGGCGGTCGAGGTCGATCACGTTGACGTCGGCGCGCCAGCCCGGCGCGAGCACGCCGCGGTCGTGGAGGCCGAAGGCCGCGGCCGTGTCGCGCGTCTGGCGGCGCACGACGTGCTCGAGCGGCAGCCGCGGGCCGCGCGACCGGTCGCGCGCCCAGTGGGTGAGCATGAACGTCGGCACGCCGCCGTCGCAGATCGCCCCGCAGTGGGCGCCCGCGTCCGACAGGCCCAGGAGCGTCGCCGGGTGGCGGTGCAGCTCGTGCAGGGGCGCCAGGTCGCCGCCGGCGTAGTTGAACAGCGGGAAGTAGAGGAGGCCCTGCCCGTCGTCGGCGAGGAGCGCGTCGAGCGCCACCGCCGCCGGCGCGCGCCCCTCGCGGCGCGCGGCCGCGGCCACGCTCGCCTCGGGCCCGGGCTCGTAGTCGAGCGCCTGGCCGGGGCCAGGGAGGAACATGCGCTGGAAGGAGCGCGCGATGAAGTCCTCGAAGGCGCCCAGGCTCACCGGCGTCTCGGCGAGGAGGCGGGCGCGGAGGGCGGGGTCGCGCAGGCGCGCCACGCGCTCCGCCAGCGGCAGGTGGGCGATCGCCTGGTAGGTCGGGTAGGGCACGAAGGGGTGCGCCGTGCCGTCGAGGGTCATCAGGACGCCGATCGCGCGCCCGGCGACCTGCGCCGTGAGCGGCACGCCGTCGCGCCGGGCGGCTTCGAGCAGGGCCAGGCCCTGGCGCCACAGGTCCGGCGCCTGGTCGACCTGCGACAGGTTGAACGTCACGGGCCGCCCGGTCTCCTCGGCCAGCGCGCGCATCCAGGCCAGCTCCTCCGGCACGCGGCCGTGGTCGCAGGCGACCTGGAACACGCCGTGCCCGGCGGCGGCCATGGCGCGGCCGATCCCGAACAGCTCCTCGCGCCCGGCGAAGGTGCCGGGCACGTAGGCGCCGTCGACGGCCTTGTGCAGGAGCGTGCGTGACGTGCTGAACCCGAGGGCGCCGGCGGCCAGCGCCTCGCGAACGAGCGCCGCCATGCGCGCGACGTCCTCGGGCCCGGCCTCCTCGTTGCCGGCGCCGCGGTCGTCCATGACGTAGGCGCGCAGGGCGCCGTGCGGCACCTGCGCCCCGACGTCGAGCGCCCGCGGCGCGCCCGCGAGGGCGTCCAGGTACTCCGGGAACGACTCCCACCCCCAGCGGATCCCCTCGGTGAGGGCGGCGCCCGGGATGTCCTCGACGCCCTCCATGAGGCCGATCAGCCAGGCGTGGCGGTCGGGCGCCGCGGGCGCGAAGCCCACCCCGCAGCTCCCCATGACGACGGTCGTCACGCCGTGCCACGACGACGGCGTGAGGGCCGGGTCCCACGTCGCCTGCGCGTCGTAGTGCGTATGGATGTCGACGAAGCCCGGGGTCACGAGCAGCCCGTCGGCGTCCAGCTCGCGCCGCCCCGGCCCGCAGCGGCCGGGCGGCGTCACGTCGGCGACGCGGTCGCCCTCGACCGCCACGTCCGCCACGCGCGCCGGCGCGCCCGTCCCGTCCACCACCAGCCCGCCGCGAATCACCAGGTCGTGCACGCCGTCCTCCTCGCCCGCCCCGGCCCCCGGTGGAGGGCGCGACGCGAACCTAGTTCGCGACGCGAACCATGCTCGCGACGCGAACCATGCTCGCGCCGCGAATCATGCTCGCGCCGCGAACCATGCTCGCGACGCGACTCATGCTCGCGACGCGAACTAGGTTCGCAAAACGAACGGCGTTCGCGCAACCAGGAAAAGTGAACGCCGTTCGCGCTTCGGGTTAAGCTGCCGACGGAGGGAACACCGATGTCTCGGCGCGACGAGCGGCGGGCCAGCCGCACGCAGGCGGTGCTCGATGCGGCGATGGAGCTCGTGCGGGCCGATGGGCTCGAGGGGCTGACGATCGCGCGGCTGGCCGGGCGGGTGGACGCGGCGGTCGGCGCCCTCTACCGCTACTTCCCCTCCAAGGAGGCGCTCGTCGTGGCCCTGCAGACGCGGGCGCTGGCGGCCCTGCGCCTGGACCTCGAGGGCCACGCGGCGCGGGTCGAGGCGGCGGCGCGGCGGCGTCGCCTCGCGCCCGGGGCGGCCAGCCTGGCGGCCGTCGCGGCCGTGCCCCTGGGCTACCTGGCCGAGTCGCGGCGCGACCCGGCGCGGCACCGGCTGATCGCGGCCGTGCTCGCGGCGCCGGCCCCCGTGCTCGGCGAGGCGCAGGCGCTCGAGGTCGAGCAGGCCGTGAAGCCGATCCTGAACCTCGCCGCGGTCCGCCTGTGGGCGGCGACCGAGCGGGGCGCCGTCGAGCCCGGCGAGGCCACGGTCCGCACGCTGGTGCTGTGGGCCGGCGTGCAGGGGCTGACGCTCTTCACCCACCGCGACCGGCTCCAGCCGCCGCCGCGGCGCGTGCGCGCGCTGGCGGGCGAGCTCCTGGTCGCGCTCCTGCGCGGCTGGGGCGCCGACCTCCGCGCCGCGCGCGCGGGCGTCGCCGTGGCCACGCGCGCGCTCGAGGGACGGCTCACGCCGTCGGCGCCACCGTGAAGCCGTCCAGGCGGTCGTGCCCGCCGTCGTCCTCGACGTCGACCTTCGTCACCTGCGCCGCCGGCGAGCCCTCGTGGCACCAGCGGACGAAGGCCGCGATCGCGGCGTCGTCGCCCTCGACCAGCGCCTCGACGGTGCGGTCGCGGCGGTTGCGCACCCAGCCGCGCAGGCCCAGGCGGCGGGCCTCGTCGACGGCGTAGGCGCGGAAGGAGACGCCCTGCACGCGCCCGGCGACGCGCAGGCGCCTCCTGCTCACCGGGAGACCCCCAGCCCGGGGCGCCAGCGCGGCGCGCCAGCGGCGGCGCGGGCGCGGTCCATGGCCGAGAGGACCGAGAAGGCGCGCAGGCCGGCGTCGATGCAGGCCGCCTCGGCCCGGTCCTTGACGTCGCTGTCGACGAAGGTGTCGGCCGTGCGGCTGGCGTATACGGCGCACACCGCCCCGGTCCTGAGGCCCCGCAGGCTGCCGAGCGTGAACAGGAGGCTGGCCTCCATCTCCAGGTTCTTCACGCCCATGGTCGCCAGGCGCGTGGGCAGCTCGGGGTCGCGCGGCGGGAAGCCGGGCACCTGCCGCCCCTGCGCGCCGTAGAAGCCCGACGCCGTGGCCGTGATCCCCACGTGGGCCCGGCGGCCCGCGAGGTCGGCCGTGGCCTCGACGAGCGCGGCGACGACCTCCCAGTGGGCCACCGACGGGTAGCCCTCGGGCACGAAGTAGCTCGAGGTCGATTCGAGCTTCACCGCGCCGCTGGAGATCACCAGGTCGCCGAGCGCGATCGCCGGGTCGAGCGCCCCGCACGAGCCGACGCGGATGAACGTCGGGTCGTCCACGCACTGCGACAGCTCGACGAAGGCGATCTCGGTGTTGTCGCAGCCGATCCCGGTGGCCGTGACCGTGAGCGGCTCGCCCTGGTAGTCGCCCGTGATCGTCACGTACTCGCGGTTGCGCCGCTCGACGCTCACCCGGTCGAAGCGCTTCGCCACCTTCTCGGCGCGGGCCGGGTCGCCCACGAGGAGGATCCGGCGGGCCACGTCGCCCGGGCCGGCGCCCACGTGGTACTGCTTGCCGGTCGCGGTCTTGACGATCTGCGCGGAGTGGTAGCTCTCGGCCATGGCGAGAGCCTACCGCGCGCCGGCCGGCTCCCCAAGCCCGTCCACGAGGCCGCGGGCCAGGCGCGAGAGCAGCGGCAGGGCGACGGCCAGGACCGCCAGGCGAGCCGGCGTGAAGCGCACGGTGTAGTCGAAGAGGCCCCTGTGGGCGGGGTACGTGGCGACGACGATCGCGAAGGCGACCCCGAGCGGCAGGATGAGCCCGAGCCCCTGCCACCACCGACCACGCGCGCGCGTGGCGAGGAAGAGCCCCGCGCCGAGCGCCGCCGCGTCGAGGGGATGGCGCCACGAGGTCCAGCGCTTCGCCACGTCCCGGAGGACCGGGCCCACGTCGAGGCCCTCGGGCAGGTGGACCTGGGGGTAGCCGGCGCCAAGCCCGAAGGTAAGGTCGGCGGCGGCCGCCGCGACCTCGAGCGCGTTCGTCACCTCCAGCGCCGCCCCGCCGGCGAGCAGCGCCCAGACCACCCCGACCCGCGCGCCCCCGTGGACCAACAGCGCGTACACGCCCCCCACCGCCAGCGCCTGGCGTACGCACGAGGCCACGGCGGCCACGCTCCAGGGGCTGGTCGACAGGGCGGTCGCGCCGGCGGCGATCGCCGCCAGCAGCGCCAGCGCCCACGCGAGCCCCAGGGCGGCGCCCTCGGCCGCGGTGGCCCGCCAGATCGGGGGCACTCAGTAGGCGCCCGCCGCCGGGCTCGCGTCGCGGGCGGCCTTCTTCACCCCGCCGGCCAGGCCCGGGACCTCCTGCAGGATCTTCACGCCGGCGCTGGCGCCGATGCGCGAGGCGCCGGCCTTGATCATGAGCGTGGCGTCGGCCTTGTTGCGCACGCCGCCCGAGGCCTTCACGCCCAGGTCCTCGCCGACGATCCGGCGCATGAGGGCGATGTCGGCCGCGGTCGCGCCGCCCGTCGAGAAGCCGGTCGACGTCTTCACGAAGTCGGCGCCGGCGCGCACGGATGCCTCGCAGCCGGCGACCTTCTGCGCGTCGTTGAGCAGGCAGGTCTCGAGGATCACCTTGAGGATCACGCCCGGGATCGCCTGGCGCACGGCGGCGATGTCGCGCTCGACGACGTCGAGCATGCCGCTCTTCAAGGCGCCCACGTTGACGACCATGTCGACCTCGGTCGCGCCCTGAGCCACGGCCAGGCGCGCCTCCTCGGCCTTGATCGCCGGCTGGTTGGCGCCGAGGGGGAAGCCGACGACCGTGCACACGGCGACCGGGTGCCCTCGCAGGAGGTCGGCGCAGTAAGGCACCCAGAAGGGGTTCACGCACACGCTGGCGAAGCCGTACTTGGCCGCCTCGGCGCAGAGGAACGCGACCTCGTCCTTGGTCGCCTCGGGCTTGAGGAGCGTGTGGTCGATCATGCGCGCGATCTGGCGCTCGACCTCGCCGATCCCCGGCGCCGCCCCGATGCGGTCGGCGCCCGAGTCCTTGATCGTCGCCGTCGCGTCGGCGCACACCTTGGCGCACTGGCCGGCGACGTCGCACGCCGCGCAGAACGGCGGGCCGACCTGGCCGGGCCCCTTCACGGCCTGGCCGGTGGAGAAGCGCCTGGCCACCTCGACGGCCACGCGCTCGAGCAGCTTCTGGGCGTCGACGGTGCGCAGCTCCTTCACGGCCTCACCTCACCCGCCGCGCGGGCCCGCTCCAGCGCCGACTGCCCGACCAGCCGCGCCTCGTCGGGCGCGACCTCCAGGTCGTCGACGATCGCCACGATCACGGCCTCGACCGGGATCTTCTCGTCCTCGAAGATCAGCCGCGCGCCCGAGCCCTCGCGGATGCACAGCACCAGGTCGGACGTGCCCGCCTGGTGCAGGGCGTCGACCGCCAGGAACGACGGCGCCCGCGGCGTCCGCGCGTCGAGCTCGACCGGCTGGCAGATCAGCAGCCGGTGGCCGCGCAGCTTCTCGTTCTTGACCGTCGAGACGACGTCGCCCGTGACGCGGCAGAGGATCACGCGCCCGCCTTCCCCACGTCGCCGCCCCCGTTGGGCCCGAGCACGTAGGCCGCGCTCTCGTCGACGCGGTCGACGATGCCGATGATCGCCGCGTCCGTGGGCACGAGCGGCCGGTCGGGGAAGGCCAGCGTGGCCTCGTACTGCGTCACGAAGTAGACGAGCTCGCCCGGCCCGGCGCCGACCGAGTCGAACGCCGCCAGCACGCGGCCGAAGGGCTCGCCCTCGCCGGTGAGCGGCTGGATGAGCTGCATCTTCAGCCCGTCGAGCCCGGGGCTCTTGCGGGTGGCCCAGATCGTGCCGATCACGCGCGCCAGGTTCATCGCGTGAAGCTCCGCTCGAGGGCCCGGATCTTCGCCACGCGCTTGCCGTGGCGCCCGCCGGCGAACGGCGTCGCCAGCCAGGCGTCGACGACCCGCCGCGCCGCCGCTTCGTCGAGGCCGCCCGAGCCGAGGCACAGGACGTTGGCGCCGTTGTGCTCGCGGCTGTTCCTGGCCGTGCGCTCGTCGTGGCACGTGGCCGCGAGCACGCCCGGCACCTTGTTGGCCGCCATGCAGGAGCCGATCCCGGCCCCGTCGACGAGGATCCCCCAGGTCGCGTCGCCGAGGGCCACGGCCTTGGCGACCTTCGCGGCGACGTCGGGGTAGTCGCACGCCTCGGTCGAGTGGGTGCCGAGGTCGCTGACCCGGAGGCCGCGGCCCTCGAGGTGGGCCTTGAGGGCCTGCTTGAGGGGGAAGCCGCCGTGGTCGGCGCCGAGGGCGATCACGCCGCCCTCCGCCGGCGCCGGGCCGCCGTCGCCCGGCGTGGCCGCCGGCGCGGGCGCGCCGGGCGCGCCGCCGATGCGGATCTCGATCCCGGCGTCGAGCGCCGCGTCGCGCGCCAGCGGCGTGACGAGCGCGCCGGGCGCGACGACGAGAACCTTCTCGCCGCGGGCGCGCGCCGCGCGCACCTCGGCCTCGCTCACGAGCGCCCGGGCCTCGCGGGCCGGCGCCTGCGGGTCGGTGAGGCCCATCTCCTTCAGCACGTCGCGGGCGACGGCCTCGATGTCCTTCTGGGTGGGGAGCGCCACGGGGCGTTAGAGCTCCGGCTGCCGGTCGAGGGCGCTGAGGATCGGCTCGCGGCGCGCCTGGTACTCCTGCTCGAGGGCGCCGAGGTCCTGGAACGACAGGTTGTCGACGACGGCCATGACGAGCGCGTCGATGGGCCGCTTCTCGACCTGGGGCGCCTGGCGCGCGGCGGAGCCGGTCGAGACGAGCACGACCTCGCCGACGCCGGCCTGCACGATGTCGGCCGCGATGACGACGTTCGACCTCGGCTTCAGCTCGAGGTCCACCTCGCGGACGATGAGGAGCTTGAGGCCCTCGAGCCGCTCCTCCTTGCGCGTGGCCCAGACGGTGCCGATGACCCGGCCGAGGAACATGTGGCGCTTCCTTCTCCACCGGGGCGCGGTCGGAACCCCTGCCCGGAGCGCGACATGCTACGGACGGAGCGCCCGAGCATCAACGGCGGAGCGCCGGGGCGCTCCACAGCTCGACCCGCCCGTCGGTCCGGGCGAGCGCCAGCCAGCGACCGTCGGGGCTGGCGGCGAGCGCGCCCACGCGCCAGTCCAGCGCCACGGTCCGCGCCAGGGCGCGGTTGGCGACCCGCCACACGCGCAGCTCGGAGGGCGCGTCCGGCGGGTGGTGCGGGTGCGCCACCGAGAAGAGCACCTCCCCATCGGGCGAGAAGGCCAGCGCCTGGACGTGGCCGACGTGGGCGCTCGGGACGAGCCGCTGCTCCGTCGCGTCCTCGGCCACGAAGGCGCCCCGATCGCCGAGCGTGGCCAGGTCGAAGAGCCGCAGGAAGCCCGTGGTCGTGCCGGCGGCGATCAGGGTCGACCGGGGCGCGGCCGCGAGCGACGCGAACGACTCGGGCGGGTGGCCCCAGGCCGCCAGCGGCTCGCCGCCTGGCCACGACCACACGCGGAGGCTCGTCGCGGGCGCGTCGCCCGTGATCGTCGCGGCGAGCCGGTCGCCCTCCGGCGAGGCGACCACGATGACGAGGCCCGGCCCCTCGCCTCGGCCCAGCCTGATCGCGCCGTCCACGTCGCCGGGGTAGAAGATCAGCGCCGCGCGCTCGGGGGCGGTGACGCCGACGATCGGCTGGCCGTCGGGCGCGCTCGCGAGCGCCGTGACGCCGAAGGACTCGGGGAGGTCGCTCATCCCAGGGGGCCCGTCGTCGAGCGGGATCACTCCCACGTCGCCCTCCCTGGCCGCCCAGAGCACGTCGGGCCCCAGGCTCAGCCACCGGCCCAAACCCTCGAGTCGCTCCCACCGGAGCCGGGGTTCGCCCGGGTGCTCGGGGTCCCACACGGCCACCTGCGCGCGCGTGCCGGTCGCGAGCCGTCGCTCGTCGAGCCAGACGAGCGCCGCGGCCTCCCCCGGCGCCCCGGGCGCCGGACGGAGCGTGCGCGCGTCCTCACGCGACGGCGCGGGCGAGGGCGGCGTGACCGGCGGCTCGTCCCCCGTCGACGTCGCCGCGACCTCCGAGGGCGACACCTCGGCCGGGGTCGGCGGCCGGAGCGACCAGGAGCCGACGCAAAGGATGATGAGGAGGGCCAGCGCGGCCGCGACGAGCCCCCAGCGGCCTCTCGGCGGCGGGGCGAGCGTGCCCTCGGTCGCCTGGCGCAGGGCGACCGAGAGCTCCGCCGCCGTGGCGTAGCGGTCGTCGGGGCGCTTCGCCATGGCCCGGCGCAGGACCGTGCCGAGCGCCGGATCCACCTCGGGCCAGCGCGGCTCGCGCTCGACGACGGCGAGGAGCAGCGCCCACGGGCCGCCGTCCACCTCGGCGAAGGGAGGCGCCCCGGCGAGGAGCTCGAACAGGACCGCCCCGAGGCCATACACGTCGGCGCGCGCGTCGAGCGGCGCCTGCGTCTTCCCCTCGGCCTGCTCGGGCGCCATGTAGCGCGGCGTGCCCAGGACCTGGCCCGTGCGCGTGAGGCTCCTGCCCCCGGCCGGGTCGCAGGCCAGACCGAAGTCGAGGAGCACGGGCCTCCCGTCCGGTCGCACGATCACGTTCTGCGGCTTGAGGTCGCGGTGGAGCACGCCCTGGGCGTGCAGGGCGCCCACGGCGTCGCACAGCGCGCGCACGACCTCGACCGCCCGGGCTGCGTCCAGCCGGCCGACGAGCCGCGAGAGCGGCTCGCCCTCGACGAGGTCCATGAGCACGTAGGGCCCCTCGGGCGCGCGGCCGACCGCGTGCACCGCGACCACGTTCGGGTGCCGGACGCGCGCCAGGAGCTCGACCTCGCGGCCGAAGCGGGCCAGCGCGTCGGGGTCAGCGTGGTCGAGGATCAGCTTGAGCGCGAGCCGCCGTGGGAGCGCCGGGTCGGTGACCTCGTAGACCACCCCCATGCCGCCGCGGCCCAGCTCGCGCACGACCTCGTAGGGCCCGATCCGGCGGGTCACCGCGCCTCCTCCAGGTCGGCCGCGGCCCACACCTCGACGCGGCCGCGGCCGGCGATCGCCAGGTGGCCGCCCGTCGCGTCGAGGGCCAGGGCGCCCTCCCCGCGCGCTCCGACGCGGCGCTCGCCGACGGGGCGCAGGTCGGGGAGCGCCCACACCCGGACCTCGAGCGGGGCGTCCGGCTCGGGCGCGATCCGGCCGAGCGAGTAGAGGCGCCGCGCCGACGCCGCCAGGTCCAGCGCCGCGCCGCCGTGGACGCGCGGGCCCGGCGCGTCGGCGCCCGCGTCGACGAGGCGCCCGTCGTCGGCGATCCACGTGGGCGGCGTGCTCCGCCGGAACACGAGCCGCATGAGCCCGCCGTGCTCCCCCGCGGCCACCAGGTGGCGCTCGTCCAGGAGCGCCAGGGCGTGGAACGTGAGGCCCCGCTGGTCGGTGAAGGCGGGCTGGCTCGCTGCGCCGCCCAGCGTGTGCGCCGTGACGGCGCTCCCCTCCAGGCCCCAGCGGCTGGTGAGGCACACCAGCCGCTCGCCGTCGCGCGTGAGCCCCAGCGCGCGCACGGGCCCGGGCGCGCCCGCCGGCCCGGGCGCCGTCACGCCGGGGCGGACCGCGGCGAAGTAGAGCTCGCCGCCGACCGTGCCGATCGCCAGGAGGCGCCCGTCGGTCGCCAGGGCCGAGACCTCGCGCGCGTCGCCCCCCAGGCGCAGCTCGCCCGCCAGCGCGAGGGCGTCGACGTCGATCGTGACCACGACGCGGCCGGCGGCCCACAGCACCGCGGGGTGACCCGGCAGCGCGACGAAGCAGGCGGCGGGCGGCGCTGGGAGCCCGACGGCTTCGCGGCGCGCCGGGCCGCCGGGCTCGTGGAGCACCTGGATCGCGCCGCGCGTGGCCACGGCCAGCCGCTCGCCCGCCCACGCCACGGCGGGGAGGTCGCCCGCGGTGAGGTCGAGCGCCCCCGCCGTGGCGTCGTGGACCGCGAGCGGTCGGGGCGCCCTCGGCGGCGGGGGGACCTCGGGTGACCGCTGCGCGGCAGGCTCCTCCCGCGGGGGCTCCGCCGTGGCAGGCTCCTCTCCGGTGGGCGGCGGGGGCGTCGCCCGCCAGGCGACGACGCCGACGAGCCCGACGACGAGGCCGAGCGCGGCGGCGAGGAGCGGCGCACGTCGGGACCGGCCGCGCGCCGAGGCCGCCGCTCGTGGCGCCGCGCCCAGGGCCGCCTTCAGCGCGCCCGCGGTGGCGTAGCGCTCGTCGGGCCGCTTCGCCATGGCCCGGCGCAGGACCGCGCCGAGCGCCTGGTCCACCTCGGGCACCTCGGGCCAGCGGGGTTCGCGCTCGACCACGGCGAAGACCACCGCCCACACCCCGCCGTCCACCTCGGCGAAGGGCGGCGCGCCGGCCAGGAGCTCGAACAGGACCGCTCCGAGGCCGTAGACGTCGGTGCGCGCGTCGAGCGGCTCCGTCGTCGTCCCCTCGGCCTGCTCGGGCGCCATGTAGCTCGGCGTGCCCAGGATCTGACCCGTGCGCGTGAGGTTCGCGCCGCCCACGGGGTCGCGCGCCAGGCCGAAGTCGAGGAGCACGGGCCTCCCGTCCGGCCGCACGATCACGTTCTGCGGCTTGAGGTCGCGGTGGAGCACGCCCTGGGCGTGCAGGGCGCCCACCGCGTCGCACAGCGCGCGCACGACCTCGACCGCCCGCGCGGCGTCCAGCCGGCCGACGTGCCGCGAGAGCGGCTCGCCCTCGACGAGGTCCATGAGCACGTAGGGCCCCTCGGGCGCGCGGCCGACCGAGTGCACCGCGACCACGTTCGGGTGCCGGACGCGCGCCAGGAGCTCGACCTCCCGCCCGAAGCGGGCCAGCGCGTCGGCGTCGGCGCGGTCGAGGATCAGCTTGAGCGCCAGCCGCCGCGGGAGCGCCGGGTCGGTGACCTCGTAGACGACGCCCATGCCGCCGCGCCCCAGCTCGCGCACGACCTCGTAGGGGCCGATCCGGCGCGTCACCGGCTCGCCTCCAGGTCGCGCGTCCGCCACAGCTCGACCCGCCCTCGCGCGGCGACGGCGAGGAGCTCGCCGTCGGGGCTCAGCGCGAGCTGGGCGGCGCGCGGCGGCGCGGGCCGCCGCAGGAGCAGCCGCCGCCCGGGGAGGTCCCACACCTGGAGCTCGTCCTCGGGCGCCCGGCGTGCGTCGGGCCGGGCGCCTCGGAGGGTGTAGGCCCGCGCCCCGTCCGGAGAGACGACCAGGTCGCGCAGCCGCAGGTCCACCGCGCGCCCGATCGTCGTCCCGGGGTCGACGAGCACGTGGGGCAGGTCCCCCTCGGGGGTGAGGACCGAGACCTGCCCGCCCACGTCCCCGATCACGAGCGCGCCGTCGTCGAGGAGCGCGAGCGCGGCCGGCTTGAGCAGCTCGTGCGAGCGCTGCACCTCGGGGGGGCGGCCCGCCGGCAGCGCGATGACGTCCACGCGCCCGAACCCCTCGACCCAGACCCCGCAGGCCAGGTGGCCGCCGTCCTTCGACAACGACAGCAGCTTCACGAAGCCCGTCAGGTGCAGGTCCCAGCGGCCCGCGGGGCCCTCGACGTGGATCGCGGTCGAGACGAAGCCGTCCTCCCGCCGCCCGACGGCGACGGCGAGGCGGTCCGCCCGCACCGTCGCCGCGTGGAGGGCGACCGTGGTCATCGGCCAGACCGGCGCGGGGAGGGGCGTGAGGTCGGGGCCGAGGCGCACGACCGCGCCGTCCGACGCGAAGGCGAGGACGCCGTCGTCGCATGGGAGGAGCGGCGGGGTGGTGGGCGCATCGACGAGGACGCGCGCGAACTGCGCCGGGTCGGTCGCCACGTCGAGGAGCGCCAGCCGGCCCGGCGTGAGCAGGGTCAGCCGCGTCCCCACCCAGGCGACGCCCGCCGCCAGCTCGCTCGACGGGCCCGAGTGGACGAGGAGCGGCGAGCGCCACGCGGGCGGCGCCGGCGATGCCATCGGTGGGGGCGCGGGCGTCGAGGGCGCGGGCGTCGAGGCCGCGGACGGGGGCGGGTCCGGCGGGGACGGGCGGGCTGCGCCGGCCACGATCCACGCGGCGACCGCCCCGCCGCCGAACGTCCCCACCGCCGCGGCGAGCGCCAGCCAGCGCAGCCGGCGCGACGGCGCGACGTCCAGGGGCGCGGCCTCCAGCGCGGCGCCAAGCGCTGCGGCCGTGGGGTAGCGGTCCTCCGGTCGCCTAGCCATCGCGCGTCGCAGGACCTGCCCGAGCCCGCGCGGGGCGGCCGGCCAGCGCGGCTGCCCCTCGAGGATCGCCGCGAGCGCGTCGCCCAGGCCGCCGCTCACCTCGGCGAAGGGCGGGGCCTGGGCGAGCAGGTGGAAGAGCACCGCCCCCAGCCCGTAGACGTCGGTGCGTCGGTCGTGCGGGCGGTCGCCCTTGCCCTCCGCCTGCTCCGGCGCCATGTAGCGCGGCGTGCCCACGAGCTGGCCGGTCTGCGTGAGGCTGATCGCGGCGGCTGCGTCCCGCGCCACGCCGAAGTCGAGGAGCACGGGCGCCCCGTCCGGCCGGACGATGACGTTCTGCGGCTTGAGGTCGCGGTGGATCACCCCCTGCGCGTGCAGCGCCTCGACCGCGTCGCACAGGGCGCGGACGATCGCCACCGCCCGGCCCGCGTCGAGCCCGCGCGCGGCGAGGGCCGCGAGCGGCTCGCCCTCCACGAGGTCCATGAGCACGTAGGCCCCCTCGGGCGCGCGGCCGACCGCGTGCACGGCGACGACCCCGGGATGACGGACGCGCGCCAGGAGCTCGACCTCGCGCTCGAAGCGGACCTCGGCGACGGCCCCGGACCCGGCGAAGAGCAGCTTGAGCGCCAGCCGCCGCGGGAGCGCCGGATCGGTGACCTCGTAGACGACGCCCATGCCGCCGCGCCCGAGCTCGCGCAGCACCTCGTAGGGGCCGATGCGCCGCGTCATCGCGCCTCTCCGGGGCGCTCGGCCGGCGACGGCTCGGCGGGCGCCGCCAGCGCCCGGGCGTCCCACACGAGCGCCCGCCCGCCGGCGCCGGCCGCCAGCCAGCGCCCGTCGGGGCTCAGGGCGAGCACGCCCAGGCGCGTGCCGTTCTCGACCGTCCGCACGAGCGACCGGTCGCGGACGGACCACACCCGGAGCTCGGACGGGAGGTCCGTGCGGAGGACGTCCAGCGAGCTGGAGAAGAGGACCTCGCCGCCGGGGGAGAAGGCCACGTTGCGCACGAGCGCGGCGTGGGCCATCGCGGTCACCCACGGGCTGGAGGTCCCCTCGCCGCGCGGACCGATGAGCTGGCCGACCTCGGCCCCCGTCTCCGCGTCGAGGAGGAGGACGCGGCCCGTGATGTCGCCGACGGCCAGGACGCGCCCGTCCGGGGCCAGGGCGAGGCAGGTGGCGGGCACGCTGGCCTGGTCGAGCGCGAGGGGCTCCACGCCCGGCAGACGCCAGCCGCGCAGGCCCGCCTCGCCCAGCGCGGCATAGAGGCGCTCCCCGTCCGCCGACCACGCGAACGCGTGGCCGTGGACCCCTCCGACCAGGGTCCGGGGGGCGCCGCCGCCGGTCGCGAGCAGCAGCGCGCCCCCGGGCTTCTCCAGGCCGACGGCCACCTGCTCGCCGTCGGGAGACGGGGCGACCGCCATGACGCCGTGATTCCCGCGCCACACCGCGCCGACCTGCCCGTGGGCCAGGTCGATCCCGTCGATGCGGCCGGGGCCCCCGCAGAACAGCGCGTCGGCGGCGGGGTCGGCCACGACGCGGACCGTCGGCGCAGGGAGGAAGTGGCGCGCGCCGGGCGCGGCCGACCCGGCCTCGACGTCCCACAGCTCGAGCGCGCGCGACCCGGCGACCGTCGCCAGCTGGCCGCGAACCCAGGCGACGGGCACCTCGGCGCCGCCGGCGCCGGTCGGCGTCACCGCGAGCGGGTCGAGCGGCGCG
>JAHBXY010000152.1 GCA_019636275.1 Planctomycetota bacterium | reverse complement strand
CGAGCCGGCGGCGCCGCCCACGGTCGAGCCGCTCCGCCCCGCGGCCGCCCCGGCCCCACCGCAGGCGAAGGACGCGGTCCTGTCCCGGCTCCTCCGCCCGGGCGGCGAGGCGCCCCGCCGATGAAGGTCGCGGCCGTCGCGCGCCTGGCCGCCACGGAGGCGCTCCGCTCGCGCCTGGTCCCGGTGGTCGCCCTGACGATCGCCGTGGCGCTGGGGGGGCTGGCGTGGGCCAGCGTCGGCGACGGCACCTACCCCGGCCGGGTGCGCGCGTTCCTCTCCTGGGGCACGGGCTGGCTCGAGCTGGTCCTGTCGCTCACGGCCGTGTTCCTGTCGACGACGCTGGCGCAGGCCCTGCGCGAGGGGCGCCTCGTCCTCCTGGCGGTCGGCCCCCTGCCCCGTGGCCTCCTGCCGCTCGGCTGGTGGCTGGGGACGGGGCTGGCGCTGGCGCTGCTCGTCGCCGCGGCGCACGGCCTCCTCTGGGGGCTGGCGCGCGTCATGGTGCGCGCCACGCCGGCGGCGGCGCGGGCGCCGACCGAGCGGGTGCTGTCGTCGCGCGGCGTGGCGCGGCCGCCGCGGCCGGACGCGACGCCGGCCCTGGCGGCGGCGGCGCGGCAGGCGCAGGCGATGGAGGCGGCCGGCGAGCTGGCCGACCTGACCGACGACCAGCGCGAGCAGGTCTTCGAGTGGCTCGAGCGCGCCGCGCGCGAGCGCACGCGCGCCGTCGCCCGCGGGCGGGCCATGGCCTGGACGCTCGACGGGATCGACCCCGACCCGGCGGCGACGGCCGTGTGGCTGCGCTTCCGCTACAGCGTGCGCGACGCCGCCGGCCAGCGCGCGACCGGGCCGCCGCGCGGGCGCTTCTCCGTCGTCCCCGAGGGCGGCGGCGGCGTCCAGCTCGAGGGCCGCTGGGCCAGCGGCGTCGTCCACGAGGTCGCGGCGCCGGCGTGGGCGCTCGAGGGGCGCTCGCGCGTGCGGGTCGTCTACGAGAACCGCGGCGAGGAGCCGGCCGTCGTCGTGTTCTCCGAGGCCGGCGTCGAGCTCCTCTACCCGGCGGGGACCTTCGGCGGCAACGTGGCGCGGGCCGGCCTGGTGCTCCTCGGGCGACTGCTCATCCTGGCGGCGATCGGCGTGGCGGCCGCCTCGCTGATCGACGGCAAGCTCGCGGCGCTGGTCGTCCTGTTCGTCCTCGCCGTCGGCGCGGGGCGCGAGTTCCTGCTCGAGTCGCTCGAGGCGTTCACCGGCTTCGGCGCGGCGACCCCGGCGCTGACGGCGCTCTTGCGCCTCCTCATTCTCCTCCTGCCCGACCTCGCCAGCTGCGACGTGGCGGCGCTCCTCTCGGCGGGGCAGCGGATCGAGACGCCCGACGTGCTGCGCGCCGTGGGCCTCGACGGGACGCTCCGGGCGCTGGGGGTCCTGGCCCTGGCGGCGGTGCCGTTCGCGCGGCGCGAGCTGGGGGCGATCCGGTGAGGGGCGGCGCGCGGGCGGTCGCGCTCCTCGTGGGCGCCCTGGGGCTCGGCGGCCAGGCCCTCCTGCGGCCGCGGCTCGAGGCCCGGCAGGTCGAGGCGGGCCTGGTCGTGGCCGCCGAGGGGCAGGCCGGGATGACCGCGGACCTGGCGGTCCCGGTGCTGGCCCTCGGCGCCTTCCGCGGGCTGGTCGTCGACTACCTGTGGCTGCGCTCGGGGACGCTGCGCGAGCAGGGGCGGCACTTCGAGGCGCGGCAGGTGGCGGAGCAGCTCTGCCGGCTCCAGCCGCGGCTCCCCGACGTGTGGGTCTACCTGGGCCACGACCTGGCCTACAACGTCGCGTCGGCGGTCGAGGAGCCGGAGGCGCGCTGGCGCTGGGTCCAGAACGGGATCGAGCTCCTGCGCGACCACGGGCTGCGCCACAACCCGGGCGACCCCGAGCTGTGCTTCATGCTCGCGCGCACGCTCCAGGACAAGATCGGCACGACGACCGACGACCACCACATGCGCTACAAGGCGTGGCACGCCGAGCAGATGGTCCGGGCGATGGGCGACACGCCGCTGGCCGCCCTGGCCGCCGCGCCGTCGCTGGCCGCCCTGACCGAGGGCGACCGCGCCGCGCGGGCGCTGGTCCTGCGCGCGGCCGCGGCCGGACTCGAGGGCCCGGCGGCCCTGGCCACACCGGCGGCGCTCGAGGCGGTCCCCGAGCTGGCGGGCGACCCCGCCTGGCCGCGGGTCGCGGCGGCGGCGCGGGCCGAGGTCCTGCGCGAGCGGCTGCGCCTCGATCCGGCGCGCATGCTCCGCCTGGACGCGACCTACGGCCCGCTCGACTGGCGCGGCGTCGACGCGGTGACCGTCTACTGGGCCTCGGTCGGGCTCGAGGGCGCCGAGCGGCGCCGGCGGCACCGCGACGCCTACGCGGCGCGCCGGACGATCCACGCCGCGCTGAAGAACGCCGTGCGGCGCGGGCGCGTCGAGCGCCTCGAGGGCGCCGTGTTCCTGGCGCCGCTCCCGGCGCTGGTGCCGAAGGTCGACGCGCTCTTGCGCGCGGGGATCGACGAGGCCGAGCGCGTCGTCGCCGCCCTCGAGCCGGCCGGGCGGCGCGGGGCCCTGTCGCCCGAGGACGAGGAGCGCATCGACGCGGCGGCCACCTTCCTGCGCAACCAGCGCTCGGCGCGCGAGGGCTTCCTGGGCGAGGCGATCGTCATCCTGGCCGAGAACGGGCTCGAGGACGAGGCGCGGCGCCTCCACGCGCGCGCCGGCCGCGACTTCCCCGGGACCGAGTTCGAGCGGCTGGGCTACGACGAGTTCATCCTCGGCGTGCTCGCCCGGCGCTTCGTCGACGCCGGGATCTACGACTCGCAGCAGGGGATGACGCAGCTCCTCGAGGGGACGTGGGTGAGCGCTTACACGCAGCTCGCCCTGGGCGAGGACGCGCGTTACCGCGGCCTCGAGGCGCTGGCGCGCGCCAGCCAGCGGCGCTGGGACGCCTACCTCGCCTCGCTCGACGAGCCCGACGCCGTCGCGCGCCTGGGCGTGCGCTACGAGGACGTGCGGCGCCGCGCCCTGCGCGTGGCCGCCGAGCGGCTGCCGCCGCTCCTGCAGGAGCGGCTGGCGGAGCGCGCGGGCGTGTCGCGCGAGGACCTGCTGCGGCCGTCACCGCCCGGGTCGGGGCCGACGCGGCCCGGGGAGCGGCGATGACGCGGCCAGGGTTCGCCGTCGGCGTCTCGGCGGTGCTGGGGCTCGCCGCGTCGCAGCGGCGCGAGGTCACGCGCCAGCCGGTGTTCGGCGTGGGGCTGGCGCTCGGCGCGGCGCTCATCGCCCTGTCGCCCGCCCTGAGCGTGTTCGCGCTCGGCCGGGCAGAGGCGCTGGTCCTCGACCTCGGCGCCAGCGCCATGCTCTTCTTCGGCGCGTTCATCGCCGCCACGGCCGTGGCGGCCGGCGTCGCCGAGCGCCTGGGCGACGGCACGGCCACGCTCGTCCTCACGCGCCCGGTGGGCCCGCTGGCCTTCGTCGTGGGCGGGTTCCTCGGCGCGGCGGCGGCGCTCCTCCAGGCCGGGCTCGTGCTCGGCCTGGTCCTCCTCCTCACCGCGCGCCACGGCCCGCAGGGGCTGCACCTCGGCGTGGCCCTCCCGGCGCTCGTCGCCGCGGCGGGCGCGGTCGGCTGGGGGACGCGCGCCACGCTGGTCGGCCGCCCCTTCCAGCCGGCGGCCCTGGCCGGCGCCACGGCGCTCCTGCCCGCGGCCTACCTGGCCTCGCTGCTCCTCGACCCCCGCGCGCAGCCGACGGCCCCGGCGGCCATCGACGGGACCGCCCTCGCCGCCGCCGTCCTGGCCACGCTCGCCTCGCTGGCCTTCGCCGCCCTGGGCACCTGCCTGGCCAGCCGCCTGGCGCCGGCCGGCGCCGCCGCCCTGACGCTCGTCGGCTTCGTCCTGGGCAGCCTCGTCCAGGCCGCCGCCGGCGCCGCCGCGGCCGCCGCCGCCAAGGTGGCGGCCGGCGCCGCCCCTCGTCGTCCTCGGCTGGCTGTGGCTCGCCGGCACGTAGCGCGAAGCGCCCGCGCCTGGGGGCCGCGCTGGTCCTCGTGCCGCCCGCGGGCGTCGTCTACGCCGCCCTGCGCCTGGAGCGGGCCCGCGGCCCCCTCCTGTGCACCGCGGCCGGCGCCGCCCTGCTCCTCGTCGCGGCGCGCGCGCCCGCCGCCGGCGCCCTGGCCCTCGTCGTGCCTGACCTGCAGCTCTACTGGGTCGCCGACGCGGCTTACACCGACGCGGTCGTGCCCCTCGGCTACGTCGTCGGTGTCGCCGGCTACACCGCCCTCTACGCGGCCGGCGCGCTCGGCGTCGGCGCGTGGCTGCTCGGGGGCCGGGAGCTGCCTTGAGGTGTGATCGACGGCTGCGGCCGCGGATGCCGGGCGAGGGGGGGCGCGCGCGGGTCGTCGGTGTGGCCCGCCTCCGCGAACTCCGTCCCGCGGCTGCGGTGCTGCGGCCCAGGCGGACCCTACCGCTCGCGGCCGTTCGCAGCCGCGGGCCTCCCGCTCGCTCCGGCGGCCCACCGGGGGATCCGGCGATCGATATCGGCCGCGCGCGCACCCCCCTCGCCTCGGCCTCCGCGCCCTCGCCTCGCTTGCGGTTGCATTCCACCCGTGGGGCTCGGCGTGTCGTGTGATCGATGATGGCTGCGGCCGCGGATGCCGGGCGAGGGGGGCGCGCGGTGTGGCCCGCAGCCGCGATTCCGTCCCGCGGCTGCGGTGCTGCAGCGGCGAGCCGAGCTGCCTTGAGGTGTGATCGACGGCTGCGGCCGCGGATGCCGGGCGAGGGGGGGCGCGCGCGGGTCGTCGGTGTGGCCCGCCTCCGCGAACTCCGTCCCGCGGCTGCGGTGCTGCAGCCCAGGCGGACCCTACCGCTCGCGGCCGTCCGCAGCCGCGGGCCTCCCGCTCGCTCCGGCGGCCCACCGGGGGATCCGGCGATCGATATCGGCCCCGCGCGCACCCCCCTCGCCTCGGCCTCCGCGCCCTCGCCTCGCTTGCGGTTGCATTCCACCCGTGGGGCTCGGCGTGTCGTGTGATCGATGATGGCTGCGGCCGCGGATGCCGGGCGAGGGGGGCGCGCGGTGTGGCCCGCATCCGCGATTCCGTCCCGCGGCTGCGGTGCTGCAGCGGCGAGCCGATGGACTCGCCTCTGACGGACCACCAGAGGTCCGACCGGAACCCCGGCGAAGGCCTCGCGCAGCGATCGTCGCCGCTGGCGCTGAGCGACGAAGGCCCGCGCGGGTGCAGGTACCTGCGGAGCGACGGAGCCCGCGGCGACGAGGGCGAGCGAGGCCGAGGCGCCGCCTCCGACCCGGGCCTCTAGTCGTCGTCGTCGCTGCCGGCCAGCTTCGACGCCTCCTCGGGCGACATGAAGTCGACGCCGGCCTTCTTGGCGAGGTCGACGACGTACTTGGCGAAGTCCTCCTCGACCTTGGCGAGGTTGTCGATCTGGTGGAACGTGTCGACGTACACGTACTCCAGCTTGCTTCCGCCGCGGGCGCCGTGGTCGAGGCCGATCGCCTTGTACTTGTTGAGGTAGTCGAAGAAGATGTCCTTGATCGGCTTCTCGTCGCCGTCGATCGTCGTGACCTTGTAGCCGCTCTCCATGAAGAAGTGGATCATGGTCCAGGCCTGGCCGTACTTGAACGACGGGTTGCCGCCCTTGCCCGAGTAGAACTCCTGCGGCGACTGCGTCATGATCGCGTGCCAGCGCATGCGGGTCTTGTGCCAGCCGCGCATGCCCTTCAGGCGGCCCTTGAGGAAGCTGTTCACGTAGGTCCGGTCGGTGATCTCGCCGGCGTCGGTGACGAGCGTCGCGCCGATGTACTCGGCCATGCCCTCGTTGGCCCAGAAGGGCAGCGCCAGCGACTGCGCGTGCGCCCACTGGTGCATGGCCTCGTGCTGGAGCACGTGCAGGGCGCCCGGCTCGGTGCTCGTCGCGTCGAGGAACAGGAGCAGCTGCCCGGTCATCGGGTTGAAGTGGCCGCCCGTGTTCTCCTTGCGGTCGTTGGTCGTCTGCTCCGAGTAGACGTAGTAGTCCTCGGCCTCGTTGAAGACCAGCACCGACGCCGCGCGCTTGGGCGCGTCGGGGTTGACCAGGTTCGGGAACGCCTCGACGTAGCGCGAGCGGATGGCCTCGAGCACCCGCGTGAACCGCTCCGCGTGGTCGACGTAGTCGGTGTCGACGATGTAGTTCTTCGTCGTCACGCGCTTCTTGTTCGCCCAGCCCGGCCCGTCGGCCAGGGCGCGCGCCTCGCCCGTGGTCTGGATGATGAACGGGTCGCCGGGGCCGAGGACCGAGGCCAGCTCGAGCGAGGCCACCGCGTCCGAGTACTTGCCCTCGAGGATCTCGAGCCGCGCCTTGAGCAGGTAGGCCGGCGGGTAGTCCGGCCGCAGCTCCAGCGCCTTCGCCAGCAGCGCCTTGGAGTCGGCCACCTTGTTGGCGTAGATGAGCGTCTCGCCCTTGATGACCATCGCCTCGTAGAAGTCCTCGACGCCCTTGAGCGCCCGCTCGACGCGGAAGAGCTGCTCGAGGTCGCGGCGCACGAGCATGATCGAGTGCAGGTAGGCGGCCGCGTGGTAGTCGGGGTCCATCTCGGCGGCCCGGCGGAAGGCGTCGAGCGCCCCGCCGAAGTTGTTCTGCTCGAGCATCTGCCGGCCCTTGCCGACCAGCTCGATCGCCTCGGGCCGGACGCCCCGCGTGGCCACCTCGTCCTCGGCGCTCGTCTTGCGGTAGCAGTAGGGGACCTGCTCCTTCTCGCCGCCGCCGCTCTCTCGCGCGCGCTGCCAGTCGTTGAGGAAGCGCACGATCTCGTTGGGCGCCGCCGCCTGCGTGCGCTTGATCCAGCCCTGCGACAGGTCGCCCGCGCAGACGATGTCGTCGAAGCGCGCCTCGACGCCCGGCGAGTTGCCGCGCACGCCGAGCATGAAGCTGAACTCGCCCTCCCAGGCGAACGTGTGCTTCAGCGCGTCGCGGTCGCCGACCTTGACGGCGACCTCCATCTGCTCGCCCGAGCGCTTGAAGGTCAGCTTGACCGTCGTGCCCTGCGTGGCGCGGACCTCGCTCGAGGCCATGGGCGCCTGGTTGTCGCGGCCGAACGGCCGGACGAGGTTCGTCTTGTCGCCGAAGGACACGCCGATGAGCTCGCCCTCGGAGGCGACGCCGACGATCGGCGGCGGGTTCACCGACGCGAGCACGAGCTGGATGCTCGCCTCGCGCTCCCAGTTGCCGCGCACGCGCACGGCCGAGACCGGGTAGCCCTGCGCCGACACCTTGAGCGCGCCGCCGACCATGGTGGCGTCCATGCCGTCCTGGAAGCCCTTGAAGTCCAGCGCCTCCTGCGGGCGGTCCTGCTCGAACTTCCACTGCACCTCGGACGACTCGCCCGGCCCGCCGAGCTTGTTGCGCCCGCGGAAGAGCTTCATGCGCGTCTCGAGCTGCGTCAGGTCGGGCGCCTTGCCGTTGAGGCTGGCGTCGATCTTGACCGCCCGCTCGAAGTGGCGGCGCGCGTGGTCGAACAGGCCGCGGCGGACCGCGTAGAGGCCCAGGTCGAACACCGCCTGGCCGCTGTTCGTGTCGGTCGCGCGGAACTTGACCTCGTGCGCCAGCTCCGCCGGCGCGTTGCCCCAGCTGTAGGTCCGGTCGTCGCGGCCGAGCTTCACGGTGAAGCCGTCCTCGTCGTAGCCGGTGACCTGGACCTCCTTGCCCTCGAACTTGAGCTTGTCCTTCCGCGTGTACTTGATCACGCGGTCCGCCTCGGCCTGGACCTGCTGCCGGCGGGCCGCCCGCCGCTGCTCGAGGGTCTTCTGGGCGGCCGCCAGGTTGCCCTGCGCCACCTTGGCCGCCTCGCGCATGGCCGAGCGCCGCGCGTCGCTGCCCCGCGTCTCGACCTCGGCGACGGTGACGTTCGGCCCGTCGTCGTCGCGGTCGCTGCCGCCGGAGAGGACGTCGTCGAGGTCGCCGAGCCGGTCGCTCTCCATCTTGGCGAGGACCCGGTCGTACTCGCGGTCGCCCAGGACCTCGCGCGCCTTCTTGCGGAAGCGCGCCACCGGCGCCTCGCCCTTGCGCGCGTAGCTCGGGTCCTCGACCTTCTTGACCATCGCGATCAGCGCGTTCTTGTCGCCGCCCAGCGCCGCGTCGAGCTCGTCCTGCAGGACGAGGAGCTCGCGGTAGCGGGCGATGTCGCGCTGCCCGACCTCCTTCCAGACCGGCTGGTCGCGCAGCTCGCTCGGGAAGGTCTCGAGGCGCTCGATCGCCTCGCGCAGCTTGCCCTGGTCCGCGAGGTCGCCCGCGGCCATGGCGATCGTGTCCATCTTGCGCTCGGCCTCGAGCCGCTTGTCGGCGCCCGAGAGGGCCCCCGCGCTCGGCGTCGGGTCGCGGCGCACCGGCCGCCCGCCGTCCGTCGGCGTGACCGGCCGCGCGTCGGCGACCGCCTCGTCGCCGGGCGGCGTCGGGGCCTCGACCCCGGCGACCGGCTGCTGCGGCTTCTTGTCGTCGTGCATGGCGACGCCGATCGCCAGCGCGAGCAGGAGCAGCACCAGGCCGCCGAGCGCCACGAGGGGTGCCTTCGAGGGCGGCTTGACGCCCGGCTCGCCCTCCTTGCCCTTGGCGGCCGGGGGCGCCTTCTTGGCGGCCGGCGCGGCCCGCCGCTTGGTCACCGGCTTCGCGGCGGCCGTCGCGGTCGCGGCCGCGGCGGCGGCCCGCTGCGAGTCGAGCTCGATCTCCTTGCCGAGCGACGCCTTGCCCTTGGCGTCCGACTCCGAGTCGGACGCGGGCGCGTCCGAGTCCGAGGCCGGCGCTGACGCGTCCGAGGCGTCCGACTCGGGCGCGTCCGAGGCAGGCGCGTCGGAGGCGTCCGAGTCCGGCTCGGCCGCGACCGCCGGGGCCTTCTTCGTCGGCTTCTCCTCGTCGGCCTTCGCCCCCTTCTTCTTGCCCTCGGGCTCGTCGGCCTCGGCGTCGTCGTCCTTGCGCTTCTTCTTCGCCTCGGGCTCGTCCGCCTTGGCGCCCTTCCTGGCCTCGACCTTGCCCTCGGCCGAGTCGTCCTTGCGCTTCTTCTTGCCCTCGACGTCGACCTTGCCCTCGACGGAGTCGTCCTTGCGCTTCTTCTTCGCCTCGGCGTCGTCTGCCTTGGCCTCGACCTTGCCCTCGGCCGAGTCGTCCCGGCGCCTCTTCTTGCCCTCGGGGGCGTCGACCTTGGCCTCGACGGAGTCGTCCTTGCGCTTCTTCTTGCCCTCGGCGTCGACCTTGCCCTCGACGGACTCGTCCTTGCGCTTCTTCTTGCCCTCGGGGGCGTCGACCTTGCCCTCGACGGACTCGTCCTTCGCGGCCTTCTTGGCCTCGACCTTGCCCTCGGCCGAGTCGTCCCGGCGCTTCTTCCTGGCGACCGGCTCGTCGTCGCCGGCCTTGGCCTCGGCCTCGCCGTCCTCGGGCGCCTTCTTCTTCTCGTCGGTCTTGCCCTCGGCCGACGCCCGGCGCGCCTTGCCCTCGCGGCTCGGCCGGGCGCCCTCGGCGTCGGCCTCGACGGCGGTGAACTCGCTGCTCGAGGCCAGCCCCTCCTTGAGGCGCTTGAGCTCGAGCTGCACCCGCTTGGCCTGCTTCTCCGTGAGGATCCCCAGGTCGACGCAGGCGCGGGCGATCGTCAGCTTCTGACCGCCGGCCTGGGCCTCCTTGATCTTCTTCTTCGCCTCGGCCAGGCCCTTCGCGTCCGCCAGGCCCATGTCGAGGACGAGTTGAGCGAAAGAGATGCGCTGGCTAGACGTAGGGGAGCCCATGCGGCGAACCTCGTTGGGGGGCGACGAACCGGTGCGAGCCACCACGTTAGCAAACACGACCTTTGAAGCAAACGACCTTCCCACGGCCCGGGGGCCCAGGAGACGGGCCCGGGGGGCCTGGTTCCTGGCCTCGGTCGCGCTCCTGACCAGCTGCGCCGGAACGGACACGGGCGCGGACGAGGAGGTGACGTCCCGCCTGGAGACCGAGCCCCCGGGGGCGACCGTGTTCGTCGACGGCAGCTTCGTCGGGATCACGCCGACGTCGGCCACACTGCCGGCCAAGCGGAGCGTCCACGTGCGGCTGGAGCTGACGGGCTACCAGACCCTCGACACCATGCTCGACCGCCGGATCGGGATCGCCCCGGACGCGCCGCCGGGGGCGGGCTGGGAGACGGTCTACTACTGGCAACTCGTCCGGAAGTAGTGCGCCGAGCGACGGCCTGCGACGGAAATGGTTCGTATCCCGGCAGGCGACGTGCTAAACCGTTGTGGTTGAGCTACCCTGCCGCCGGGCATGCGGTTGGCTAACAGCGCGGCGGGAGGGTGAGCTGCATGCGGACCTCGAGGACCATCGTCGCGCCGATCGTCGCCCTGACCGCGGCCATGGTCGCCGGTGTGGCGTTCGCCGACCCGCAGCAGCTCTCCGGCCGCTGGACCGAGTGGGCCACGCTCCGCCGGAACACCGTGCGCTTCCGCCTGGCCCCCATCGAGGGCGGGGCCTGGCAGTGCGAGACCCGCTCCCCGCGGGACTTCCCGCGCCGCTTGACCCTCACCCGCAGCGGCGACGCCTGGCGCCTGCGCCTCGAGCAGCGGGTCCGCGTCGGCTCGCTCGTCGACGAACTGCTCGACCGCGAGGGCGGCTGGGCGTGGGGCCCGCACAGCGTCGTCGAGCTCGAGGAGCGCGACGGCCGCCTCGTGGGCGGCAACTTCGTCATCGACCTCCCCCGCGAGGCGGCGGCGCCCGGCCCCGCCCCCGCGACGCCGGTGGGTCCGCTGGCCTCGCAGCCCGGCGCCCTGGGCGAGACGTCGTCGTCGGAGCTGCCGGTGGTCCGCGTGCTCCTCACCGGCTTCGACCGCTTCCCGCGGCCGGCCAACCACCCGCGCTGGCTGAACACGCCCGAGGACCGCCGCGAGCCCTCGATCAACCCGTCGGGCTGGGCCGTGCGCAACTTCGACCCGGCCCTGCTCGACCCGGCCCTGCGCGGCCGCGTGCGGATCGAGGTGCACCGGCTCACCGACGTGCCCGTGGAGTACGTCGAGGGCGCGCGCGCGATCACCGACCGCATCAAGCAGGTCGACGCCGACGTGGCGATCTCCTTCGGCGTCGGCTCCGACGGCAACGTCGACGCCGACGTCGAGACGACCTGCACGAACCTCATGCACGACGGGTCGGGGCTGAGCGGCGAGGGCGAGGGGCCGTTCCACCTGCCGGCCCACTGGCCGCCGAGCACCCCGCAGAGCCGCTGGAGCGACGAGGACCGCGCCTGGCTGTGGCGCTACCCCGACAACGCCGGGGTGTCCTACAACCGGAAGAAGATCGACCCGACGAAGCCGGATCGGCTGCGCTCGACGCTGCCGGTGCGCGAGATCGTCCGGCGCAGCGAGCGCGAGGGCCTCACCGCCCACGACGGCGGCGGCGGGCCCGGGCAGTACATCTGCAACAACGTCATGTTCAAGGTCATCGACACCCAGGCCGAGCGCGGGCGCATCGGCGGGTTCATCCACATGGCGCAGTGGGACGAGCGCAAGCAGGATCGCTACCTGAAGGTCCTGCGCCTGGCCGTCGAGGAGTCCGTGAAGGCCTACCTCGAGGCCCGCCCTTCGAACTGAGACGGCTGCTGCCGCGGATGCCGGCGGGTCGAGCGCTAGCCGGCGAGCCGGAAGCCGTCGATCCGCAGGAGGCGGCTGGCCACGCGCTCGCGCAGGCGCGTCCGCGTCCCCGCGACGAACACGCCGGCCTGCGCGTCGGCGAACACGCCCTGCCCCTCGTAGATGATCGGCACCCACTCGCGCGGCGCGGGCGCCGGCTCGGGCGCTGGCGCCGGCTGGGGCGCGGGCGCCGGCTCGGGCGCGACGACGGCGGCCTCGGGCGCCGGCTCGGAGACCTTCTTCGTGCGCCGCGTGGCGCGGCGCGCCGTCGTCCTCCTGGGCTCCGACATCCGACCTCCTCTCGGCAGGTAGATCGGTCGCCGGGGGCGGATGACTTCAGCGCCCGCGGGCGCGCCGCGGTCTGGGCGGCATGGGGCCGCGGCCCATGTGGGCGGCGAGGACGTCGAGGATGAGCTGGACCTGCTCGATCGTCATCTCCATGAGCTGCTCGCGCGCGTCGAGCCCGACCCAGTCCTCGGTCATCTCCAGCAGGTCGCCCGCCGTGAGCCTGCCGCGCCGCGCCTGCCACGCCGCCTCGAGGTAGTGCTCGGCCCGGGCGAGGCCGGGCGCGCGCGGCGGACCGTCCTCGGCCGTGATCGCCGCGGCGATGAACGGGTGGGCCGCCGGGTTCTTGCGCAGGGCCAGGCGCACCTGCGCGTCCTGGTCCTCGCTCAGCCGGAAGGAGACCTCCTCGCTGATGCGCGGGTGCGAGGCGACCACGCGGCGCACGTGGGCGTGGGGGTCCCGCGCCAGGGCCTCGAGCGTCTCGACGTCGCTGTCGGCCTGGACGAGCGTCACCCGGTGCTGGATGGGGCGGACCCGGTCCAGGACCCCCGCGAGCTGGTCGTCCGTGCCCGCCGCGAGCAGGCCGCGGTAGAGGGCCACCAGGCTGCGCGCGTCCGGGGCGTTCAGGAAGGCGCGCTCGAGCTCCTCCGACGTCAGGGCGGTCTCCTCTTCTCTTTACGGAGCGAGCCGATAGGATAATCCGCCTCCCGGGAAAAGGAAGGCCACACCCATGGCGTGGGACAGCTTCAAGCGCATCCGCTTCCGCAAGAAGAAGGAGATGCCCGGCGGCCTGTGGATGCGCTGCCCGGACTGCGAGAAGTCGGTCTACAAGAAGGCCGTCGAGGAGCTGCTCCAGGTCTGCCCGGAGTGCGACTACCACTTCGAGATCACCGTGGGCCAGCGGATCGAGCAGCTCCTCGAGCCGGGGAGCTTCGAGGAGGTGGCCACGGGGCTGCGCGCCACGGACCCGCTCGGGTTCGTGGCCGTGAAGGCCTACGCCGACCGCCTCGAGGCGGCGCGCAAGGCCACCGGGCTCGAGGACGCCTGCGTCGTGGGCACGGGCCGCGTCGGCGAGCACAAGGTCGTGTTCGGCGCATCCGACTCGCGCTTCCTGCGCGGGAGCATGGGCTCGGTCGTGGGCGAGAAGTTCGCCCGCGCCGTCGAGCTGGCGACCGACCTGCGCGTGCCGTTCATCTTCGTCTCCGGCTCGGGCGGCGGCGCGCGCATGGACGAGGGCGTGCTCTCGCTCATGCAGATGGCCAAGACGTCGGCCGCCCTGGCCCGCTACGACGAGGCCGGCGGCTTCTACGTGTCGATCCTCACCAACCCGACGATGGGCGGGTGCATGGCCTCGTTCGCGGCGCTCGGCGACGTGACCCTGGCCGAGCCGCGGGCGCTGCTGGGCTTCGCGGGCCCGGGCGTGATCAAGAACACGATCCGCGCGGACCTGCCGAAGGGCTTCCAGCGGAGCGAGTTCCTCCTCGAGCACGGCTTCCTGGACATGGTCGTGCGCCGCGTCGACCAGAAGCAGACCCTGCTCAAGCTCCTCGACCACTGCCGGATCGCCGCGGTCGCGTGACCGCGAGCCTGGTCGTCGAGGCCCCGGGCGAGCTGCCGTTCGAGGTGCGCCTGGACCGCGACGTCGTGGTCGTCGGGCGCCAGGGCACCGACCTGGCGCTGCGCGACATGAACGTGTCGCGGCAGCACTTCCGCATCGAGCGCGTGGCCGGCCTCGGCCACGTCCTGCGCGACGAGCGGAGCCGCAACGGGACGTTCGTCAACGGCGTCTCGGTGCTCGACAAGGTCCTCGCCGACGGCGACCGGATCCACGTCGGCGGCAGCGGGCTGGTCTACCGGCAGACCGCCGGGCCGGCGGCCCTGCCGCTCGATCAGGCGCCGCGTCCGGGCCCCGGGGCCGGCGCGAGCGGCGTGCACCGCCTGCCCGTGCCGAGCGAGGCGACCCTGCAGCAGGCGCCTCGCCGGGTCACGGCGCCGATCCCTCCCGCGGCCCAGGCGCCGCAGACGTCCCCCGCGCCGCAGACGTTCCCCGCGCCGCACACCGTCCCGGCCCCGGCGTCAGCGACGGCCCCGGCGCCCGGAGCGCCGCCCACCCGGCCCCCTGCGCCGGCGACCGTGCTCATGCCGACGCCCGCGCCCGGGTTCGGCGAGTTCGGCGCGCACCCCGCGCCGCAGCCCTTCCCCCCGGGGGGCTTCGTCTCGGCGGCGACGGCCGCGGCCGCGGGCGACCCGGGCACCAAGCCTCACCCCATCCGCCCCTCGCGCGCGCAGGTGCCCACCCCGGGGCAGGCCGCGGGCGGCGAGCGCTGGCGCAAGCTGGCCGAGGTCGCCTGCGCGATCAACGGCGAGCACGACATCGACCGCCTCCTCGAGCGGATCCTCGACGCCGTGCTGGCGCTCGTGCCGGCCAAGGGCGGGTTCCTCGTCATGCGCGAGGGCGAGGCGCTCGTGATCCGCGCCAACCGCGACGCCCCCGAGGCGCGCCTCGACGCGGCCGAGGGGCCGTACCGGATCTCGACGCAGGTGTGCCAGGAGGCCATCGCCCAGCGCCGCCCCGTGCTCACGCAGGACGCGCTCTCCGACGAGCGGCTGGGCCAGTTCCAGACGGTCATGTCGCTGCACCTGCGCTCGATCCTGTGCGTGCCCTTCTCCTCGCAGGACGAGGTCCTGGGCGTCGTCTACCTCGACGAGCCGCAGGTCGACCCGTTCGCCGACGACGGCGAGGTGGTCGAGCTCGTGGGCGCCTTCGGCGACCTGGCCGGGATCGCCCTGGCCAACGCCCGCCACCTGCGCGCGACGGCCGCCCGCGAGCGGATGACCGAGGAGCTGCGCATCGCGGCGCGGATCCAGATGAACCTCCTGCCGAAGGCGCCGCCCGACGTGCGCGGGCTCGAGGTCGCCGGGCGCATGCTCCCCGCCCGCGAGATCGGCGGCGACCTCTACGACTACTTCCGCCGCCCCGGCCAGGCGGGCGAGGTCCTGGTGTCGATCGGCGACGTCTCCGGCAAGGGCGTCGGCGCCGGCCTGGTCATGAGCCAGGTGCGCGCGCTCGTGCGCGCCTACGCCGAGACCTACGGCCCGACCGACGAGCTCCTGGCGCACGTCAACCAGGCGCTCGCCGACGACCTGGAGTCGGGGCAGTTCGTCTCGTTCCTCCTCATGCGCTACGACGAGGAGAGCGGGCGCCTGTCGTTCACCGGCGCCGGGCACGAGCACCTGATCCTCTACCGCCCGAGCACGCGGCAGGTCGAGCTCATGCGCGCCGGCGGCGTCGTGCTCGGGCTCGTGCCGGACATCCGCGGGCGGGTGTCCGAGCGCCACCTGACGCTGCAGCCCGGCGACGTCGTGTGCCTCTACACCGACGGCGCGACCGAGGCGACGTCGGCCGAGGGCGAGGAGTTCGGGCTCGATCGCATCACGCAGACCGTGCAGGCGGGCGCCCTCGACCCGGGCGCGATCGTCGACCGCGTGATCGAGGCGGTCGTGTCGTTCACGGGCAAGGACCGCGAGCTGAGCGACGACCTCACGGTCGTGGCCCTGCGCAAGACCTGAGCGGTGTGCTCGACGGCTGCGGCCGCGGATGCTGGGCGGGGCGGCGCGCGCGCGGGCTAGAAGTATGCCGATACGACGTCGCCCGCGCGCGCGCCGCCTCGCCTCAGCCTCCGCGGCCTCGCCTCGCTTGCTGCTACGGTCGAACGTTCGAATCGCGGCTGCAGCCGTCGATCACCCCAAAAACAGACAGCGCCCGGGCTGAGCCCGAGCGCCGTCCGCGGACGTGTGTGCGAGAGTTGCCGCTCGCTCTTCTCGAGGCCGTTGACGACGGCGGTGACGATCCCGCGCCACCGCCGTCGTCAACTCGGGCCCAACGGATGCAGCGCCCTCAGGGGCAGGTGAGACGGCGCTGCCGCCGTCGAGCTTGGGTCCTTGAGAGGGAACGCGCCGCCCGTCGAGGTGGGGACGCGGCCGAGCTCGCCCTCGCGGTCGGTCACGACGACCGTGACCTGCGCGCGCGCGCCCGGCTCGAGGTAGATCTCCTCGATGCCCTCCACCCGCTGCGGGCGCCCCGTGGGGTCGAACCGGCGGGTGATGGTGATGCGGTAGGCCCCGGGCGGGAGCCCGGTGATGCTCGTCCCCTGCGCGGGGTTGGCCCGGGTGTTGAACTCGCGCCGGTTGCCGTCGGCGCGCGAGGTCAGCGTGCCCTCGGCCGCGACCGGGCGCTGCCCGTGGACCGACCAGACGAGCACGTCCAGCGACGCCGTGCGGGGGCCGCGCTCCTGGACGGGCTCGGCGCCGGAGCAGCCGGCGAGCAGGGCGAGGATGAAGAGCATCGAACGGCGCATGGCTGGCGCTCCCACGTGCAACTCCCGCTCCGCGTGTAACCTCGGAGTCGTCGGCGACCCCGCGCGCGGTCGTCAAAAAATCGAAGGGCGATCCTTGGTCGGATGGTCCCGTCGGATGGATCGCTCGGGTGATCCCTGGCCCCCCATCGGCCGGGGGGCCGCGACGGCTCAGCCCGAAGGCTTCTGTTCGTCCTGGGCCTTGTACAGCTTGAGCTTGTTGTAGAGGGTCGCGGCCGTGATCCCGAGGAGCCGGGCGGCGCGGGCCTTGTTCCCCCCCGTGAAGCCCAGGACGTGCTCGATGTGGCGGCGCTCGACGTCCGCGAGGGTCGGCGGCGCGTCGCCCGTCGCCTCCGCCGCCGGCGCGGCCTCGTCGTCGCCGGGCGCGTCGCCGCTCAGCTCGGCGCCGGCGCGGATGTCGCCCGGGATCTCCTCGACCGTCAGCAGGTCGTGCTCGGCCAGGATCGACATGCGCTCGATCGTGTTGCGCAGCTCGCGCACGTTGCCGGGCCACGGGTAGCGCGCGAGCACCTCGAGCGCGTCGTCGGCCAGCGTCCGCCCGGGGGCCACGTCCTCGAGGAAGAAGCGCGCCAGGAGGGCCACGTCGCCCGGGCGCTCGCGCAGGACCGGCAGCTCGATCGTGACCACGTTCAGGCGGTAGTAGAGGTCCTCGCGGAAGCGGCCGGTCTCGATCTCCTGCTTGAGGTTTCGGTTCGTGGCCGCGATCAGCCGCACGTCGGTCACGAGCGACACGTCGCCGCCGACGCGGCGGTACTCGCCCGTCTCGATCACGCGCAGGAGCTTGGCCTGGAACTCGAGGCTCGTCTCGCCGATCTCGTCCAGGAACAGCGTGCCGCCGTGCGCGAGCTCGAACAGGCCGCGGCGGCGCTTCTGCGCGCTCGTGAACGCGCCAGCCTCGTGGCCGAACAGCTCGCTCTCGAGGAGCGAGGCGGCGACGCTGGCGCAGTTGACGGCCACGAACGGCCGGCGCGCGCGCGGCGACAGGGTGTGGATCTGGCGGGCGGCCATTTCCTTGCCCGTGCCGCTGCGGCCCAGGATGAGCACGGTCGACTCGGTGGGCCCGGCCTTGTGGACGAGCTTCCAGGCCTGGCGCCAGGCCGGCGACTCGCCCAGGACCGTGATCTCCTTGCTGCTCGGGCGGCGGGCGGCGACCTCGCGCCGCAGGAGCACGTTCTCGCGCCGCATGACGGCGCGCTCGGCCGCGTTGCGGATCACGGCCGCCAGCTCGGCCACCTTCACGGGCTTGGTGAGGTAGTGGTAGGCGCCGGCGCGCACGGCCTCGATCGCCTGATCGATCGTGCCGTGGCCGGTGAGCATGATGACCTCGGTCGTGTCCGGGTCGCGCTCCTTGATGCGCCGGAGCACCTCGAGCCCGTCCATGCCGGACATGCGCACGTCGCAGACGACGACGTCGGCCGCCTGCCGGTCGAGCGTGGCCAGCCCCTCCTCGCCGCTGCCGGCCGTCTCCACGTCGAGGCCCTGCCGCTGCAGCTCGCGCGGGAGGAGCTTGCGGATCCCCGGATCGTCGTCGATGAGGAGCACGCCCACGCCACCACCTCGCCCGTGGGCCCTGGCCCACGCCAGGCCAGAGGATAGCAGGCGCCGGCGACGCCGCCGGCCGTCCGGACGGTGGGGTATCCTCCGCGCCGATGACTTCAGACGACGCGTTCGAGTACGCCAACGACGACCTCGCCGCCGGCGGTCTCCGCCTGGACGCGCTGGCCCGCGCGCACGGGACGCCGCTCTACGTCTACGCGGGCGACCACGTGCGGGCGCGCCTCGGGCGGCTGCGGCGCGCGTTCGCCGCCGCGCCCGACCTGCTCGTGGCCTACTCCGTGAAGGCCAACCCGTCGCTGGCCGTGATCCGGCTCCTCGCGCGCGATGGCGCGGGGGCAGACGTCGTCTCGGGCGGCGAGCTGACGCGGGCCCTGCGCGCCGGCGTGCCCGCCGAGCGCGTGGTCTTCTCCGGCACGGGCAAGCGCGAGGACGAGCTGGCCGCGGCGCTCGACGCCGGGATCCTGTGCTTCAACGTCGAGGCCGAGGCCGAGCTCGAGGCGCTCTCGCGCCTGGCCGCCGCGCGCGGCGTGCGCGCCGGCGTGGCCCTGCGCGTCAACCCCGACACCGACGCGCGCACGCACCACTACATCGCCACCGGCAAGCGCGTGAACAAGTTCGGCGTGCCCTGGGAGCAGGCGCCCGACCTCTACCGGCGCGCGGCCTCGCTGCCGGGGCTCGCCCCGCGCGGGCTCGACTGCCACATCGGCTCGCAGCTCACCTCGCTCGAGCCGTTCGCGGAGGCGCTCGGGCGCGTGCGCGACCTGGCCCTGGCCCTGCGCAAGGACGGCCTGCCGCTCGACCTGCTCGACGTCGGAGGGGGCCTCGGCGTGCGCTACACCGACGAGCGGCCGCCGGCGGTCGAGGACTACGCGCGCACGGTCCTCGAGGCGCTGGGCGACCTCGGCGTCCGGCTCGTCGTCGAGCCGGGCCGCTGGCTCGTCGCCGAGGCCGGGGCGCTGGTCACGCGCGTCCTCTACGTGAAGGAGAACCGCGGCAAGCGCTTCCTCGTCGTGGACGCCGGGATGAACGACCTCATGCGGCCGGCGCTCTACGGCGCGCAGCACGGGCTGGTCGCCCTGCGTCGCGGCGGCGGCTCGGTCGTGGCCGACGTCGTGGGGCCGCTGTGCGAGACGGGCGACTTCCTCGTCGCCGGCCGCGAGGTCCCCGACGCCCGGCCGGGCGACCTCCTGGCGGTCCTCGGCGCGGGCGCCTACGCCCGGAGCATGGCGAGCAACTACAACAGCCGGCCCCGCGCGGCCGAGGTGCTCGTGCTCGACGGCGCCGCGCACCTCGTGCAGGCCCGCGAGACGATCGACGACCTGCTGGCGCGCGAGCGCGTGCCGGACTGCCTGACGGGCTGACTAACGGAGGATCAACGCCTCCCACGGGCGCAGGGGCACGCTCACCCGCGCCCCCTGCACGCGCAGCTTGCGCCGCCCGAGCAGCTCCTGGACGGTCTGGCCGCTGCGCCAGCCGGCGCGGCTGAGCTGGATGTCGAGCTCCTGCGGCGCGTCGGAGAGGTTCAGGACGACGAGGGTCGAGGCCTGGCCGAGGGTCCGCTGGTAGCAGAGCACGCGGCCGTCGCGCCCCTGCGGCGACCAGGCGTCGAGCCGCCCGCGCCGGAGCTCGGGGAGCTCGCGCCGGAGCTGGCCCAGGCGCTTGAAGTAGGACAGCGTCTCGCCGCGCGCCTCGAGCTCGTCCCAGGGGAAGCAGCGGCGGTTGTCGGGGTCGTTGCCGCCCTCGAGCGCGACCTCGTCGCCGTAGTAGATCGAGGGCGCGCCCGGGTAGGTGAACAGGAGCGCGTAGGCCAGCCGCAGGCGGGCCGGGTCGCCGCCGCACAGGGTCACGAAGCGGTCGGTGTCGTGGCTGCCGGCGAGGTTGAAGAGCGACGCGACGACCGGCGCGCGGTAGATCTCCTGCTGCTGGCGGAACCGGTCGAGCAGCGCCTGCGGCCCGGCCGAGCGCGTGGCGATCACGTCGCGGAGCGTGTTCCACAGGGGGTAGTTGGTGACCGTGTCGAACTGGTCGCCCGCGAGCCAGCGCTGCGCGTCGGGCCAGATCTCGCCCAGGATCACGGCGTCGGGCTTGGCCGCCTTGACCGCGGCGCGGAACTCGGCCCAGAAGTCGTGCGGCACGCTCTCGGCCACGTCGAGGCGCCAGCCGTCGACGTCCAGCTCCTGGATCCAGAACAGCGCCGCGCGCTTGACGAACGCCCGCACCTCCGGGTTGGCGAAGTTGAGCTTCGGCTGGCCGAAGTGCCCGTTCCACGTCTCGTAGTTGGGCGGGTGGGTCTGCACCGGGTAGCCGTGGATCGTGTACCAGTCCCAGTAGGGCGAGGCCTTGCCGCGGGCCACCGCGTCGCGGAAGCCCTCGAACTGCTCGCCCGTGTGGTGGAACACGCCGTCGAGGACGACCTTCATGCCGCGCGCGTGCGCCGCCTGGACGAGGGCCCGGAAGTCGTCGAGCGTCCCGAACTCGGGCGCCACGCTGAAGTAGTCGCTCGGGTTGTACTTGTGGTTGCTGCCGCCCGGGTGGATCGGGTTGAGGTACAGCGCCGTGACGCCGAGGTCGGCCAGGTAGCCCAGCGACTCGGTGATCCCGGGGAAGTCCCCGCCGTGGAAGCTGCCGCCCGACGGCCGCTCGCTCCAGGGACGCACGTCGCGCGGGTCGTTCGTGGGGTCGCCGTTCCTGAAGCGCTCCGGGAAGATGTGATAGAAGACCGCATCGGCCAGCCACGCCGGCGGTTCCGTCGTGCGCGGCGGCGGCCGGCGCTTGTTGCCCTGGGCCAGGGCTTCGTCGAGCGGCACGAGCGGCAGGAGCGACAGGAGGGCGACGACCACGGCCTGGAGCTTCATGCCCCAGGAGAGCCCGGGGGGCGGGGAACCGGACAGGCGCTCCGATGCATGAGGGAGGCGATGCAACCGCCAAGAACGACCGACAACAGGCCAGGATCGTGAAACAGGCCTTCGTTTTCACGAATGTTCGCGCCGCGACCCCGCAAGGCGAAGAACTGAACCGCCAAGACGCCACTCGGTCGCTGACCCGGGACCCGCTTCGCGGGTCCCGGGTCAGCGACCGAGCGCCAAGGGGGTAGAGCTGCTCCGCCACAAGCTCTTCGTTCTTAACTACTTTCCTCCCTTGGCGCGCGCGCACGCGGGGACCCGCGAAGCGGGTCCCCGCGTGCGCGCGTGGCGTCTTGGCGGTTCAATCTTCTTCTTCTGCCAGAGCTTTGCGGTGCTCGTGAGTAAGCCCGGCTAGCGCCGCCGGCCGCCGGCCGCGATCTGCGCGTCGAGGCTGCCGAGGTCGACCGGGGCGTCGTCGGGCCAGGTGGCCGCCTCGCCCTTGGCGGTGCGGTCGAGGATGCGCTGGACGACCTGCCAGGCCGGCGGGTGGCGCTGGGCGTAGGCGACGAGCGCCCAGGCCTTGGCCCTCGCGAGCGTGTTGCCGAGCAGCGGCCCGCGGCCCATCGCGAGGAGCGTCCGCCAGGCGTCGGCGTCCCACGACGGCGCGGCGGCCAGGACCTCCTTGAGCCCCGGCGGGTCCTCGGCCGAGGCGGGCGCGGCGAGCGCCGTGGCCAGGCCCACCTCGACCCACGGCGGCGGCGCGCCGTAGGCCTGGGCGACGACCGCCCGGGCGACCGCGTGCGCGAGGTCCCAGCCGAGCCCGGTGGCGCCGTCGCGCACGAGGAGGAGCCCCAGGTCGGCGTCCCACGCGGCGGCGACGTCCGACGGCGAGGCGCCGGGCGGCAGGAGGACCGCGCGCAGCGGCGCGGGCGCGGCGCCGCGGCGCAGCTCGCGCTCGTAGCGCATGGAGAGGAGACCGAGCGTCTTGAGGAGCTCGGCGGCCGGCCGCTCGGCCCCGGCCGGCGCCGCGACCGCGTGCGGGCCGTCGACCTTGCGCAGCGGGAGGCCCGCGTCGAGGGCGCTCCCCCGGCGCAGGGCCCGCACCTCGGCGCCGACGAGCGGGTCGTCGGGCGCCAGCGCGCGCGCCAGGCGCAGGAGCTCGGCCGTGACCTC
>JAHBXY010000151.1 GCA_019636275.1 Planctomycetota bacterium | reverse complement strand
TTGGCGGCGCGCCGCGCGCGGCGGTAGCCTGTCACCCGGAGGTCCGCCGTGGCCCGGCTCGGGGTCGAGACGCTCGAGGCGCTGAACAAGAAGTCGGTGTCGATGGCCTACTCCATCGACGACCTCGACTGGGCGCGGCCGATCGACCGGAGCAAGCGCTGGTCGCCCGACGGGATCGCGCCGCTCACGCACCTCCCGTCCTACGCGCGCCTCGGGCCCGAGCACCGCCTGCGCTACAACCAGCTCTTCGCCGTCGGCGTGTGCGAGCAGTTCGTGTGGTTCGAGCAGCACCTGCTCGTGCCGGTGCTCCAGCGCCTGCTCGCCGAGCAGCCCGACATGCCGCCGCTGCTGCGCGAGGCCCTCGAGCACTTCGTGATCGAGGAGCACAAGCACTCGGAGATGTTCTGGCGCATGTGCGAGAAGGCCGAGCCGGCCATGTACCCCGCGCGCGAGTTCGAGCTGTTCAACGTCTCGGGCCCGCAGGGGCTGGCGCTGAACTTCCTCCTCGCCCGGCCGCGCACCTTCCTCCTCTGGATCTGGGCGGCGATCTTCTTCGAGGAGCGCACGGTCGACTACTGCCGCCAGTACCGCCGGGCCGAGAAGGCCGCGCCGGGCGAGCTCGACGCGAGCTTCGTCGAGCTGCACGAGTTCCACTTCAAGGACGAGGCGCGCCACTACCAGCTCGACCAGCACCTGCTCACGTGGCTCTATGACCCCGAGCCCATGTGGAAGCGGCGCCTGGCCGCGCGCATGTTCAAGGTGCTCATGCGCAGCTACGTGTCGCCGCGGCGCACGTCGCGGCGGATCCTCGAGGTCCTCGGGGCCGAGTTCCCCGACCTGAAGGCGGCGGCCATCCCGGCGCTGCTGGCCGAGCTGCCGCTCCTGCGCACGAGCCGCTCGTTCCACCAGGCGGCGTTCAGCCGCGACGCCGTGGGCAAGACCATGGAGCTCTTCGCCGAGTACCCCGAGCACGACGGCCTGTGGGAGCTGTTCGTGCTCGAGGGCAAGCACGGCCCGCGCGAGGTGCCGGTGTGAACGTCCTGCCGCTCGACACCCTCAAGCGCCGCGCCGACCAGAACGCCTACTCGATCGACGACCTCGACTGGGCGCGCGGCGTCGACTTCGAGCGCCACTTCTTCCCCGAGCACCTGACCCCGCTCTCGCACACCGCGGTCTACGCGCAGCTCGGGCCCGACGAGCGCCGCATCTACAACCAGCTCTACGGGCAGATGGTCAACGAGCAGTTCATCTTCCTCGAGGACCGCTTCCTCGTGCGCATGGTCGGCAACCTGCGCCGGAGCACCCGCCTCGACCTGCCGGCGGACCTGCTCGAGGCGCTCGACGTGTTCGTCGAGGAGGAGGTCAAGCACACGGAGATGTTCCGCCGCCTGGCGCGGCTCACCTGCCCCGAGCGCTACGAGCGCTCCGACTACCACTTCCTGCGCCTCGGGCGCGCCGAGGACGCGCTCCTGGGGTTCATGGCCCGGCGGCCGGACTTCTTCGTCTTCTGGTGCTGGATGGCCCTGGCCTTCGAGGAGAAAACGGTCGACTACTACCGCCACTACCAGCGGCATCAGAAGGAGCGGCCCGACCTGCCGCTCGACCCGCTCTACACCGACGTGCACCGCCTCCACATGCTCGACGAGGTGCGCCACGTGCAGATCGATCACCACCTGATCCACGCGTTCTACGACCGCTGCGGGGCGCTTCTGCGCGGCCTGAACGTGCGCCTCCTGGCCCGGACGCTGCGCGCCTACACCCGCCCCGCCCGCACGAACATGCGCATCGTCGAGGACCTCGCGCGCCGCTGCCCGCGCCTGGCGCCGCTGCTCGGCGACATGAAGGCGCAGCTGCGCGCGCTGGGGCGGTCCGCGGACTGGCAGTCGATCGTCTACAGCCGCAAGAACGCGCCCCAGACGTTCGCGCTGTTCGACGAGTACCCCGAGATGCACGCGCTCGCCGGGGCGGTGCTCCTGTGCTACGAGCCCCACACCGGCTGAACCGCTCGCCTTGATCCTGCCGCCGCCAGGCTTTACAGTCACCCGCCACGCAAGGGGGTGGGGGATGAGGCTCTGGTTCGCGCTCGGTGCGCTCCTGGCGCTGGGGTCCACGTCGTCGGTCGCCCTGGGGCAGACGGCGCAGGACCTGGCGGGCCTCTGGCGGCGCCTCCCGGCGGGCGAGTCGGGGGAGAAGTTCTACCGCCTCGCGGCCACGGGCGACGACGTCCTCGAGGGCGCGCTCCTCAACCCGCCCGAGGGGCTCGACTGCCGCGTCTCGCTGCGCCTGAGCGGGAAGAAGCTCACCGGCGCGGGGACGTGGGTCGAGGGCGAGCACGAGGCCGCGGCGCGTTGGGAGCTGACGATCGACGGCCCCGGCAAGGCGTCCGGCCGCCTCGAGTGGCTCGACTGGAGCGAGGGGACGGTCTACGAGCGCGGCTGGGAGCCACACCGCTTCGAGCTCGTCCGGCGCGTGGGGCTGGTCGTCGAGGGCGACGGCCAGGCCGAGGAGCCGTTCGGCGACCCGATCGACGCCGTCGAGCCCCTGGCGGGCGGCTGGGCCGGGCCCGGCGGGGCGTGGTCGCTCGAGGCCACGGGGAGGGGGCGCGCGCGGCTGGTGCCGGTCGGGCACGGCGACGGCCGCACGGTCGACCTCGAGGTGCAGCGCGGCGTCCTGCGCGGGACCGTCGCCGGGCTCGGGACCGCGGTCGAGCTGGCCTGGTCCGACGGCAAGCTCGAGGGGCGCGCCGGCTGGGTCGAGGGCGAGGGCGACATGGCGCAGCGCGGCTGGGCGGCGCTGAGCTTCACGCGCCTGCGCCGGATCGACGGCGTCGAGGGCGCGGGGGCCGCCGCCGAGCCCGCGCCCGGCGACGCCGCGCCGCTCGACGGCGTGTGGCGGCGCGACGACGGCCTGTTCCTGCGCCTGCAGCCCGAGGGCGGGCAGGTCGTCGGGGTGCTCAGCGGCCGCGACGGCGCCGTCCGCTGCCGCGTGCGACTCGAGGCCCGGGGCGGACGCTGGGTCGGCACCGCCAACTGGGACGGCGTCGAGACGCGCTGGGAGCTGTCCGCCGCCTCCGGCGGCGTGACCGGCCGCTGCGAGTGGGTCGACGTGCACGAGGGCCGCGTCGTCAGCCGCGGCTGGGCGGGGCGGGTTTTCAAGCCCCTCCGCCGCGTTGTGTGAAAGACGGCTGCGGCCGCGGATGCCGGGCGGTGTGATCGACGGCTGCGGCCGCGGATGCCGGGCGAGGGGGGGCGCGCGCGGGTCGTAGGATCCGGCGATCGATACGACCCGCGCGCGCTCCCCCCTCGCCTCGGCCTCCGCGCCCTCGCCTCGCTCGCTGCTACGTTCCACCCGTTTTGGCGTGTCGTGTGATCGACGCTGCGGCCGCGGTTGAAGACTCGGCCCGCTCGATCCGGTCCGAGGGCTGAGACGTCGTCCGTCGCACGACGGGGCGAGGGGGGGCGCGCGGGTCGCAGGATCCGGCCATGCGTCGGCGCCGTCGCGAGTTGATCGGCAAGATGGACGACCACGGGTGCCAGCCGATCGCGTCGTTGACGACCACGGGGACCTGATCGGGCGATGATGGGTCGGGGCGCATCCCCATGCTCAGTAGCGCCACGATCCGGCCAAGCGCGGCCGGGAACCGCTCCCGAGACCACGGTGAACGCACGGAGTCCCCGGCGACCGCTGTGCAGCGTGTCGTTGATTGCCAGCACCTTGGGGCGTCCCTTGAGTCGCAGATCGCGCGCCTCGCGGACGCTACGTCCGGCGGAGCCGTCGTCCCGCGGCTCCGCGGAGCCGCCCGGGTCGTTGTTGATCGCCAGCACCTTACGACGTCCACGGCGCCGCGGATCGCCACCCTCGGCTCCGCGGAGCTCGCCGGGGGCGCGGTACGCGCGCAGGCGGTGGACGATCGCTCGCCCACCGCCTGCCGATCTCGACCTGCCGTCGTCCCGCGGGGGCTAGAGCTTCTGGATCAGCTCGATGAGCGGGAGGAAGAGCGCGATGACGATGAAGCCGACGGCGCCACCCATGCCGACGATGAGGATCGGCTCGATGATCGACGTGAGCGACTCGACCGCGACGTCGACGTCGTCGTCGTAGTTGTCGGCGATCTTCACCAGCATCTTGTCGAGCTCGCCCGTCTCCTCGCCGATGTCGATCATGTTGACGAGCATGTCGTCGAACACGCCCGACTCCTGCAGCGGCTTGGCGATCGACTCGCCCTCGCGGATCGAGGCGTGGACGTCGTCGATCGCCTTGGCGATGACGTCGTTGCCGGTGGCCTCACGGGTGATGCTCAGCGACTCGAGGATCGGCACGCCCGAGGCGATCAGGGTGCCGAGCGTGCGGGCGAAGCGCGAGATCGTCGACTTGTGGATGATCGAGCCGAAGACGGGCATGTAGAGGAGCAGCTTGTCGAGGGCGTACTTGCCCTTCGGCGTCGACGAGATGCCCTTCCAGCTGAGCACGATGACCAGCGGGATGCCCGGGAGCAGGTACCAGTAGTTCTGCACCACGTCCGAGACCGCCAGCAGGATCTCGGTCATCACCGGCAGGCTGACGCCGACCTCCTTGAACATCTTCTGGAAGGCCGGGATGACGAAGTTCATGATGCCGGCCAGGATGCCGACGGCCACGACCGTCACGACGATCGGGTAGATCAGGGCGCCGACGACCTTCTTGCGCAGCCTGAGCGACTTCTCCATGAAGTGCGACAGGCGGTCGAGGATCGTGTCGAGCACACCGCCCGCCTCGCCGGCCTTGATCATGCCGACGTAGAGGCGGTCGAAGGCGCGCGGGTGCTTGCCCATGGCCTCGGACAGCGTGGCCCCCGACTCGACGTCCTCGGCCACGTCCATGAGGCAGTTCTTGAGCAGGCTGGGCTTGAGCTGGCCCTCGAGGATGCGCAGCGAGCGGACGATCGGCAGGCCGGCGTCCTGCAGCGTGGCGAGCTGCTGGGTGAAGGTCGTGAGCTGGCGCATGCTCACGCCGCCGATCGCCAGGACCTTGCCCTTCTTCTTGCCGGGCGCGGGGGCGGCCGCCGTGGGCGCCGACTCCTTCTCCTTGACCTTCGTGGGGAAGAGGCCCATCCCCTTGATCTTGGCCATGGCGTCGTCGCGGTCGTCCGCCTCGACGTCCTTCTTGACCTTGTTGCCCTTACCGTCGACCGCCTCGAAGGTGAAGGAAGCCATGGACTGCCTCTCGTCGGAGAATGGCCTGCCGCGCGGCCTTTGCGGGTTGGGATCTTAGAGCGGAGCGGTCGGGAAAGCAACGGGGGGCGGGGAGGTCCGCCTCAATGGAAGACCGTCTCCTTGACGATCTCCTCGATCGTCGTCGTGCCCTCGTAAATCGCGATGATGCCGGCCTCGCGGAGGGTGCGCATGCCCTCCTTCTTGGCCACCTTCTTCAGCTCGGCCAGCGGGACCTTGTTGGCCACGGCGGTCTTGAGGTTCTCGGTGCCGATGAACATCTCGAAGATGGCCACCCGGCCCTTGTACCCCGTGTTGTTGCAGACCTTGCAGCCCTCGCCGTAGAAGAACGTGCGGCCCTGGACCATGTCGGGCTTGAGGCCGAGCTCGTAGAGCTCCTCGGCCTGCGGCGTGTACTGCACCTTGCACTCGCCGCAGATCCTGCGCACGAGGCGCTGCGCGATCACGCCCTCGAGCACCGCGCTGAGGAGGAACGGCTCGACGCCCAGGTCGACCAGGCGCGTGACGACCGACGGCGCGTCGTTCGTGTGCAGGGTCGAGAGCACGAGGTGGCCGGTGAGGGCCGCCTCGACGCAGATGCTCGCCGTCTCGAGGTCGCGGATCTCGCCGACGAAGATGACGTCCGGGTCCTGCCGCAGGATCGCGCGCAGGGCCTTGGCGTAGGTCATCTCGACCTCGGGGTTGATCGGCACCTGGATGATCCCGGGCAGGTCGTACTCGACCGGGTCCTCGTTGGTGATGATCTTGCGGTCGATCGTGTTGATGTCCGACAGCGCGCTGTAGAGCGTGGTCGTCTTGCCCGAGCCCGTCGGCCCCGTGACCAGGATCACGCCGTTGGGCTTGTTGATCAGCGCCTTGATGACCTCGAGGTCCTTGGGGCGGATGCCCAGGTTGTTGAGGTCCAGGTTGACGTTGCTGCGGTCGAGGATACGCATGACCACCGCCTCGCCGAACACGACGGGCAGCGTCGAGACGCGGATGTCGACCGGGCGGCCGCCGACGTTGAGCTCGATGCGGCCGTCCTGCGGCAGGCGGCGCTCGGCGATGTCGAGGCCGGCCATGACCTTGATGCGCGAGCAGAGCGCCGTGGCCAGGTGCGGCGGCGGCGGCGGCTTGATCTCGTAGAGGACGCCGTCGATGCGCTGCCGGACCTTGAAGCTGCTCTCGAACGGCTCCAGGTGGATGTCGGCCGCCTTGTCCTTGATCGCCTGGAGGAGGATCAGGTTGACGAGCTTGACGACGGGCGTCGACTCGACCATCTGCGAGATGTCCTGGACCTTCTTGCCTCCCTCGTCGACCGCCTCGATGTCGTCGGCGTTGATCGCCTGGGCCATGGCGTCGGCCAGGCTCGTGTCCTCCTTGCCGCCGTAGTAGCGCGTGACCGCCCGGTCGACGGCGTCGGGCGTGGACACCGCCCCGCGCACCTCGCAGTTGGTCATGAACCGCAGGTCGTCGAGGACGGTCGGGTTCATGGGGTCGGCCAGGGCCACGACGAGCACGCCCGCCTCGTAGCCGACCGGGCAGACGCGGTAGGTCTCGACGATGTTCCTGGGCACCATGTCGATGACGCCCGGGTCGACGTCGGTGTCGTCGAGGTCCGCCACCTCCATGCCGGTCTGCTCGGCGACGGCGAAGAGGATGTCCGGCTCCGCCACGTAGCCCAGCTTGACCAGGATGTCGCCCAGCTTGCCGCCCTCGTCCTCCTGGAGCTTGAGGGCCTCCTCGACCTGGGCCTCGTCGACGAAGCCCATCTCCATGAGGATCTCGCCGATCGAGCGGGCCACGGGCTACCTCTTCCTCTGCCGCGCCGACGCGTCGGCCGGCGGCTCGGCCGGCGGCTCGCCGCCCATGCGCGCGACCCCCGCCAGGCCCGACTCGCGGACCTTGGCGATCATCTCGTTGGGGTTCACGCAGCGCTCCATCATGTCCTGGTACTTGATCTGGCGCTTCTTGAAGAACTCGAACAGGGCGTCGTCCATGAGCTGCATGCCGTAGCGGCTGCCGGTCTGGATCTCCGAGTTGATGCGGAAGATCTTGCCCTCGCGGATCAGGTGGGCGATCGCCGGCGTCAAGACCATGATCTCGTGCGCCGCGAGGCGCCCGCTCCCCTCCGCCTTGGGCACGAGCGCCTGGCTGATCACGCACATGAGCGCCTGCGAGAGCTGCGTCTTGACCTGCTCCTGCTGGTTGGTCGGGAAGGCGTCGACGATGCGGTTGATCGTCTCGGCGGCGCCCATGGTGTGCAGCGTGCCGAACAGCAGGTGGCCCGTCTCGGCCGCCGTGATCGCGGCCGAGATCGTCTCGAGGTCGCGCATCTCACCGACGAGGATCACGTCGGGGTCCTGGCGCAGGGCGCGCCGGATCGCCTCGTCGAAGCTGCCCACGTCGACGCCGATCTCGCGCTGCGTGATGATGCTCTTCTTGTGCGAGTGATAGAACTCGATCGGGTCCTCGATCGTGATGATGTGAGCGTCCATCTCCTGGTTGATGAAGTCGATGCACGAGGCCAGCGTGGTCGACTTGCCCGAGCCGGTCGGGCCCGTGCAGAGGAACATGCCGCGCGGCCGCGTGAGCAGCGTCTTCACGGCGGGCGGCAGGCCGATCTGCTCCAGCGTCAGCAGCTTGTTGCTGATCTGGCGCAGGACCATGCCCACGTTGCCCTTCTGCTTGAAGATCGACACGCGGAAGCGGGCCTTCTCGCCGAAGCCGAAGCCGAAGTCGGCGCCGCCCTTCTCCGCCAGCTCCTGCTGGCAGCGCTCGGACGTGATGGCCTTCATGAGCGCCAACGTGTCCTCGGGCGACAGCGGGGGCGTGTTCAACGCCCGCAGCTTGCCCTGGAGGCGCACGACGGGCGGCGACCCCACGGAGATGTGGAGGTCCGACGCCCCCTTGTCGATGACGAGGTCCAGGATCTTGTCGATCTGCACGGCGCGCTCCGGTGCCCTAGGCGAGCTTCAGGTCCTGGCGGTGCGTGATCACCAGCACCTCGTCGATCGTCGTCAGCCCGTCGAGGACCTTGCGCACGCCGTCGACCTGGAGGCTCGTCATCCCGTTCTGGATGGCCGCCTTGCGGATCTCGGTCGTGTGGGCCTCGTTGAAGGCCAGCTCGCGCACCTGCGGGCCCATCTCGAGCAGCTCGTAGACGCCGAGGCGCCCGCGGTAGCCCGAGCCGTTGCAGTTGTCGCAGCCGACCGGCCCGAAGAGCTGCTTGCCGCGCACCTGCTCCGGCTTGAGGCCGACGGACGCGAGCTGCCAGTCGGGCAGGTCGCGGATCTCGATCGGCTCCTTGCACTTGGGGCACAGGCGGCGGAGCAGGCGCTGGGCGAGGATGGCCAGGACCGCGCTGGCGACGAGGAACGGCTTGACGCCCATGTCGGTGAGGCGCGAGATCGACGACGGCGCGTCGTTCGTGTGCAGGGTCGAGAACACGAGGTGGCCGGTGAGCGCCGCCTGGATGCCGACCGTGGCCGTCTCCTCGTCGCGGATCTCGCCGACGAGGATCACGTTGGGCGCCTGGCGCAGCATGGCCTTGAGGATCACCGAGAAGGTGCGCCCGATCTCGTGGTTCACCTCGGCCTGGTTGATGCCCTCGAGGTTGTACTCGACCGGGTTCTCGGCCGTGATGATCTTCACGTCCGGCTTGTTGAGCTTCTTCAGCGCCGCGTAGAGCGTCGTCGTCTTGCCCGAGCCGGTCGGCCCGGTGACCAGGAAGATCCCGTTCGGCCGCTTGATGATCCGGTTGAACTTCTCGAAGTCGGTCGTGTGCAGGCCCAGGATCTCGAGGTCGACGAGCGCGCTCTCCTTGTCGAGGATTCGCAGCACGATCGACTCGCCGTGCGTGGCCGGGAGCGAGTTGACGCGGAAGTCGATGTCGCGGCCGGCGAGGCGGAGCTTGATGCGCCCGTCCTGCGGGGTGCGCTTCTCCTCCGGCTTCATCTTGGCCATGATCTTCAGGCGCGAGAGCAGCGCGCCCTGGAGCTTCTTCGGGATCGGCTCCTGCTCCACGCAGTCGCCGTCGATGCGGTAGCGCAGCCGCACCTTGCGCTCCATGGGCTCGACGTGGATGTCGCTGGCCCGCTTCTTCACCGCCTCCGCGATGATCTGGTTGACGAGGCGGATGATCGGCGCGTCGTCGCCGTCGGCCTCGTCGACGTCCTGCTGCAGGTCGCGCTTGAGGGCGATCTCCTCGCCCATGCCCTCCATGGCCTCCTCGAGGCCCAGCGTCTCGCCGTAGTACTTGTTGATCGCGGCCAGGATCTCCAGCCGCGACGCGATCACGGCCTCGACCTCGACGCCCAGGCGGAAGCGCAGGTTGTCGAGCTGGAAGAAGTCGAGCGGGTTCTCGGCCGCGACCACGAGCGAGCGCTTGCCCTTCTTCAGGGGCATGATCGTCACCTCGGTGGCCACGTCCTTGGCCACGGCGGAGACGACGTCGGGCGGCACGCTGAACTTGCTGATCTGACAGTACTTGAGCGAGTGCTGGTGCGCGATCGCCTTGGCGACCTGCTCCTCGTCGCAGGCCTTGGCCTCGACCAGGAGCTCGCCCAGCTTCTTGCTCCCGCCCTTCTTCTGGTCGGCGAGGGCGGCGTCGACCTCGGCCTGGGTCACGTAGCCCATCTCGATGAGGATCTGCCCGATCCGCTTCTTGGCCATGCCGTCCTCGAGAGTGGGGGGGCCCCGGCGCCCCGTAGCTTCTGACCCCGCAGGCTCCCATCTAGCACAGTCTCAGGTCGGGAGGCAACCGCGCCCTCGCACCCAAGCGCAGGACGCGTGAGGAGATATCTTTGTAGGAGGCCCCATCGAAGCCCGGTGCGTTTCGCGCGGTCGAGGGGGACGGAGGCGCTGGCCCATGCTCAGGCGCGTCGCGCTGGTCCTCGTCGTGTCGCTCGCCGCCTGCACCCCCGAGGTGTGCCAGACGGACAGCCTGCCCTACCTGGGCCGGCCCACGACCCCGGAGCAACTCTTCGAGGTCGTGCAGTACTCGGCGCGCAACGACTGCTGCGGGCCGATGTACCACCTGCTCAGCAAGCGCACCCAGGACGAGCACTCGCGCACGAAGTTCTGCCTGTTCTGGGAGTCGCTGCGCCTGCCCGAGCCGTTCGCCGAGTACCGCGTCGTGGACGTCGTCAGCAAGGGCGAGTTCCTCGCCGTCCTCCCCGACCCCACCGGCCGCCAGTTCATGTTCGTCCACTACCAGGAGCCCGGGAAGGTCGCCCTCGACGCGCAGCTCCTGCTCGTGTTCGAGCAGGGCGAGCCGCGCCTGGGCCTGCAGGACCAGGTCGACCAGGCCCTCCCTTTCGCGCAGCCTCCTGCCAAGTGATCGACGGCTGCGGCCGCGTATGCCGGGCGAGGCAGCGCGCGCGCGGGCCGTAGGATCAGGCGATCGACGGTCCGGAACGCGAAGCGGCGCGCCCCGCGGGGGGGGACGCGCCGCTCGCTCGGATCCGATGGACTCAGGACAGAGACAGACTCGGGACGCCGCTTGGCTCCACCCGACGACCCGCGCCCGCGCACACCGCACCGGGCGTTCGCAGCAGGAGCGTCAGGCGAGGCCGACGAGGGCGAGGCGATGCGGCGCGAAGGCAAGCGACGGCGGCCTCCTGGCCGCCGAGCGCGCCTGAGCGGTCGGTGTGTCGCGCGAAGCGCGACACACCGACGCACCGCAGCGCCCGCCATCGTCGGCCGCAGCCGCGATCACACCTAGAAGTCCATCCCGCCCATGCCGCCCATGCCGCCCATGCCGCCCATGCCGCCCATGCCGCCCATGCCGCCCGGCATGCCGGCGCCGACCTTCTCCTTCTTCTCCTTGATCTCCGACACCACGGCGTCGGTGGTCAGGAGGAGCGAGGCGATCGACGCGGCGTTCTGGAGCGCGCTCCGGGTGACCTTCGTCGGGTCGACGATGCCGGCCTGGAGCATGTCCACGTAGTCGCGCTTGTAGGCGTCGAAGCCCTTCTTCCAGCCCTCGGCGCGCATGCGCTCGACGACGACGCCGCCGTCCATGCCCGCGTTCTCGGCGATCTGCTTGGCCGGCGCCTCCAGGGCGCGGCGCACGATGTCCACGCCGAGCCGCTCGTCGCCGGTCTTGCCCAGGCCGTCCTCGAGGACCTTCTGGGCGCGCAGGAGCGCCAGGCCGCCGCCGGGCAGCACGCCCTCCTCGACCGCCGCGCGGGTGGCGTGGAGCGCGTCCTCGACGCGGGCCTTCTTCTCCTTCATCTCGACCTCGGTCGCCGCGCCGACGTTGACCTGCGCGACGCCGCCCGAGAGCTTCGCCAGGCGCTCCTGCAGCTTCTCGCGGTCGTAGTCCGACGTCGTGGCGTCGATCTCGGCCTTGATCTGCTTGATGCGCGCCTGGATGCTCTTCGGGTCGCCCTTGCCGTTGATGACCGTCGTGTCGTCCTTCGTCACGACGATCTTCTCGCACTGGCCGAGGTCGGTCAGCGGCAGCCCCTCGAGCTTGAGGCCCAGGTCCTTGAACACGGCCTTGCCGCCGGTCAGGACCGCGATGTCCTCGAGCATGGCCTTGCGGCGGTCGCCGAAGCCAGGCGCCTTGACGGCGCACACCTTCAGCACGCCGCGCAGCTTGTTCACCACCAGGGTCGCCAGGGCCTCGCCCTCGACGTCCTCGGCGATGAGCAGCAGCGGGCGCTGCTCGCGGATCACCTGCTCGAGCAGCGGCACCATGTCGCGGACCGAGCTGACCTTCTCCTCGTGGACGAGGATGTAGGGGTTCTCCAGGACGCACTTCATCTCGTCCTGGGGGCTGGCGAAGTGGGGCGACAGGTAGCCCTTGTCGAACTGCATCCCCTCGACCCACTCGATCTCGGTCTTGAGCGTCTTGCCCGCCTCGACCGTGATCACGCCGTCGCCGACCCGCTCCATGGCCTCGGCGATCTTGCCGCCGATCTCCTTGTCGTTGTTGGCGGCGATCGTGGCGACCTGCTCGATCTCCTGCTTGGTGTCGATCTTCTTCGACTGGCGGGTGAGCTCGTCGCTGACGGCCTTCACGGCCGCCTGGATGCCGCGGGCCAGCGCCATGGCGTTGGCGCCCGCGACGACGTTCTTGATCCCCTCCTCGAAGAGGGCCTCGCCGAGGACGGTGGCGGTCGTCGTGCCGTCACCCGCCACGTCCGAGGCCTTGGAGGCGATCTCCTTGACCATCTGGACGCCCATGTTCTCCCAGGGGTCCTCGACCTCGACCTCCTTGGCGACCGTGACCCCGTCCTTGGTCACGGTCGGGGCGCCGAACGCCTTGGCGATGACGACGTTGCGGCCGCGGGGGCCCAGCGTCACCTTCACGGCCTTGGCGAGCTTGTTCACGCCGCGGCGGAGCGCCGCGCGCGCCTCCGCATCGAACCCGATCTTCTTGGCGGCCATGTGCGCGGGCTACTCCACCACCGCGAGGACGTCCGACTCGTCGAGGATCAGGTAGTCCTCGCCGCCGATCTTGATCTCGGTGCCCGCGTACGAGCTGAAGATCACCCGGTCGTCCTTCTTGACCTGCACCGGCGCGCGCTTGCCCGAGTCGAGCAGCTTGCCCTCGCCGACCGCGATCACCTTGCCCTCGCGCGGCTTCTCCTTCGCGGTGTCGGGGAGGACGATCCCGCCCTTGGTCTTCTCCTCGGCCTCGAGCCTCTTGACCACGAGCTTGTCGTTCAGCGGACGGATCCGAGCAGCCATGGGTGCGTTCCCTCGTCTGTCGCTCCGACGGGGCCCCTCCCGCGCAGGGGGGTCGAGGCCGCCGGTCGAAGAGTGGTTTTGCGGTGCGCCGCCGGCCGGCGGCGGGACACACGAACTTGGAGCCTGCCCACCCGGCAGGACGCCCGCCCGCCTGCAAGGTCGGTGCCGGCGCCGCCGGTGAATATGCGGCCAGGCTTTGCGTCGCCGCCGCCCGCCCGGCGCCCTGCCAAACGGGCAGCCGCCCGGCCAGGGCGACCGGGGTTCCGGTGCCATTCCGACAGCCGGCGCCCGCCTGCCGCTCGCCGGGCGCCGACCGGCGTTGCCACGTCGGGCGGCACGATGTTAAGGTCCGACCGGCGTTCGAGATGCTCGCTGAGCCGGGAGGAGGCGCCGCCCATGGTCATGCCGAGGGTCATGCCTATGGTTCTGCCGACGGTCGTGCCGCGCTGGTGGCCCGGAAGCCTGGTGCTCGCGTCGCTCCTGGTGGCGGCTGCGCCGGCCCGGGCGCAGCAGGACCTGCGCTTCGAGGCCGAGCAGCTGTACGCGCTGTCCGAGGTGCTCGAGGGCGGCGAGCTCTGGGGGCAGCTCTTCAAGCACGGCTGGCCCACCGACGCCGCGCACCGGCGCCTGACCCGCGAGCTCTGCGGTCAGGGGGCCGACGCGTTCATGGCGGCCTACCTGGGCTCGGGCGCCGGCCTCCCGCTCTCGCAGAGCGCCCACCAGGAGGCGCGCGCACAGCGCCAGAAGGCGGCCGGCGCCACGGCCGCGTCGCTCCTGCGCCAGGAGCTCGCCGCCTACAAGGCGCTCTCCGGCGCGACCTTCAGCGTGCCGCAGGCGTTCGACCCGGTGGCCGTCCCGTTCCACCGCGCGCGCGCCGAGCTCGCCCGCCCGCACGACCCGAACGACCTGGCCAGCCTGCGCTGGAAGGAGACGCCGAGCCCGCGCCACTCGCTCGAGGCGCTCGGCTTCGCGCTCCTGTGCGAGGCGCGCTACGCCCGGCTGCAGCTCGCGCAGCGCCGCGGCAAGCTCTGGGGCGCCACGCCGGAGGGCGGCTTCTTCGGGCTCGTCGCCGCGCACTGCGCCGTGGCCAAGCTGCACGAGCTGCGCCGGCTCGTCGTCGACGTGCGCGCCGAGGACTTCTCGCCGCGCGACTCGCTCGCCAACCTCGAGGAGTTCCGCTACTTCCTCCCCTCGGGCTGGACGACCGCGGCGGGCCGCGGCGGCGTCGAGATGAAGCTGCTCCCGGGCGACGACCGCCTGAAGAGCCACCTCCAGGGCCTGGCGGCCGTGCTGCTCGGCGCGTGCGAGCTCCTCGCCCTCGCCGACCCGGACGGGCCCAAGGAGCTCCTGGCCCTCTTCAGCGACCGCCCGCCCGAGGGCGCCACGGCCACGCTCCTGGAGAAGGACGTCCACGACCAGGCCCTCGAGCTGGCGCTGTTCGCCTTCCGCGGCCTGCGCGCCTTCCACGTCAACGTGCGCCAGGGGCGCGCCACGTCGCTCGGCGGCCCGACGACGGCCGGGTCGACGATCACGCCGGGCGACCTGGGGCTGTTCCTCCTCGGGCTCGAGGCCTTCAAGCAGCGCGCGCGGATCGGCGGGCGCACGCCCGACAAGCACCCGCGCCACGCCGACGTGCAGGAGGAGCAGCGCAAGGCCGACACGCTCCTGCGCTCGCTGGCGACCTCCCTCCGCGAGTGGGACGCCGACGAGCCTGGCTTCTACGACGTCTACTCGATCGCCTCCAACGCGCGGCAGGCGCAGACCAAGTCGCTGGCGTCGCAGGCGCTCGCCGTGCGGGGGCTCCTCGTCACCCACCGCCACGTCGCCCCGGGCGGCGAGTCGTCGCCCTTCCTGGTCGCGGCCGAGCGCACCCTGCGCTGGCTCGACCGTGAGCGCTGGGAGGCGCCGGCGCGCGCCTACGTCGAGCGCGGCGGCGAGGGCCCGGCGAAGGCGTCGGCGCTCGGCGCCCTGGCCACCCTCGGCGCCCTGCGCGACATGGCCCTGACCACCCGCGACGGCCGCTACCTGGCGCGCTACGCGCAGTACCTCGAGACCCTCGCCGACCGGGGCCTGCTCCGGCGCGCGGCCGACCGCGCCGGCGCCGGCGTCGCGGCCGAGGTCGGCCTGACCGCCAACTGACCGAGAGAGCCTCCCCGCCGTGACCTCGACGCCCCGCCCCGCCCTGTCCCTCGTCATCCCGGCCTACGACGAGGCGGCCCGGCTCGACGCCACGTTCGAGCAGGTGGAGGCGTGGCTGCGCGACCCGCCGCGCGCGCCGGTCGAGGTGCTCCTGGCCGACGACGGCAGCAGCGACCAGACGCTGGCCCGCTTCGAGGCCTTCGCCCGCGCGCACCCGGGCGTCGTCCGCGCCCTGGCCTTGCCTCACCGGGGCAAGGCGGCCACCGTGACCAGCGGGATCCTGGCCGCCGAGGGCGACAAGGTGCTGTTCAGCGACGCCGACCTGTCCGTCCCGCTCTCCGAGGCGGAGGCCTTCGCCCGCGCGCTCGACGCCGGCGCCGACGTGGCCATCGGCTCGCGCGAGGCCGAGGGCGCGCGCCGCGAGCGCGAGCCGACCTTCCGCCACGTCATGGGGCGCGGCTTCAACGCCATGGTGCGGGCCCTCGTCGTCCCGGGCGTCAAGGACACCCAGTGCGGGTTCAAGATGTTCACGCGCGAGGCCGCCCGCGCCATCTTCGGCCGCCTGCGCCGCTACGGCCCCGACGCCCCCGAGATCCAGGGGCCCATGGTCACCGCGTTCGACGTCGAGGTCCTGTTCCTGGCCCGCAAGCTGGGGCTGAAGGTGGTCGAGCTGCCGGTGCTCTGGCGCCACGGCGAGGGCTCGAAGGTGCGCCCGGTCGTCGACGCGCTGCGCATGGGCCGCGACGTGCTCATGGTGAAGCTGGCCGACATGCGCGGCGAGTACCGGACGTAGGCCGGGCGCGTGATCACGAGCCAGGAGCTGGCCTTCGTCCGCCTGGCCATGCGCCAGCGCCTCCTGTCGGTGAACGTCGTCCAGGAGGCCGTCGAGCGCAAGAAGTGGGACGCGCCCGACCGGCCGATCACCGAGATCCTCGTGGACATGGGCGTCCTCGGCCCGGACCAGGCCACCCGGCTCAAGCGCCAGCTCGAGGGCGCCGCCCCGCCGAAGGAGGCGCCGCGCATGCGGGCCACGCAGGTGGGCAAGGACCCCGCCGCGCGCGAGGACCCCGACGGCCCGCTGGCCGGGCTGCCCTCGCGGATCGGCCCCTACCAGCTCGTGCGCATGCTCGGCGCCGGGGCCATGGGCGCGGTCTACCACGCGCGCCACGTCGAGCTCGAGCGCGACGTCGCGCTCAAGCTGCTGCAGAGCGAGGGCGCGCCCACGGCGCGCGCGATCCAGCGCTTCAAGCGCGAGGCGCGCCTGGCCGCGCGGCTCGACCACCCGAACATCGTGCGCGTCTACGAGGCGGGCCACGAGGCCGGCCAGCACTTCATCGCCATGGACATGGTCCGCGGCCGCTCGGTGGGCGAGCTCCTGACCCTGGGCGAGGTGACCGTCCGCCGCGCCGTCCACGTCATGCGCAAGACGGCCGAGGCGGTGGCCTACGCCCACGAGCAGGGGGTGATCCACCGCGACCTCAAGCCGGCGAACATCCTCGTCGACGATCGCTCGGGCGAGCCGCGCGTGACCGACTTCGGCCTGGCGACGCTCTCCGAGCCCGACGAGGACGACAAGCTCACGCGCACGGGCGCCGCCGTGGGCACGCCGGCCTACATGGCGCCCGAGCAGGTGCGCGGCCGCGTCGACGAGATCGACCGGCGCACCGACGTCTACGCGCTCGGGGCCACGCTCTACGAGATGCTCACCGGCGCGCCGCCGTTCGACGCGGCGACCTTCCTCGAGCTCGCCAAGCGCATCTGCGACGAGGACCCCGTCGCGCCGCGCAAGAAGAACCCCGCCGTGCCGGCGCCGGTGGAGACGGTGTGCCTCAAGGCGCTGGAGAAGGACCCGGCCGCGCGCTACCAGTCGGCCGCCGACATGGCCGCCGACCTGGCCGCCTTCCTCGACGACGCGCCGATCCGCGCCCAGCCGCCCGGCCCCGTCGAGCGGGCGCGCCGCTGGGCCCGCCGCCGCCCTGCGTTCGTCGCCGGCGCGCTCGGGTTCGCCGCCGTCGTCGGCGCCGGCCTGGGCTTCTTCCTCAGCCTGCCGGGGACGCTCGAGCTCTCGACCGTGCCGGCCGGCGCGGCGGTGCTCCTCGACGGCCGCGAGCTGCTCGACGAGCGCGGCCAGACGCTCCTCACGCCCCCCGAGGGGGCGCTGCGCCTCGAGGTCGCGGCCGGGGCGCACCGCCTGCGCTTCCGCCTGCCCGGCTTCCTCGACCAGGCCGTCGGCGTGGACGTCGTGCGCGTGGGCCACGGCGAGACGCTCAAGCTCAGCGGCACGCTCGTGTCCACCCGCGGCCTCCTGCGCGTCGAGACCGAGCAGCCCGGCGGGACGGTCGCCGTGTTCACCCCCGACGGCGCGCCCTGCGGCGAGGGGCCCACGCCGTTCCTGGCCTCGCTCGAGGCGGGCCCCTACCGCATCGTCGTCGGCGCGCCCGGCGGGTGGGTCGTGGCCCCGGGCGCCGCCGCCGAGCGCATCGTCACGGTCCCGTCGGGCGGCGTCGAGGAGAAGGTCCCGGTCCCCGTCGTGCGCGACGTGGCCGCCCTGCGCATCGAGGCCGACCCCGAGAACGTCACGGTGCGCTGGGCCCGCGACGGCAGCTCGCGCGTTGCGCCGGCCGAGCTCCCGGGCGCGGGCGAGCACGAGGTCGAGCTGTCGAAGGCGGGCTACCTGCCGCAGCGGCTCAGGGTCACGGTGCCCCCGGGCGGGCGCGTCGAGCGGCGCGTCACCCTCCAGCCGCTGGCCGCGTGGCGCCGGCCGCTCGACGGGCGCCTGCTCGGGCCCCCGCTGGTGCGCGACGTCGACGGCGACGGCGCGCCCGACCTCGTCGTGCTTGAGGACGGCCGCGACGGGCCGCGCCTGGCGCTCCTCCCCGGCGCGGGCCACACGCGCGCGCGCTTCCGCGTCGACACGACGGCCACGGCGATCCTCGACGCCGAGGACGTCGACGGCGACGGCGTCCTCGACCTGCTCCTCGGCGGCGAGCAGCACCTCGAGCTCCGCGACGGGCGCACGGGCCGCCTCGTCGCCCGCGCCGCCGGCGTGCACGGGCCGAGCGCCGTCGTCCTGCGCGCCCCGAACCGCCCGACGCAGGTGCTCGTGCTCGAGGACGAGCGCCCGCGCCTGCTCCCCATCTCGCTCGCGGCCACCGGCGCCCCCCTGCGCGGCGCGCCGGGGCGACGCGCCCGCCCGGCGCTCGTGCCCCGCGGCGTGCGCCTGGGCGCCTTCGCCGCCCGCAGCTTTGCCGTGTTCCCGGCCGCCGGCGCCGCGCTCGTGTGGGACACCGAGGCGCCCGAGGCCGCGCCGCGGCGGGTCGCCCTCGCCGGCGTGACGCCCACGAGCGTCGCGCTGCCCGTGGCGGTCGACCGCGAGCGCGACCCCTGGGTCGTGCTCGTGCCCGAGGAGGGGCCCGCGTGGCTCCTCGACCCGCAGGGGCAGGCGCGCTACCAGGTCGGCGAGGCCGGCGCGCGCCTGCGCCGCCCCTCGTTCGCCCTGGCCGACCGCCCCTGGCTGCTCCTGACCGACGACGCCCGAGGGCGCACGCGCGCGTTCGCCCTCGGGCCCGAGGGCGCCCGCGAGGGGCAGGGCGCGGTCATGCAGCCCGGCGCCGTGTTCCTGCGCGCCGGGTCCGAGCCGGCGGTCGCCGCGCTGGGCCTCGGCCCGGCGGCCTGGTCGCCGACGGGCGACCTGTTCGCCCCGGCCGGCGACGGCTGGGTGCGCGTCGACGCCGGCTCGACCGACGCCGAGCCCTGGGCCTCGCGCGACGACGAGCCGGTCGTGGCCGACGCCGACGGCGACGGGCTCCCCGAGGTGCTCCTGCCGGCGCCCGACGGACGGGCGGTCGTGGCCCTCGACCCGACCCCCGGGCGGGTGCGCTGGCGCGTGCGCCAGCCCCTGCCGCAGACGGCGCTCGTGGCCGCGCTCGAGGCGCCAGCCGCGGGCGACCTCCTCCTGGCGGCCGGCGAGCGCATCGTCGGCCGCGCCGGCGAGGACGGGCGCGTCCTCCTCGACCAGGACCTCGGCGGGCACGTCGTCGGCCTGACCGCCGCGCGCGGCGGCGACCGCGCCGTCTACGCGGCCGCGCGCGTGGACGGCGGCGACCCGGGCGCCGCGGCCCTCACGCGCTGGCTGCCGACGGCGACGGGCGGCTGGGAGCAGGTGTGGAAGGGCGTCCGCCGCCCGGCCTCCGGCCTCGACGCCCTGCCCCTCGACCTCGACGGCGACAAGGTCTTCGACGTCCTCTGCGGCGGCCCCCTGGCGGTGCTGCGCGCCAGCGACGGCGGCGAGGTGTGGGCCGGCCGCGCCGGCGTCCAGGGCGCGGGCTCGACGGCGGCCCCGCGCCTCCTGCCCGGCGCCGCCCCGCTGTGCGTCGGCCCGAAGGACCCCGGGCGCGAGAAGGCGGCGCCGCTGCTCGCCGCGCACGACCCGCTCGGCAAGCTGATCTGGGAGGTGCCGCTGGCCGTGCGGGCGACCCTCGACGGCCCGTGGGTCAACGACCCCGCGCGGCTGATCCTGGGCGAGGAGCGCGAGGGGGTCCTCGTCGTCGTCACCGAGCGGCGCGTCATGGCCCTGCGGCGCACCGACGGCAGCGAGTCGTGGTCGCTCGACCTCCCGGGCGTCGTGGGCGGCCTGTTCGTCGGCGGGACGCCGCCGCGCCTCGTCCTCACGCGCGCGCCCGACGAGCTCGTGTGCCTCGACGTCGGCAACGGGACGGCGCTCTGGGCGCGCCGCCTCCCCGAGGACCGTCCGGGCGGCGCGCCGTCGCCGCCGGCCTGGCTCCCGCCGCCGCGGCCGGGCGCCCCCGGCCTGCCGCGCCCGTCGCCGGGCGACCCCGAGCCGCTGCCGGTCGTGGCCGTCGTGGCGCCGAGCGGCGTCGTGGTCCTCGTGGCGCTCGACGACGGCGCGCTCCTGGGCGAGCGGCGCTCGCCCGGGGCCACGCTCCTGCCTTGGCTCGTCGGCGTGCCCACGCCGCAGGGCGGCTTCGTCGTGGCCGCGACCGAGGACGAGCGCCTCCTGGCCCTGCCGGTCGGCCCGCAGCGCCGCCCGCGGCTCGGCCGGCGCGAGCGCGTGCGCGAGCAGGCGCGCCGCATCGACCTCGGCGGCGCCCACGTGCGCCCGGCCCTGGGCGACCTGCAGGCGCTCGTGCGCGAGGACCCGGCCGACGCCTCGGCCCTGGCGGCGCTCGCCCGCGCGCACCTGGCCCTCGGCGAGCACGCGCCGGCGCTCGAGGCGGCCCGCGCGGCGAGCCGCGTCCGCCAGCGGCTGCCCGAGGCCCTGCGCGCGCAGGCGGAGGCGACCTTCGCCCTGGGGCGTCCCATGCAGGAGGAGGTCGAGCCGCTCCTGCACCAGCTCGCGCTGGTCGACCCGCCGCAGGCGGCGCGCGTCGCCGCCGACCTCGCCGCGCAGGGCGGGGTCGACGCCAGCCGCTTCCTGCGCCGGGTCCGCGAGCTCGCGCCGCACGACCCGTCGGTGCGCCGCCTCCTCGGGCTCGAGCGCCTGCGCTCGATCGGCAAGCGCGTGTGGAACGCGACGTCCCCCGACGAGCTGGCCGACGTGCGCCGCGTCGCCGCCGAGGCCCGCGCCGAGCTGCTCCTGTCGCTCACCCGCCACGACGACCCCGAGACGCGCGCCGCGGCGATCGTGGCCCTCCTGCTCGAGCGCCGCGCCACGGCCGTGTTCGCCACGCGGCGCCCGTCGCGCGCCGACGCCGAGCGCCTGGCCCTGCTCAACACGCTCCTCGGCGGCCTCGTCCCCGCCGACCTCACCCGCGCCGCCCACCGTCCCCTCGAGCTGGCTCGCTCGCTGGCGCTGACGCCCGACGACGGCGACATCGACGCGCTCTCGCCCGTGATCGCGGAGCTCGTCGGCCTGCGCCCGCAGTGGGAGGGCGCCCTGCAAGGCATCGGCTCCCTCAGGCCTTAGACGGCTGCGGCTGCGGATGCAAACCCGGCCCGCTCGATCCGGTTCGAGGGCTGAGACGTCGTGCTTCGCACGACGGGGCGATGCGGCGCGCGCGCGGGTCGTCGGTGTGGCCCGCCTTCGCGAGCTCCGTCCCGCGGCTGCGGCGCGGCAAGGCCCTGCGGCCCCATTGCTCGCGTCCGTCTGCAGCCGCGGGCCTCCCGCTCGCTGCGGCGGCCCACCTCGCCTCGGCCTCCGCGGCCTCGCCTCGCTCGTCGCGACGTTCCGCCCGTCGTCGTGGCTCGCTCCGCGAGCGGGGCCGGCTCGGCTTGCCGCGGAGGTCCCCCGGGTCTATGGTCCCCGCATGTCGACCCTCGTCTTCGGAGAGCTGGTCCTCGGCAGGATCGACGAGGTCGAGGAGCAGGTCGTGGCCACGACCTTCTTCGTGGTCGGCGGCCCCATCGCCCCCCTGAGGTGCGAGGTCATCGGCTGTAGCCGCGACGCGGCGCTCTCCTGGGGCACGTTCGGTCGGAGCGTCGGGCTGGGCTACTACCGCTTCTGGGGGGCCGTCCTCCCGTCGTTCCTCTTCCTCGCGTCGATCAACACAGGACGGCCCCTGACGCGCTGGCTCGAGCGCGACGGGTGGATCACTTACGGAGTCCTGCTCCTCCTGTGGCTCCTCTCGTTCTTCGCCTTCGGGCGGGTCGGGGCAGCGGAGCGCAGGCGACGCGTGCTCCTGGGCTCGAGGACCGGGATCAACGTGAGCCCGCGCATGCTCACCCGCGCGTCGGCGCGGGTCACGCTCGCGCACCTCGAGGAGGAGTGGCGCCGGGAGCGCCCGGGCGTCGAGTGGCGCGATCGGCTCGACGACGCGGACCCCGAGGACGCCCTGCTCCTCTACGCCCTGGCGGCCTACACCGACGCGGTCGAGCGCACTCCCGGCTCCAGGGCCAAGGAGCGAGCGGCCTGGCGGCTCCTCGCCGCGTGACGTCCCCGCGCTCCTTGCCGCCTCTCTCTCCGCGCGGTCACGGCTCGATGTGATGAGCCGACGTCAGCGCTCTGGCCGCCCGTGGGACACGAAGGCGACGGGACGGCGGAGGGCACGAGGGGACGTAAGGACATGACCCTCCGTGGCTCATACGAGTCCACACGGTGAACGTCGATCACGACGAACAGGCGAGCGCGGTCACTCCCGCTCGACCCCGTCGCGCAGGGTCGCCTCGGCCCGCCGCACGGCGCGATCGGCCTCGCCGGCCGCGGCGGCGCGCCACGCCGAGCCGAGCACGGCGC
>JAHBXY010000150.1 GCA_019636275.1 Planctomycetota bacterium | reverse complement strand
GCCCGGCCAGCAGCGGCTCGGGCCGCCGCCGCAGCGCCGCCAGCACGTCGAGCCCGGCGTCCTGCACCGACAGCGCCATGAAGTAGACGAGGTACAGGGCGATGAACGCCAGCTTGTCCGAGAGCGAGATGTAGGTCGGCCAGGTGTAGGTCAGCCGCGTCCACGGGCGCTGCACCCACAGGGCCAGGCGCGCCCGCGGCCCGACCACGTTCATGCGCGCCAGGTCGCGCCGCGCGTGGGCGCCGTAGCGGAGGAACAGGAGCGCCAGGAGGGCCACGACCAGCGTGAGCATGGCCCCCTGCAGGCGCACCGTGTGGTCGAGCCGCAGCAGGTCCAGCGCGTCGAGCCCGGCCACGCCCTTGGCGACCGGCGGCGCGCCCTCGGGCGCCGCGCCGCGCCGGGCGTAGGCCCGCCGCGCGTGCTCGCTCTCGGCCAGCGCCGGGGCGAAGGCGTCGCGCCAGCGCGCGAGCGTCGCCGCCCGCTCGGCCCGCCCGGCCAGGCGGTGCTCGACGACGCGGTCGGCCAGCGCGCGCCCGGCGTCGTGCAGGGCGTAGCCCGCCAGCTCGGGCGCGTAGGCGTGGTCGCGCAGGAGGTCGCCCAGCGCGCGCGTGAAGGCCCGCTCGGCCTCGCGCTCGAGCCCGCGCGCGTCGAGGAAGCAGCCCAGCTCGACGCGCTCGACCGGCGACAGGTGCGGCGAGAGCGCCGCCGCGCGCGCCTGCTCCTCCGCCCCGGGCGGGGGCGCCTCGCCCGGCGGGCGCAGCGCCGCGGCGAGCGCCAGGTGCCAGGGGTTCGGGTCGGGGTCCCGGGCCGCCAGCGCCCCCGCCCGCGCGGCCAGCGCCCCCAGGTCGACGCGCGGCCACACGAGGCGCAGCCTGAGCAGGTGCTCCGCGCGGCCGCGCCGCACCCGCAGCTCGAGCTCGGTCGAGCTCGACGCCCGCGCCCACTCGACGCGCAGGATGACGTCGCCCGGCCGCAGCCCCGCGCGGTCTGCGGGGCTGTCGGGCGCCACGGCGACCACCCGCGCGGCCGTCGGCTCGACGCGCGGGTCGGACGCGGCGAACGCCGCCAGCGCCGCGTCGGGCACGGGCGTGAGGGCCAGCGTCAGGCCGAGCTCCGGCCGCCCCTCGAGGCGCAGCACGCGCGCGACGCGCACGTCGCGCACGACCTTGCCCTCGGCGTCGCGGCGCACGTGCTCGGCGAACAGGTCCAGCCGGTCGTCGAGCGCCGGGAAGGCGGCGAACGCCGCCCGCCGCAGCTCGTCGGGCGCCGGCGTGTCGCCCGCCGGGAGCAGGTCGAGCGGGAGCACCGGTCGCTCGCCCGCCTCGTCGCGCCAGCGCAGCGCCACCTCGTCGCCGTCGTCGTCGAGGCCGGAGACGAGCACGTCGCGCTCGCGGGCGCCGTCCCACACGCGCACGCGCGAGCGGCCGCTCCGATCCCACTGCAGGCCGCGCGCCGCCCCCGGCAGGCGCACGCGCCGGAGCACGCGGCCGCTCGACTCCTCGAGTACGTGCAGGAAGCGCAGCCACCCGACGAGCACCCGCGCGCCGTCGGCCGTGAGCAGCGGCGCCGTCGGCGCGGCGTCGCGCGCGCCGCGCCCGAGGAGCCCGCGCGCCACGGGGCGCTCGGCCCCGGCGACCGACGGCGCGCCCGGCCAGGTCACGGGGGGGAACACCCACCCGGGGCCGATCACGGCCGTGCGCGTCGCGTCGAGGCGCACGTCGTCGGGCCGCAGGGCCGCGGCGGCGAGCGCGGCGTCGGACGTCACCGCCGCGACGGCCCGCCGCCCGCGCGCCGCGCGGTCGTCCTCCTCGGTGAACAGCGGAGCCAGGCTGCGCGCCGCGTCGCGCACGATGTCCACGTCGATCGGCGTGGGCGCGCCGGCGAGCGCCAGCCGGTAGGACGCGGCGTCGCGCTGCAGCGCGCCCCGGTGCGCGAGCACGGCGGCCGTCGCCACCCGCGCCAGCGGCCCGTCGACGCCGTACCACGTGCCCACCGCCGCGGCGAGGTCGCGCGCCTCGACGCCCGGGTCCTCGGCGAGGGCGTCGACGAGCCGCCGCAGGACCTCCCACGGCGCGCGGCCGCCCGGGTCGTCGCGCAGCCGCGGCTCGACCTCCTGGCGCAGCCGCCGCAGCCCCGGGAGGTCGTCGGGGAGGCTGCCGAGCGACGCCGACACCTGCCCCCAGGTCGGCCCGCCGAGCGCCGCCAGGTGCTCGACCGCGCGCGGCAGCTCGCGCCCGGCGCGCGCGATCGGGCCCGGGTCGGCGTCGACGGGCGGCCCCGGCGGCGGGGGCGGCGGCAGGTGCGGCTCGCCGCCGACGAGGTAGCCGATCACGCCGGCCGCGATCGCCACCGGGACCAGCGCCGACACGATCTGCCAGCGGTGGCGCTCGATCCCGCGGCCGATCCGCGTCGTGAAGCCGTGGCGCACGGCCTCGATCGTGCGCCCGGCGAGGTGCCGCTCGAGGTCCTGCGCCATGGCCTCGGCGGTGGGGTAGCGGCGCCACTTCTCCTTCTCCAGCGCCTTGAGGCAGATCGTCTCCAGGTCGACCGGCACGGCCGGGGCCTTGCGGCGCGGCGGGACGGGCTCCTCGACGAGGACCTTGGCGATGATGTCGTAGACGCTCTTGCCCTGGAACGGCGGCGCCCCGGTGAGGCACTCGTAGAGGATCGCCCCCAGGCCGTAGACGTCCGACTGCGCGTCGACGCGGCGGAACTCGCCCTTGGCCTGCTCGGGCGGCATGTAGGGCGGGCTGCCCATGGCCACGCCCGTGAGCGTCAGGCCGCTGTGGTCGGTGACGTCCTTGGCCAGACCGAAGTCGGTGACGTGCGGCTCGCCCTGCTCGTCGACGAGGATGTTCGACGGCTTGAGGTCGCGGTGGATGATCCCCTTCTCGTGCGCGTAGTGGATCGCGCGGCACACGCGCGCCACCATGCGCGCCGCCTCGGCCGGGTCGAGCGTCCCCTGGCGCGCGAGCTCCTGGAGCGTGCGCCCGCGCACGAGGTCCATGGTGAAGTAGGCGCGCCCCTCGAACGCGCCGACGTCGTAGATCGGCACGATGTTCGGGTGCTGCAGCCGCGCCGCCGCGCGCGCCTCGCGGTCGAAGCGCTCCAGCTCCTCGTCGGTGGCCTCGGCCGCCGACATGACCTTGAGCGCCACGGCGCGGCCGAGCGACGGCTGCCAGGCCTCATAGACGACGCCCATGCCGCCCTTGCCGAGCACGCGGCGCAGCTCGTACTGCCCCACGCGGCGCACCGCCTCCGGTGCGCCGGGCTCGGGCGCTCTCGCGCGGGCGATCGACGGGTGGGTGCCGGGCTGCGTGGCCGTGTCGGTGAGGGCGCGGAGCTCGCCCCGGGCGGCCTCGCGCGCGCGCTCGACCGGTTGCTCGCCTGCGCGCTCGACGGGCGCCTCACGCGTGCGCTCGACGGGCGCCTCGCCCGATGGCCGGCGCACCTCGAGGAGCGTGCGGTCGGGCGCGTCGCCCTCGACGTTGCTCGGGCGGTCGAGCGGCCCCTCGCAGCGCGGGCAGCGGCGCGGGGCGCCCGGGGCGACGCTCACGTCGACGGCGCACGGCCGGCAGGTGAGGATCGTCAGGTCGCTGTCCGGCGGGAGCGCCGGGCGCCGCTCGCTCTCGCCCTTCGAGGTCACCGCGGCGAGTGTACTCGCACGGCCCGCGCCGCGGCCACGACCGCCCGCACCTGCTCGACGACGACCGGGCCCAGCCCTGGCGCCCGGAGGGCGGTGCCGACGATCGCCCCGTCGGCGTGCTCGAGGAGGGCGGCGGCGTTGGAGGCGTCGAGCCCGCTGCCGACGACGAGCGGCACGTCCTGGCCCAGGGCCCGCCGCACCCGCGCCACGCGCCCGGCGTCGGGCGCCTGCCCGGTCGCCGCGCCGGTGACGACCACCGCCTGGGCCCCGGCCTGGACCGCGGCGACCGCCTGCGCCTCGAGCGCCGTCGCCTCGAGCAGGGCGTAGTGCTTGGGGTGGACCGTCCCCCACAAGGGCACCCCCTGGGCCCCCAGGCGAGCGCGGACGGCGGCCAGGTCGGCGAGGTCGACGCGCACCTCGAACGGCGGCGCGTCCGAGTAGCTGTAGTCGGTGCGCACGGCGTCGACGAGCACGTCGAGCTGCACGAAGTCGAGCCCGCAGGCGCGGGCGAGGGCGAACGCGGCCCGGTAGTCGTTGGGCAGGACGTTGACGCCCACCGGCAGGGCCGTGGCCGCGCGCACGGCCGCGCACACGCGCGCCAGGCAGGCCACGGTGGCCGCGTCGACGAAGGGCCCGGGCGACGCGTCGGCGAAGTTCTCCACGAGCAGCGCGTCGACCCCGCCGGCCTCGAGCGCGCGCGCGTCGTCGAGGGCCGCCGCCGTCAGCGCGCCGACGCCCGCGAAGCCCTCCTGCCCGAGCAGTCGGCCGAGGTGCAGGACGCCCGTGATCGCCTTGTGACCGGGCCGCAGGGCGCTGCGCATGGCGGCAGCCTCGCCCGGGCCCGCCCCGCGCGCAACGCTGGTGTGCTCGACGGCTGCCCGGTCTCGCTGGCGGGGCGCCGCCGGGGGCGTCATCCTCGCGCCGTGCTGCAGCCAGGCCGCCCGCCGTCGCGCTTCGGGGCCTGGGAGGTCGAGGGCCTCCTCGGGCGAGGCGGCATGGGCGAGCTCTACCTCGCGCGCCACGCCGAGCGCGGGACGCCCGCGGCGCTCAAGGTCCTCCGGGCCTCCCTGCAGGACCCCGAGGCCGTCCTGCGCTTCCAGCGCGAGGCGCGGGCGCTGTTCGCCGTGCGCCACCCGGTCGTCGTGACCCCGCTCGACGCCGGGCGCGCGCCCGACGGCCGCCCGTGGCTGGTCATGGAGCGCGTCGAGGGCGAGTCGCTCCAGGCCCGCGTGGCGCGCGCGGGCCCGCTCCCGCCGCTCGAGGCGGCGCGGCTCGTCGAGCGGCTGGCGCGGGCCCTCGACCAGGTCCACGCCCAGGGCGTCGCGCACCGCGACCTCAAGCCCGACAACGTCCTCGTCACGCCGCAGGGCGACGTGCGCTTGATCGACTTCGGCCTGGCGCGCTTCCTCCTGAGCGAGGGCTCGCTCACGACCACGAGCGAGCTCCTGGGGACGCCCGCCTACATGCCCCCCGAGCAGGCCGACGGGCGCGCGCGGCGCGCCGGCGCGCCGGCCGACGTCTACGGCCTGGGCGGCACGCTGTTCTACGCCCTCACCGGCCGGGCGCCCTTCGACGGCCCGAGCGCGATCCTCGTCCTGGAGAAGGTCCTGCGCGCCGCGCCGCCCGCGCCGTCGAGCCTGGCCCCGGCGGTGCCGCGCGCCCTCGACGCCGTGTGCCTGCGCTGCCTCGAGAAGGACCCGGCCGCGCGCTTCGAGAGCGCCCTGGCCCTCGCCGCCGCCCTGGCCGACGTCCTGCGGCCGCCGCGCCGGAGATCGACGCGCCGCCGGCGCGCCTGGCTCGCGCTCGTCGTCGCCGCCGTCCCGGCCCTGGCGCTGGCCGCCCTGGCCCTCGCCGCCGCCGACCGGGCGCCACCGGCCAGCTCCGACCTGGACGCAGCGCCGCCGCCAACCGGGCACCGCGCCGGCGCCCGCCGCCCCCGGTCACGGCGCCCGCCTCGCGAGACCCGCTGGCGGCGCTCCGCGCGGCGCGGCGGCGGCTCCTCGAGGAGGGCGGCGACGACGCCTGGCTCGAGGTCCTCCGCCTCGTGCGGCTGACCGAACGGCCCGGGTCGGAGTGGCTCCTGCCCGCCGCCCGGCGGCTGACCCGGCGGGCGCCCGACCGGATCGACGTCGCGCTCGAGCTCGCCTGGCTCCTCCTCGACGGCGGGGAGACAGACGCGGCCGCGGCCGTGGTCGCCGAGGCGCTCGCGCGCGCGCCGGGGTCGGCCGAGGCGCTCTCGCTCTCGGGCGTCCTCCTGGCCAGGCAGGGCGACGCCCGCGCCGTCGACCTGCTCCGCCGGGCGACGGCCCTGGACCCCGACATCATCGAGGCCCGCGTCTGGCTCGTCCTGCTCCCCTGGGACCGCGGCGACCACACCCAGGCGGAGGCGCTCGCGGCAGAGCTCGTCGCCGCCGAGCCGCTCCGGGCCGAGGCCTGGGAGGCGCGCGCCACCCTCCACTCCCTCGCCGGTCGCCCCGCGGAGGCCCTGGCGGACTGCGAGCAGGCGGCGCGGCTCTCGCCGCACCTGCAGCGGACGCAGCTGAACCTGGCCGCGAGCGCCCTCGAGGCCGGCGCGATCGACCGCGCGCGGCGCGCGAGCCAGGCGCTCGTCGACCTGCGCCCCTGGGAGCCGGACCCCTGGGCGACGTTCGCCGAGGCGCTGCTGCGCGCGGGCGACCTCCGGGAGGCCGTGGCCGCCAACGACAAGGCGCTGGGCCTCGCCCCGGCCCGCGAGGACCTCGTCCGCCGCGGAGAGGCGGCCCTGTCGCGTCTGCTGGGCCGGGCGCCCACCCACGACGACGCGCGTCGGCTCGTGGGCGAGCTGCAGGGCGCGGGGGCCCGGCCGAGCGCCTTCCGGCTCGCGCTGGCGGTGCTGCAGGACCCCGGCGCCGTCCCGTCCGACTCCCTGCGCGCGGCCCGGCTCGCCGTTGGACGCGAGGAGGCCGACATGGCCGAGCGGCCGCTCCGGACGGCCGCCGAGCGCTGGCCTCGCTCCAGCGCGGCCTGGGCGGCGCACGCGCTGGTCGCGCGTGAGCTGGAGGCCGCCGCCGTGAGCGCCGCGCGGGCCGTCGCCGCCGGTCCCGGTGACGCCGAGACCCTCCACGCGCTGGGCCTCGTGACGATCCGGGTCACCGGGTGGGCAGAGGCGGTCCCCTTCTTCCGTGCCGCGGCCGAGGCCGACCGCGACCACGTCGAGACCCGCGCCCTGCTCGTCCTCCACGAGCACGGCCACGAGGGCGAGGGGGCGGCCGCGGCGTTCGAGCGGCTCGCCGCGGCCGCCCCGCACCTCTTCATCCTCCAGCACCACCTCGCGCTGGCCCGCCGCGCGCGCGGCGACTGGCCGGGCGTGTTCGAGGCCGAGGACCGCGCCCTGGCCCTCGAGCACGGGGAGGCCGACTGCTGGTACTTCCGCGCCGAGGCGCGGCTCCAGCTCGCGGACCCCGACGTCGACGCCGCCGTCGCGGACCTCGGGCGTGCCCTGGCGCTCGTGCGCGGCGAGACGCACCGCGAGGTCGGCGTGTGGCTCCTCCGCGCGCAGGCGCGCCTGCTCCAGGCCGACCTCGACGGGGCGCTCGAGGACGCGCGGCGCGCCGCCGCGGCGCTCGACCCCCGCTCGGTGGCGGGCCACATGGCGCTCGACGCCCTCAGGGCGCAGGCGCTCTCCGTCGCGGCGCTCGACCCCACCCAGCGGGCCGAGTGGGAGGGGCTCCGCGGTCGTTAGTGCCCCTTCGAGGGGGCTTGCGGTCGCCCCCCACGTTCCCCGATACTCCCGCGCCCGCGCGGCCCGGGACGGCCGCGTGACCACGAGAGGTGAGTGAGATGCTGACGAATCGCGCCGCGACGCTGGCCCTGGTGCTGGCCGCGCTGACCCTGTCCCCGGCCGCCGTGGCCCGGGACATCTACGTGTCGTCGGAGACGGGGCAGAACAACAACCCGGGGACGAAGGAGGCGCCGAAGAAGCTCCTCTGGCGCGTGCTGAGCGAGCTGCAGCCGGGCGACCGCGTGCACGTGGCCGCCGGCACCTACCACGGCCAGGGCAAGACGGGCGTCATGCCCAAGATCGAGACGAGCGACGTCGTCATCCAGGGCGGCTGGAACGCCGACTTCAGCCAGCGCGACCCCTTCCGCCACCTGACGATCATCAGCCCGCCCGGCGACCAGCAGGGCGCGGGCAAGACCGTGTTCCACGCCGAGCGGTCGGACAACAACCTCGACCAGGTGACGATCGACGGCTTCTGCATCGACCGCGGCACGGGCAACTACTACTTCAGCGACGGGGAGCCCGGCGCCAACCAGCGCATCCAGGGGCACGTCGACAACACGGCCTGGGGCTACCAGGCGCTGAACGTGAAGAAGTCCGGCTCGGACACGACGGTGATCCTCGTCGGCAAGGGCCGCTTCACCGTCCGCAACATGATCATCGTCAACAGCCCCTGGTGGGGGATCTACGTCAAGTGCGGCGGGGCGGGCGAGACGCTCATCGAGAACAACCTCGTGCTGATCGCCGGCAGCCGCGGCATCGAGGCGATCGTCGGCGGCGGCTGGGGCAAGCCGACGATCCGGGTGCGCAACAACACGATCGCTTTCGTCCACACGTTCGGCTCGGACGGGCGCGGCCTGTCGGTCGACCCCAAGGCCGACAACGGGCAGGTCGTGGTCGAGAACAACGTCATCGCCTTCTGTGACGAGGGCGGCGTGACCAGCAAGTTCGCGCCGCAGGGCGACGCGCTGGTCCTGCGCAACAACCAGTTCTTCTTCTGCAAGAAGGCCGACTTCAACGTCGGCGGCAACGGGCTGTGCAACGCCGGCGACTTCGAGGACGAGCTGACGATCAACGACGCCTCGGGCAACGTCCACGCGCTGCCCGCCTTCCCGGCCCGCATGCACCAGGCCTGGGTCGACAAGTACACGGCGCGCGAGGTGGACTACCTCGCCGGGGGCAAGATCACGCAGGAGGAGATCATGGCCGTGCGCCAGTCGATCGGCCTGTCGGAGTACCGCCTCCACGGCTACGACCGGACCTTCCCCGACTACCGCTCGCTGCCGCAGAAGCGCCCGAACTACAGCCACGGCCGCTACCCGCACCCGATGACCCAGGGCTCGCTGATCGACTTCGCCGCGACCGTCACCCCGATCATCGGGGCCGACGGCGAGCGCGGCGTGCGCCCCATCCAGTCCGAGTGATCTTCTAGACCTCGCGTCTCACGCGCCGCGCAGGCGACGGCCCCCCGGGTCGTCGCCTGCGCGCGTTCCGGGGCGACGCTCTCCGGCGAGGAGGCCAGTCATCGATCGAGCAGCACGTGAGGCGAGGGCGACGAGGCTGAGCCGCGGCGGCGGAGGCGCGCGGGCCATTGGAGCCACTGAAGAGATCGGCGCTACCACGTTCCGCTGGTGACCAGCCTCGTTCGGAGGAGCACGTGAGGCGAGGGCGCGGAGGCCGAGGCGAGGGGGGAGCGCGCGCGGGTCGTATCGATCGCCGGATCCCCGGTGGGCCGCCGGAGCAAGCGGGAGGCCCGCGGCTGCGGACGGCCGCGAGCGATAGGGGCCGCCTGGAATGGGGCACCGCAGCCGCGGGACGGAGCTTGCGAGGCGGGCCACACCGACGACCCGCGCGCGCCCCCCCCTCGCCCGGCATCCGCGGCCGCAGCCGTCGATCACACCTCAGCCCAGGACGTCGACCTGCAGCAGCACGAGCAGGTCGCGCGCCTCGGACCGCTCGGCGTGGCTCCCGAGGCCGCGCGCCTCGCGCTCGTCGCGCTGGCTCGAGCCGCCCAGGAGCACGGCCTCGCCCGGCAGGAGCGACACCTGGGCGCCGCCGGCGACGACGTCGCCGCGGCGCGCGCCGGGCGCCACGTAGGGGCCGACGGCCAGGCGCACGCCCTCGGACGAGGCGGACAGCACCTGGACCTCGAGGGCGGCCCACGGGCCGAGCCAGCGCCGGGTCTCGTCGGTGAGCGTGATCGCGCCCGCGCCGCCCGCCTGCACGACGACGAACGTCGACGTGCGGGTGCGCGCGCGCGCCTGGCCGGCCGAGATGGCCGCGCGGGCGCGCACGACGCCGCGCACGGGCGAGCCCGCCACGCCGGCGCGCACGGCCAGCCCGCGCTCCGACACGACGTCGACGACGGTCAGCTCGACCTTGACGTTGGGGCGCGCCGGGTCGCCGCTGCGCGGCAGGACCGCCTCGACGCTGAAGGGGTCCGGCTCGGCCTGCGCCGCGGGCCGCGGCTCGGCGTACTCCGGCTCGATCCGCCGCGGCTCGCCCCCGCCGGGCCGGCGCGGCTCGCCCCCGGCGCAGGCCGCGACGAGGGTCAGGGACAGGGCGGACAGGAGGCGGCGCGGACGGGCCATGGTCGTCGCTCCGGCACGCGGGCCGCGTCAGGGGCGCGCCCTGCCGGGCGGCCGGGCCTGGCAGGGCCGTTTATGACGGCGCGCCCCGGGCGGCTCGCGCCCGCCGGCGGCATCGCCCCCGGGGACGACCGCCGCGGCCGGGGAGCGCCCGGCGGCGTCCGCCGCCAGCAGCGCGTCGGCGAGCGGCTCGAGGGCCTCGGCGATGTGATCCGCCGTGGCCCGGTAGGTGTCGAGCCCGCTGCCGATCGGATCGGGGACGCCGCGCGGGTCGAGGACGACCGCGCGCGAGGCCAGCTCCGGCCACCAGTCGACCAGCGAGCGGCGGTGGCCGTCGGACATCGTCACCAGCAGGTCGGCCCGCTCGGCGAGCGGCCCGGCGAGCTGCTGGGCGACGTGGTCGCCGAGGTCCACCCCGCGCTCGGCCATGATCGTCACGGCGTTGTCCGCCGCCGGCATGCCCTCCGCTGCGGCGACGCCGGCCGAGGCCACGATCCACCCGGCGGCGGCCAGGCGCTCCGGCCTCGCGTCGGGCAGCCCGAGGCGGCGGGTGAGCGCCGCGCGGAACAGCCCCTCGGCCATCGGGCTGCGGCAGGTGTTGCCGGTGCACACGAAGACCACGAGGCGGTTGGCGGCGCGCTCGAGCGGGCCGGCGTCGAGGAAGCCCTCGCGCACGACCTCGAGCGGGCCGGCGGCCGGCGCGCGCACCACGGTCGCCGGGGCGGCCAGCGCCGTGCGGCCGGCGTCGACGGCGAGGTCGGCCCCGTCGCCCGCGGCCGCGAGGGCCGGCTCGAACTCGACCGGGTCGCCCGGGCTCGCCGCCACGACGGCGACCGCCGCCGCGACCTCGCGCGCGAGGTCATGCCCCGGCACGCGGAAGGCGACCGGCCCCGCGGGCGTGTCGAGGACGAGCGCCAGCGGCCCCGGCCAGTAGCGGCGCGCCAGCCGCCGCGCCGGGACGGAGAGCACGGCGCCCGCCGCCTCGGCCGCGGCGACGTCGGGCACGAGGCGCTCGACGACGACGTCGTCCGGCCCGGCGCCGAGCCGGCCGCGGACGCCGGCGTCGTCGGCCCGGGCGACGCGGGCGTAGACGGTCTCCATCGGCAGCAGCACGACCTGCCCGCCGCGGAGCGCCGACACCACCTCGTCGCGGATGGACGGCGCCGCCTCCGGCGTCAGGACGAGGGTCTTGGCCATCGGCAGGATCCTAGAGGCCCGGCCGGAAATGCGCCAGGCAGTTGCCTCGGACGGACCGGGCCGGGCCGACTCCGGCCGGGGGTCCCTGTGCTCGGCCGCCGATCCACCCGTAGGTCCTCGAGATGTGAGACTGCAGCGGCCGAGCACACGGATCCCCCGGCATCAGCGATGAGGTTCGAGGGCCGGCAGGAAGGCCGCGAAGCGGCCTTCCGGCCGCCCTCGAGCGCTGGGCCGCTCGACCCGCCACGGGCCTGCCGGTCGCGTTGACGCCCGCGCGGGACCCGTGCTAGCGTCGCCGCCGGCGCGGCAGGACCGCGTTCTGGAGGTCCCTCATGCGGCGGCTCATCCTCCTCGGCGCCCCCGTCCTCGTCCTCGCGGCCCTGGGCCCGGCGGTCGTCGCCCAGGACGCCGGCGACGGCCCGGCGGCGCCCGCCAAGCCGCGGGCCCTGCGGCTGTCGCTCGACCTCACCTCGCAGATCGACGGCGAGCCGGAGCCGAGCAACACGTTCCAGTACTACCTGTTCGAGCGCCTGAGCCACTTCGGCATCCGCGTCGACAGCCTCCGCCCCTGCGGAGCGGAGCGCCTCGACGGCTGGATCCAGCGGCGCGCGGCCCGCTGGGAGAAGGACGAGCCGGACGCGCCGCCGGCCACGCTGGCCCTCACGGGGGCCGCCGGCTGCAAGTACGACGACGCGCAGTTCTTCGGGCAGACGCAGGCCCACAGCTTCAAGGGCACCGTCGACGTGCGCCTCAAGAACGCCGCCGGGACGGAGCTCTTCCGGGTGGCGTTCGACCACGAGTGGGGGCAGCTCCCGCAGCGGGCCACCAAGGCGCAGGTGCAGCAGACCTACAACGACATGGTGTTCACGGGCGTGCTCCTGGCGCTGCTCCACCGGCCCGAGGTCGTGGCGGGCGTCCCCGAGGGCAAGCGCGCCGAGCTGCGCACGTTCATCGACGCGCAGAAGCAGCGCCTGCTCGGGCCGCTCAAGGAGCGGCTGCCCGACTGCCAGCTCGTGACCCTGCTCGAGGGGCTGCAGCCGCCGCGCTGAGCCCTGGCCGGCCTGGGCTTCCGCGGCCGCGCCGCGTGTCGTAGCCTGGCGGTGAACCCGCCCGGGACGCCGAGCGTCATCACCCGGGCGCCACACCGGCGAGGGTCTCATGGCGGACAAGCGGCGCCGGCCTCCCGAGGACGACGCGGACGACGACGACGACTTCGGGCTGAGGACGCCGGTCAAGCGGCCGACCGGCAAGGTCGAGAAGCCCGCCCCGGCCACGAAGAAGACGGCCGAGAAGAAGAAGGCCGCGCCCCCGCCGGAGCCCGAGCCCGAGCCCGCGCCCCCGCCGAAGAAGGAGGGGTCGGGCAAGCGGCAGGCGCTCGACGCCCGCCCGTCCGGCGCCGCGCCCGCGGCGCGCCCGGCCGGCGGCCGCTCGAAGGCGCCGGTCATGGCCCTGGCCGGGGCGCTCGTCGCCGCGGCCGTGGGCGGCGGGTTGTTCCTCGCCATGGGGCCCGCCGAGCCGGCCCCGACGATCGGCCGCCCCGGGCCGCAGCAGCCGCCGCCGGCCCGCGTCGTCGACGGGCGCCCGCAGACGCCGCGGCTGCAGGTCACGCCGAGCGCGTCGACCCCCGACGGGGCGCCGGGGCCGGTCGTGCCGCTCGAGGCGCCCCAGCCGATCGCCGCGCCGGCGGCGACCCAGAGCCCGCGCGAGAAGCTCGAGGAGCTGCGTCGCCGCTCGGGCGACCACGAGATGATCGCCCGGCTGCTCGAGCAGTACGCCGAGCTCGCGCGGGTCGATCCGCTCCTCGACCGCGGCCCCATGTTCGAGGACTTCCGCACCCGCGAGGCGCGCGAGGAGGAGCTCCTGGCCGAGGTCCGCCGCCTGGGCATCTCGGCGATCCCGGCCCTGCGCGAGATGCTCCTCGGGCTCGACGGCCGCGCCCAGCAGATCTTCCTGGCCAAGGCGCTCGCCGGCTTCGAGGGGCCCGAGGCGCTCGCCGCGGTCGAGGAGGTGCTCGGGCGCACGAAGGACGTGGCCCTGCAGACGACCCTCGTCCGCTACCTGCCCGACTCGCCCGAGGCGGCCGACTCGGTGGCGCGCGCCTTCGGCCGCGAGGAGAACCCGAACCTGCGCAGCATGCTCCTGCGCGAGTACGCCCGCCGGCTGGGCGAGGGTGACGAGCGCGGCCGCGAGGTCTTCGCCCGCGCGGCGCTCGAGGACGGCGACCCCAACGTGCGCGCCGAGGCGGTCACGCTCATCGGCCGGCGCGGCGACGCGCGCGACCAGGCGCTCATGGAGCAGATCATCAACCAGGAGCAGAACCTGCCCATCCGTCAGCGCGCGATCGTCTCCTACGCAGAGACGGGCAGGGAGCGCTCGCTCGGCTTCCTCGAGGGGCTGGCGCGCGACCCGCAGGCGTCGCTGCCGATCCGCGCCAGCGCCGTCCTGGCGATCGGGCGCGTCGGCGGCGACCGGGCGATCGGCTCGCTCGACCAGCTCGCCCAGAGCGACCCCGACCAGGAGATCCGCCTGCGCGCGCAGCGCCTGGCCGCCTCGCTCCGCGCCCGGCAGCAGGCCGAGCGCGACGGCATGCCCGGCGAGCCCGAGGGCGGCGTCGTGCCCCACGGGCCCGGTCGGCGATGAGGGATGCGCTCGCGAGGGGCGGGCGATTGGCGATAGTCCCGGACTGGCACGAACCGGCCAACGATGAGTGATGCGCTCGCGAGGGGCGGGCGATTGGCGCAGGTCCCGGACTGGCATGAACCGGCCCGTTCCGCCCGTCCCCATCGCTCGCTTTGGCGGGACTGCGACGAGTGATGCGCTCGCGAGGGGCGGGCGATTGGCGCAGGTCCCGGACCAGCATGAACCGGCCCGTTCCGCCCGTCCCCAACGATGAGTGATGCGCTCGCGAGGGGCGGGCGATCGGCGCAGGTCCCGGGCTGGCATGAACCGGCCCGTTCCGCCCGTCCCCATCGCTCGCTTTGGCGGGTCTGCGACGAGTGATGCGCTCGCGAGGGGCGGGCGATTGGCGCAGGTCCCGGACTGGCATGAACCGGCCAACGATGAGTGATGCGCTCGCGAGGGGCGGGCGATCGGCGCAGGTCCCGGACCAGCATGAACCGGCCCGTTCCGCCCGTCCCCATCGATGAGTGATGCGCTCGCGAGGGGCGGGCGATCGGCGCAGGTCCCGGACCAGCATGAACGGGCCCGTTCCGCCCGTCCCCATCGCTCGCTTTGGCGGGACTGCGACGAGTGATGCGCTCGCGAGGGGCGGGCGATCGGCCAAGTACGAAACTGGCGCGAACTGACCCGTCCCGCACGCTGCGCTCTGGCGGGTCGGGGACGAGCGGCGGTTGCCGGCTGCTCCCCTGTCGTGACCCCGCGCGCGCTACCCGCCGAAGGCCTGGAACTTCTCCGTCGAGCCCGAGCGGTGGATGTTGCGCTCGACGGTCTGGATGATGTTCACCAGCTTGGCCGCGTTCGGCCGCTCCTTGGGCTTCTTGGCCAGCATCCACACGAGGAGCTCCGACACGGAGTCCGGCACGTCGCGCAGGACCTTGTCGGGGCGCAGCGGCGGCTGCTCGAGGTGCTGCGGGCGCAGGTCGGCCACGCCCTCGCCCTCGAACGGGCGCGTCCCGGCGACCATCTCGTAGGTCGTGACCCCGAGCGCGTAGACGTCGTTCATCGGGTCGGGCGGCTCGCCGCGCAGGCACTCGGGCGCGATCGTGTGGGGCGAGCCGAACACGCTCCCGCGGGCGGCGAACTCCTGCGCGCCCTCGGGCTCGAACACGATCCCGGCCCGGCGCAGGAGCACCTTGCCCTCGCGGGTGAGGACCACGTTCTGCGCCTTGAGGTCCCGGTGGACGAGGCCGGCGGCGTGCAGGTCGGCGAGCGCCTGGGCCAGCTCGCGCGCGATGCGCAGGGCCTCCGAGAGCTTGAGGCGGCGCACGCGGTCGAGGAGGCCGCGCAGGTTCAGGCAGCCCTGGCTGTAGCGGGTGACGATCGCGAAGGCCCCCTCGGCGCGGCCGGCATCGAGGACCGGCACGAGGCCGGCGCTCTTCACGTTCTTCGCCGCGCGGACGGTCTCGAGGAAGTCGACCCACAGGCCGTGGCGGATCGCGTCGGTGGTGATCAACAGCAGCGACGCCGGCTCCGGGTCGTGGGGCAGGCGGCCCACGTAGGAGGTCATGAAGCGCGACTGCTCGATGCGCACGTCGCAGCGGAGCGACAGGAAGATCTTGCCGATCCGCGGGTCGTCCTTGGTCGGGCGCTCCTCGAGGTCCTCGTCGGCCGTGAGGTCGAGCTGCGCGCGCAGCCCCTCGAGCGCCGGGGCGCTGGCCCCCCGCTTCGCCAGCAGGTCGACGAGCGCCGTCGACGAGCGGGCCGCCTGCTCGAGGAGGGCCTCGCTCAGCGCCTTCGAGTCGATGAGCTTCTCGCGCAGGGCGCGGCGGGCGAGCCGCAGCTCCAGCTCGCGCGCGCTGATCGCGCCGCCAGGGGTCGTCATCCGGCCGCCCTCCCGGGACGCTACTCTAACCCGGACGGTCGGCGCGAATAGACCGTCCGCCTGCGGGTAGAGAGGTCGGAGCCGCCGTGAGCCCGCACGAGGACGAGGCCGAGCTGATCCGCCGCGCCCGCGCCGGCGAGCCGGAAGCCTTCGGCTTCCTGGTGGATCGTCACCTCGCGCGGGCGTTCCGGGCGGCCCTGGCCCTGGTCGGCGCGCGCGAGCCCGCCCTCGACCTGACGCAGGACGCCTTCCTGCGTGTGTTCGAGGCGCGCGTCCTCGTCTCGGACGGCGTCATCCAGGCGCCCTCGCCCGACGGCGAGCCGTTCGGCTGGCGCCGCGTCCTCGACGCCCTCGCCCGCCACGGTCTCCTGGGGGCCGAGGCGCTCGTCGCCGCCCTCCAGGGCGAGGTCCGCGCGTGGACGGCCGGCAGGCCGCGGGGCGACGACCTGGTGCTCGTGGCCCTGCGGCGCCGGGTCGACTGAGGCGCGAAGCGTCTGCCCGAGGGGTGGTCACCGTGGGAGGGCAGAGATAGGATCCGTCCGGCCTGGAGGGACCATGTCGGGCAGCCGGCTGATCGTCGTCTCGGAGCGCGAGCACACGTTCTTCGACATCGTCGAAGGACAGCCGGTGAAGATCGGCCGCGCGCCGGACAACGACATCATCATCAAGGACGACATGGCCTCGCGCCGGCATTGCATCATCGAGCGCGACGCGGCGGGCGACCTGCGCGTCCGCGACATGAAGAGCTTCAACGGCACCTACCTCAACGAGCGCCGGGTCCGCGACGACGCGATCCACCTGTGGGACGCCCTGCGCATCGGCAGGACGAAGATGTTCCTGGTCGAGCGCGGCGACGCGCCGCCGGCGCCGATGCCGACCCCGGGCGAGGAGTCGACGACCGACAGCGCCGGCCACGAGGCCGAGGTCGCGGCCGCCGACGAGAAGCAGATGAGCGCCACGCGGACGATGGAGGCCGGCGCGGCCGAGCTGCTGGCCAACAAGGACGTCCGGCGCGTCATCGAGGACCTGCTGCGCCGCGAGCGCGAGGACGTCGAGCGCGAGACGGCGCGCCGCCTGCGCGACGAGAGCGCCCCCGCCGTGCTTGCCACGCTCGACGGCCTGGTCGCGCGCGCGCGCCGCTTCGGCCCGGCCGACGGCGGCGGCGACTTCTTCGACGTGTTCCTCGAGCCCGAGCGCCCCGACGAGCTCCTCCTGAGCCTGGGCACCGTGTCGGGCGTGGGCACGGCCGCCTGCGTCGCCGCCAGCGCCGCCCGCCACACCCTGCGCGGCGTCGGCACGGCCCGCGCCGACGGCCCGCGCGAGGTGTGCGACCTGGCGCGCGAGGTCCTGGCCCGCACGCTCCACCCGGGCTCGGCCGTGTCGCTCCTGCTGGCGCGCGTGTCCCGCGACGGCCGCGTCGCGCTGGGCGCGCTCGGCGGCACGGGCGTCCTCCAGTGGCACGCGGCCACCGAGAAGCTCGAGGTCCTGCGCGCGCCTTCGCGCCGCGACGAGGAGGCGCCGCGCTCGGTCGGCGTCGAGGCCACGCTCCGCCCGGGCGACCGGCTGCTCCTGTGCAGCGACGGCGCCGGCGCCCTGCGCAAGGCGGGCGACAACGACGCCTTCGGGCTCGAGCGGCTGTCGGCCGCCTTCCGCGAGCACGCCGGGCAGGCCCCCAAGGAGCTCGTCGGGCGGCTCGCCGCGCAGCTCGAGGAGTTCACCGGCGGCGTGCCCGACCGGGACGCGACCGTCGTCGTCGTCGCCCTCGCGTCGTGAGCCGCCCCGACGCGTGAAGGTCCTGGTCACCGGCGGCGCGGGGTTCATCGGCTCCCACCTCGTCGAGGCGCTCCTGCGCCGCGGCGACCAGGCCGTGGCGCTCGACGCGTTCGACCCCTACTACGACCCCGCCCTCAAGCGGCGTACGGCCGAGCGCCTCGCGGCCGCCGGCGCCGAGGTGGTCGAGGGCGACGTCCGCGACCCGGCCCTCGTCGCCCGCGCCCTCGCCGGCGTCGACCGCGTCGTGCACCTGGCCGCCAGGCCCGGCGTCCGGGCGTCGATCGACGACCCGCTGACGACCTTCGACGTCAACGTGCGCGGCCTCCTGGTCCTGCTCGAGGCCCTGCGCGCGCGCGGGCCCGGCGCGCTCGTCAGCGCCTCGTCGTCGAGCGTCTACGGCGGCGACGCCGTGCCCCCCTTCCGCGAGGACCAGCCGGCCAGCCGCCCGCTCTCGCCCTACGCGGCCTCCAAGCGCGCGGCGGAGCTCCTGTGCGCCACCTACGCCGAGCTCCACGGCCTCGGGTCGATCGCCCTGCGCCTCTTCACCGTCTACGGCCCCCGCGGCCGCCCCGACATGTCGATCGGCCGGTTCGTGCGCGCCGCCCTGCGCGACGAGGTCGTCCCGCTCCTCGGCGATGGGAGCGCCGTGCGCGACTTCACCTACGTCGACGACATCGTCGACGGCGTCCTGAGCGCGGTCGACCTCGTCGCCCCCGGGGGCGGCCACGAGGTCGTGAACCTCGGCGGCGGGGCCCTCCACGCCATGCGCGAGGTGATCGCGCTCATCGAGGCGGCGACCGGCCGCCCCCTGCGGGTCGAGCGCCGCCCCCCGGCGCCGGGCGACATGCCGCTGACCCACGCCGACCAGGCGCGCGCCCGCGCGCGCCTGGACTTCCGGCCCCGCGTGCCTCTGGCCGAGGGGCTCCGCCGCACGGTGGCCTGGGCACAGAGCGCCTGAGGACCTCTCCGCTCGCCGCTCGCGCTCGACCCGCCAAGACGAGCGACGCCCGTCCCCGACCCGCCAAAGCGAGCGATGGGGACGGGCGGAGCGGACCGGTTCATGCCAGTCCGGGACCTGCGCCAATCGCCCGCCCCTCGCGAGCGCATCACTCATCGTTGGCGACGGGTCGCAACGGGCCCGTTCGTGCCCGTCCCGGACTGGCGCCGATCGCCCGCCCCTCGCGAGCGCATCACTCGTCCCCGACCCGCCAAAGCGAGCGATGGGGACGGGCGGAACGGACCGGTTCATGCCGGTCCGGGACCTGCGCCAATCGCCCGCCCCTCGCGAGCGCATCACTCGTCGTTGGCGACGGGACGGGTCAAACGGACCGGTTCATGCCAGTCCGGGACTGGCGCCAATCGCCCGCCCCTCGCGAGCGCATCACTCATCGCAGGCCATCGCCCGCCCCTCGCGAGCGCATGACTCATCGCAGACCCCCCCGGACGCGATACCATGGCGGCCTCGCACTCCACCCAAGGCCAGCCATGCCCCAGCAACGCCCTGCCCGCCTCCTCCTCGCCGACGGCCGCGTGTTCCGCGGGCGCTCGTTCGGCGCGGACCGCGAGGTCACGGCCGAGGTCGTGTTCAACACCTCGCACACGGGCTACCAGGAGGTCCTGACCGACCCCTCCTACCGCTTCGAGGCGGTCGTCTTCACGGTGCCGATCCTCGGCATCTACGGGGTCACCGACGAGAGCGACGACCAGTCGAGCGGCCCGCAGGCCGCCGCGATCGTGTGCCGCGAGGTGGCCTGGCGGCCGAGCAACCACCGCAGCCGGCGCAGCCTGCCCGAGCACCTCGATGCGCTCGGCGTGCCCGGGATCGAGGGCGTCGACACGCGCACGCTGACGAAGCACCTGCGCGACCACGGCTCGCAGAACGGCCTGATCACCACGAGCGACGAGCCCGAGGCCGCGCTCCTCGAGCGCCTGCGCCAGGCGCCGAAGATGGAGGGCCTCGACCTGGCCCGCGAGGTCACGACGAAGGCCCCCTACGCCTGGACAGAGGCGTTCGGCGAGCACAACGAGCCGGGTCACCTCCTCCTGCCGCGCCCGTTCGTCGCGGCCGGCAGCGCCGGGCGCGTCGTGGTGCTCGACTTCGGCATCAAGCGCGACATCCTCCGCCACCTCGCCTCGCGCGGGCTCGACCTCACGGTCGTGCCGGCGAGCACGCCGGCCGAGGCGATCCTCGAGCGGCAGCCCGACGGCGTGCTCCTCTCCAACGGCCCGGGCGACCCGGCCGCCGTGACCTACGGCGTCGAGGCGGCGCGCCGCCTGATCGCCCAGACCGGGCGCGGCGGCCCGCCGGTCTTCGGGGTGTGCCTCGGCCACCAGATCCTGTCGCTCGCGGCCGGCGCCCGCACCCACCACCTCAAGTTCGGCCACCGCGGCGCCAACCACCCGGTGCGCGAGGCCGAGACCGGCCGCGTGCTCATCACCTCGCACAACCACGGCTTCGCCGTCGACCCGGCCTCCCTCGGCGCGACCGCCCTCGTGCCCACCTACACGAGCCTGTTCGACGGCACGGTCGAGGGGATCCGCCACCGGGAGCTCCCCGTCGCCGCCACGCAGTTCCACCCCGAGGCCGGCCCCGGCCCGCACGAGGCGGCCTCGTTCTTCGACGACTTCGTGCGCGCGATCGCCGCCCACCGCGGCGCGCCGGCGACCGTCGCGCAGGGGAGCTAGCCGTGCGCAGCGCCACCGTCATCGGCCTCCAGTGGGGCGACGAGGGCAAGGGCAAGGTGATCGACGCCTTCGCCTCCGAGGCCGACGTCGTCGTCCGCTACCAGGGCGGCGGCAACGCCGGCCACACCGTGATCGCCAAGGGCGTCAAGTACGTCTTCCACCACGTGCCCACCGGGATCCTCTACCCGGGCGTCACCTGCGTGGTCGGCAACGGCACCGTCCTCGACGTCGTCGCGCTCAAGACCGAGCTCGCCGAGCTGACCGAGCAGAAGGTCGCCCTGTCGAACCTGCGCCTGTCGAGCCGCGCCCACGTGGTCATGCCCTACCACCGCGCCCTCGACGAGGCGCGCGAGCAGGCGCGCGGCGGCACGGGCCAGATCGGGACGACCAAGCGCGGGATCGGCCCCTGCTACGCCGACAAGGCCTCGCGCACGGGGATCCGCCTGGCGGACCTCTACGACCCGCAGCGCTTCGCCGAGCGCCTGCGGCGCAACCTCGACGAGAAGAACGCCATCCTCGTGCACCTCTTCCGGCGCCCGCCGCTGGCGTTCGAGCCGATCCGCGAGGCCTGCCTCGACGCCGCCGAGGCCCTGCGCCCCTATGTGTGCGACACGGCCCGCGTGGCCCAGGACGCGCTGCGCGAGGGCAAGCGCGTCATGTTCGAGGGCGCGCAGGGGATCATGCTCGACCTCGACCACGGCACCTACCCGTTCGTCACCTCGAGCTCGGCCAGCTCGGCCGGCGTCTCGTCGGGTGCGGGCGTGCCGCCGGCGGCCGCCGGGAAGGTCGTCGGCGTCGCCAAGGCCTACACGACCCGCGTCGGCTCGGGCCCGTTCCCGACCGAGCTCCTGGGCGAGCCGGGCGACCGCCTGCGCGAGATCGGCAAGGAGTACGGCGCGACCACCGGTCGCCCCCGGCGCTGCGGCTGGCTGGACCTGGTGCAGCTCGGCGAGGCCGTGCGCCTCACCGGCTGCGCCGGGATCGTCCTCACCAAGCTCGACACCCTGGCCGGCTTCGGCCCCCTCAAGGTGGCCGTGGCGTACGAGCGCGGCGGCAAGCGCCACGACGGCTTCCCGGCCGACGAGGCCGGCTGGGAGGAGCTCACGCCCGTCTACGAGGAGCTGCCCGCGATCCCCGCCGACCCGAGCTACCTCGGCGCGACCGACGAGGACCAGCTCCCGGGCGTCGCGCGCGAGTACGTGGCGTTCGTCGAGCGGCGCCTCGGCGTGCCCGTGAGCGTCGTCTCGACCGGCCCGCAGCGCGAGGCGCTGATCCGCCGCGGCGACGTGCTCGGGTTCTGAGCGTCGCCGTGAACCTTGGGCCGGCGCGGCCCGGGCGGTACGCTCTCCGCTGACCCGATGCCCTGGCGCCCCAAGCGACCGCCCTTCCCCTGGCGCACCCTGCTCAAGGTGCTGCTGCCGGTCGTGGCGCTCGCCCTGGCGGCGGGCGTCGTGTCGACGGTCCTCGAGCAGCGGCGCCCGCCCAACCAGGTGCGCCGACTCAAGGAGCGGGCCGGGCTCCACCGCCAGGTCGGTCAGCTCGACGAGGCGGCGGCGGCGCTCGAGCAGGCGCGCCTGCTCGACCCCGACGACGCGGCCCTGCCGGTGCTCCTGGCGCAGGTGCGGCAGGCGCAGGGGCGGGCGGGCGACGCCGAGGCGGCCCTGCGCGCGGCGCACGCGCGCCGCCCCGACGACCCGCAGCTCACGGTGCCGCTGGCGCGGCTGCTCCTCGACACGGGCCGGCCGATGGAGGCGGCCGAGCTGCTCGAGCCGGCGCTGGTGGCGATCCGGCGCGTCACCGACCCGCTGCAGCGGATCGACGCCCTCCTCGTCGCCGGGCGCGCCGCCGCCGGGCGCGGCGCGCTCCTGCAGGCCGAGGCGCTCCTGCGCGAGGCGACGCGCGTCGGCCCGGCGCCGGTCACGGCCGTGGCGCAGGGCGCCGCCGAGGCCTGCCTGGCGCTCGCCGAGCTCTACACGCGCTCGGGGCGGCTGCCGGCGGCGCACGAGGCGCTCGCGGCGGCGCGCACCTACACGCCGTGGGACCCGCGGATCACGCTCGCGCGGGCGCGCGCGCTCGAGCTCGCCGGCCGGACCGACGAGGCCGTGGCCGAGCTGCAGCCGCTCGTCGCCGCCGAGGCCGGCCCCGACCTGGCCGCCGCCGCGGCGCTC